>JBCCEK010000079.1:0-17875 GCA_039030295.1 Myxococcota bacterium | reverse complement strand
GAGCTGATTCGGGAGGCAGCCATGCTCAATACGCGCGAGGAGGTTCCACACGGGATCGCGTGCCGGCTCGACACCTACGAGGAGAAGCCCGACCTGACGCGCATCGAAGGAACGCTGATCGTCGAGAAGCCAAGCCACAAAGCGATCGTCATCGGCAACAAGGGCGAGACCATCAAGCGCATCAGCACCGAGGCGCGCGCGCAGATCGAATCCATGATCGAGCGCAAGGTGTACCTCCGCCTATGGGTCAAGGCGGTCCCGGGATGGACACGGGATCCGGTGAAGGCCCGCCAACTCGCGATCGCGGAAGGCGAACCATAGTGGACCGCCGAAACCAAAAACGTCGACCGGCTGGATCGGTACGAGGCAAACCATTGGTCGCAATCGTTGGCCGACCGAACGTCGGCAAGAGCACGCTCTTCAACCGGTTGGCTGGGCAACACATCGCCATCGTGGAGGACACGCCTGGAGTCACTCGCGACCGACACTACGCGGACGCCTTTGTCCTCGGCCGAGAGTTCGTGTTGATCGACACAGGGGGCTTCGACCCCGACAGCGACGACCCGATGAAGGCGGGGATCGCTACACAGGTGCGGCTCGCCCTCGAGGAGTGCGACCTCGTCATCTGTGTCGTCGACGCCTCGGTGGACCCGCTCCCGGCCGACCGCGAGGCGGTTGCGTTGCTGCGCGACGCGGGCAAGCCGGTGATCTTCGTGGCCAACAAAGCGGACTCCGAGAAGCGATCGCTCGAGGCCGTATCGTACTACGAGCTCGGCCTCGAAGAGATCCTGCCGATCTCCGCGCTGCACGGGAGAGGTATCGGGGAGCTCGAGGACGCGATCGCGCAGAGCTTGCCCGACGTCATCGAAGAGCCGGAGGTCGATCTCGAGGTCCCACGAGTCGCGATCATCGGGCGCCCCAACGCCGGCAAGTCGTCGCTGGTCAACCGACTGTGCGGGGAGGACCGTCAGCTGGTCGACAATCGGCCGGGGACCACCGTAGACAGTGTGGACACGCTCATCGAGCGGGACGGCAAGCGGCTCATCCTGATCGACACGGCCGGAATCCGCCGAAAGCGCCGCACGAAGAAGGACCGCGGCATCGAAGGCCTCAGCGTGCTGCAAGCGATTCGGTCAATCGAGCGGAGCGACGTGGTCGTGTTGATGATCGATGGCGAAGCCGGGGTCGGTGAGCAGGACGCCAAAATCGCAGGCCTGGCCAAGGATCGGGGGCGCGCTCTCATCCTCGGACTCAACAAGGTCGACCTGTTGGATCGCGACGCTCGGAAGAAGGCGATGGATCGCACGCGTGAGATCTTGGCGTTCGCGCCATGGGCCCCGCTTGTGACGGTGAGCGCCCTGAAGGGCAGCGGCGTCAGCGCGCTTCTCGGTCGGATCGAAGATGCGGTCGCCGAGCACCGAAAACGCGTGCCCACAGCGGAGATCAATCGGTTCTTCGAGGAAGTGCTCGAACGCCACCCCCCACCGACAATGCACCACCGAGCGGTGCGCCTCTACTACGTCACCCAAGCGAGCACGGCGCCACCGACGTTCGTCGTCATGACCAACGAGCCCAAGGGCATCCACTTCAGCTACCAACGCTATGTGGTCAACCAGATCCGAAAACGCTTCGGATTCCGCGGCACCCCGATACGGGTGCGATACCGCGGCAAGAAGAAGCGTTCCTAGACCGCTCTCAGGTGAGAGCGGTCTAGCGGACCGCGCGGAGGCGCCTCTTGGCACGCGCATCCGGATCTCCGAGCTGACCACACGCCGCCATCACGCTACGCCCCTTGGTGACCCGCTGTCGTACCGGAAGGCCCTCGGTTCGAAGCCATTCGATGAAGCGGTCGACCTCGGCGTCGACCGGTGCTCGTGTCATCGGCGCTCTTCCGGGATTGTACGGGATCACGTTCACGAGCACGCGGCCGAGCGGCTCGCAGAAGGCTGCGATGTCACGCACGTCCTGTCGGGTATCGTTCACGCCGGGCAGCAGGCAGTAGTTGACCCCCAGTGCAAAGTTGGGTCGTGGTCGATACGACATCAGAGCTCGCTGGAGCGTCGCTAGGTCGTCGCGCCGGTTGATGGGCATGATGCGACTTCGCAGTGTGTCGTTGGCCGCGTTGAGGCTGATCGACAGGTTGAGCCGACGAAGACCCTCGCTTTGGAGACGCTCGATCCCGGCGACCCCACCGACCGTACACACCGTGATGCGTTCTTGCGCGATCGATAGACCAGCCGGGTCATTCAAGACCCGGAGTGCGGCGATGACGTTGTCCGCATTGTCGAGGGCCTCACCCATCCCCATGAACACGATGTTTCGCACCGTCCAGCCGAGCCGGTGCCTCGCAACCAAGAGCTGCGCGATGATCTCGTCGGTCGAAAGGTGGCGTAGAAGCCCCATTCGGCCCGTCTCGCAGAACTCGCACCCCATCTTGCAACCGACTTGGCTCGAGACGCAAAGCGTGTACCGCGCGCGCCCCATGGGAATCCGTACCGTCTCGATCTCGAGCCCGTCGTGGAGTCGCAGAACTACTTTGGACGTGGTTCCGTGAACACCCTCGTCGGAATGGACCGCGACCACCTCGGGAAGCTCAAAGGCGAAGTGCGTTCGCCAGGCGTCGCATGCACGCGGCCCCACGCCGAGCGCCGCAGGGTCGAACTCGCCTTCGCACATCACCCGTCGATGAAGCCGGCGCGCGACGCCGTGGCCCCGTGGCAAACAGGCTTTCGCACGTGACCAAAGCTCGTCGTTGGTCAAGCCGTGAATCGGCTGAGGAGATGTCACAGAGGATGTCATTCGGGGATGAGCAAGAAATGGGCGGTCGCCACAGCGACGGGCCGCGCAGGATCCGACTGCCACGCGAACACGCGCACGTTTGCCACCCGACGCCCATGACGCGTGAACTCGGCGCGGGCGAATACATCACTCGTGTCCGCCCCGCGCAGATACTCGACCGTGATGTTGATCGTCTTCGGAACCTCGTGAGTCTCGCCGTGCCAAAGGAGTTTGAAGATGGCCGTCGATTCGAGGAGGGCACCGAGAGTGCCGCCGTGGAGCTTCCGGGCGACCGGGTTCCCGACCAAGTGGTCCGAGTACCGCATCGTGGCGCGCACGTCGTCGTCCTCGATGGTGGCGGTGATGCCCATGAACTTCGAGTACGGGATGAGCGCTTCGAGCGCGCTGAAATCCCCAGTGGATCGCAATTCGGCGACCGCGTCGCGGACGCGGTTCAAGGATTCGCTCCCGGCGCGCTGTCGTCGCTAAAGACCACGAAGGTGCCCGACGCGGTTGCGATGGGGTTGGCGTCGTCCCCATGGTGCGCGGAAGCCCGAACGAACGCGACGTTGCGGGTGATCTTGTAGCAGTGCGCGTCGCAGATCACATCTTGGTCCGGAATGGCGGGTCGCACGTAGTCGATTCGCAGATCGAGCGTCGCGATCCGGCGTGGTGCCACCAAAGACAGGATCACGGCCCCTCCGCAGGTCGCGTCGATCAGGCTCGTGATGCATCCTCCGTGCAAGACGCGGGTCTCCGGATTGCCGACCAGGTCCTCGCGGTACGGAAGGCACAGAGAGAGGTGCTCCGGACGATAGTTGTGTACGCTGAGCCCCAGGGCACGGTTGTGTGGGACCGACCCGACGTAGCGTCCCTCGAGACGACGCTTGATCTCCTCTTTTTCGGGTAGGAAAGGGCTGGCCACCGCAACGCTGTAGCAGTCGGGCGACCGGTAGCTCAAGCTGCGGTTTTCAGGGGCGCGGCGGCGGCGGTGGGGTCGCCTGTTCGTCCAGCCAGTGATCCGACGAGACAAAACGGACGCCCTGATGCTCGCCTTCACGCAGCAAATCGGGGTGATCGGTGAGGACCCGCGCCACACCGGCCTTCGATGCAAGGGCGCTTAGGGCCTCGCGCCAATCCTCGATAAAAAAGTCTTTGGTCTCGACCACCTCGACGAGATTGCGAATGGTTTGCATCTGCTGGTCGACCGCGTCGTCCTTGAACTCAGGCAGAGCGCGGAGCATGGACTCGATACGCTCGAGGACCCAGTTGGAGGTCTTGGCCGGTTCGGCACCCCCCAAAACTCGCCGGATCACCCGTTCGGGAGGCGACCCGAGGGAAACCGAAGCGTTCACGTAGATGTCCGGTGCCAGTACCGCGTCCATAGTTGGATCATACCATGGGGCGCCGACCTTGACATGAAACGACGCAGCCGTACTCCTCCACCATGAGAGCTGTATGGATCCCGAAGTACGGAACTCCTGACGTCCTCGAAGTCCGCGAAGCGGCGGACCCGACGCCGGGGCCGGGCGAAGTGAGGGTCCGGGTGCGTGCGTCCGGGATCAACTTTGCCGAGATCATGGCGCGTCAGGGTCTCTACCAGGATGCGCCCAAACCACCGATGGTGGTCGGCTACGAGGTCTCCGGCGAGATCGACGCGGTGGGCGACGGTGTCACGGAGCGAACCGCGGGCCAGCGTGTGATCGCCATGACGAGGTTTGGCGGCTACGCGGACACGGTCTGTGTTCCGATGATCAACACCTTCCCGATGCCTGACCAGATGTCGTTCGAGGAGGCCGCCGCCCTTCCGGTCAACTACCTGACGGCGTACCACATGCTGTTCGAGGTCTTCCGGATCAAGCCGGGCGACCATGTGCTCATTCACCAAGCCGCCGGTGGAGTCGGGACGGCAGCCAGTCAGCTCTGCCGTTCTGTCGAAGGTGTCGTGAGTTATGGGACAGCGTCCGCCGCCAAGCATGACCACGTGCGGCAGAACGGCTGCGACCACCCGATCGACTACCACTCGGTCGACTACGCCGAGGAGGTTCGCGAGCTGACCGACGGCAAGGGTGTCGACCTCGTGCTCGATGCGCTTGGGGGTACCGATTGGAAGAAGGGCTACTCGTTGCTTCGGCCCGCCGGCATGCTGATCCCGTTCGGGTGGGCCAACATGGCCAAGTTCGGCAAGCGAAGGATCCTGCACGTCATCGGGCAACTCCTACGCATGCCCAAGTGGTCACCCATGTCGCTGATGCACGAGAACCGAGGGGTAGCCGGGGTCAACATGGGTCACCTTTGGGACGAAGCCGAGCTGATCTCGGAAGAGATGTACGCGCTCCTCGGGCTCTACGAGACCGCACAGATCAAACCCCACGTCGACCGTGCGTTCTCGTTCGACGACGCGCCGGCCGCACACGCGTACATCGAAGACGGCAAGAACATCGGAAAAGTGCTGCTACAACCCTGACGATGGCCGTCCGCATCTGCTTCGTCTGTCTTGGCAACATCTGCCGTTCCCCAACGGCTGAAGCGGCGATGCGACATCTGGTGGACTCGGAGGGGCTCGCGCATGCGTTCCACCTCGACAGCGCGGGCACCGGCGCTTGGCACGAGGGCGAGCCACCGGACCGCCGCGCAACCGCAACCGCCAAACGCCGCGGAGTGACGCTCGAAGGGCGCGCCCGGCGATTCGATCGCGAAGACTTCTCTCGCTTCGACTACGTCATCGCGATGGACCAGAACAACTATCGCCACCTGCAAGAGCTCGCCCCGACTGAGAGTGATCGGCGTAGGGTCGTCCTCTTTCGGGATTTCGACCCGGACGGACCCCGAGGCGCCGAGGTGCCAGACCCGTACTACGGGGGCCAAGATGGCTTCGAGCACGTACTGGACGTCTGTCTATCGGCGGCGCGCGGACTCCTGCATCACGTTCGCAAGAAGCACACCCTATGAAGGCGGCCCTCCGACGGGCGCTCGAGGCTGCGCTCGGCGCGAAGACCCAGGAGGCCACCCCAGTCAGCGGCGGCGACATCAACGACGCCTACCGTGTCGTTCTGGAAGGCCAGGGACCCGTGTTCGTGAAGACCCATGCGTCCGCTCCGCCAGGAATGTACGAGGCGGAAGCCGACGGACTGCGCTGGCTCGACGAGCCGAAGGCGCTGCGGATACCGAAGGTGCTCGCGTACTCCGACGCGAAGCCTGCGTTCCTTGCTATCGAGTGGCTCAACCCGGGCCGACCGAAGTCGGGGTTCGAGAACGCGTTGGGTCAGGGGCTTGCTTCCCTACACCGATGGGGAGCTCCTTCTTTTGGGCACCGACAGGACAACTTCATCGGCAGGCTCCCCCAAGACAACCGGTCGAATGACACCTGGGCGTCGTTCTATTGGCAGCGGCGATTGGAACCTCAGATTCGCATGGCGGTGGATCGAGGGCTCCTTCGTGATGCCACCCAGGAAGCATGCCGAGCACTCGAGACACGCATCGCCGACAGGACCGGCGCACCGGAGCCACCCGCGCGACTTCATGGCGACCTCTGGGGAGGCAACCTATACGTCGACGGCGACGGCGAGCCGTGTCTGGTCGACCCGGCCGTCTATGGAGGCCACCGCGAAATCGACCTCGCGATGATGCGACTCTTCGGAGGGTTTGGTGCGCGCGTGTTCGACGCCTACGAAGAGGCGTTTCCACTCGAGCCGGGCGCGCGCGAACGCGTGCCTCTCTATCAACTGTACCCACTGCTGGTGCACGTGAACCTCTTCGGGGGCGGCTACGAAGGGGCAGTCGAGCGCGCCCTCCGTGCAGTCCTTTGAAACGCCGAGCGTTCTTGACAAGGGCAACGACGTCCCCAAAGTCCTAGCCAACAAACGTGTCTGAGCGAGTTGCACTTCTCATGATCGATCACGGAAGCCGGCGTGAAGCGGCGAACGCGCTGATCGGCCAAGTCGCGGATCTCGTTCGCGCTCGGTCGGCTCCGGGAAGCATCGTCGAGGTGGCGCACATGGAGCTCGCGGAGCCGTCCATCCGAGACGGCTTCGCGAAGTGCGTCGAACTCGGCGCCACCACCGTCGTCGCCCATCCCTTCATGCTGGCCCCGGGCCGACACGTGACCGAAGATGTGCCGCGGCTGTTGGCAGAGGCCGCGGCGCTGCATCCGGGTACCAAGTTCGTCGTCTCGGAACCGCTTGGCGCACACGAGGCGATCGCAGGTGTGGTCCTCGACCGCTTCCATGCGGCGGCCGGCGGCCCGCCCTCTACGGAATGAGGACGATCTTGCCTGTTGTTTTCCGATCAGAGAGGGCTCGAAGCGCCTCCGCCGCGTCTTTGAGGGGATAGCGTCCGGTCACGATGGGCCTGATCTGACCACGGGCTTGCATCTCCGACAGCGCGCGCTGGGACTCGTGGAGCACGTCGGGGTCCTTGTCGAAGTAGAGACCCCAATGGATCCCGACCAACGAGAAGTTCTTGACCAGCACTCGGTTCATGGCCGCATTTGGAATTCGACCGCTGGCGAAACCGACGATCAACAGCCGACCTTCGAACGCAATGCACTTGGTCGACAGGTCGAACGTGTCACCCCCAACCGGATCGTAGATCACGTCTGCGCCACGTCCGTCCGTCAGCGCTTTGACCCGGGCAACCCAGTCTTCGTCGCGGTAGTTGATGGTCGCCGAAGCCCCCTCGGCGGCAATCAGGTCGAGCTTGTCCTGAGTGCCAGCCGTCCCGATGACCCGGGCCCCAAGCGCGGCACCGATTTGGACGGCCGCAAGGCCCACACCGCCGGCAGCGGCGTGGACGAGCAGGGTCTCATCCGGCTGAAGGCCGGCGCGGTGGACCAAGGCCAGGTGCGAAGTCTGATACACCAACCCGGTCGCGGCCGCGTCCTCGAAGGACACGGCGTCCGCGATCGGGAACACGCGATCCGACGGCACGGCGAGCTCCGAGGCATAGGCGCCGTAGGGCACGAGCGCGCTAACGCGATCCCCTGTCGAAAGGCCGACAACGCCCTCGCCGACCGCATAAACGACGCCGGCGACTTCGGCGCCTGGGGCGAAGGGGAGATCCGGCTGCACCTGGTATTTGCCCCGGGTGATGAGGGTGTCGAAGAAGTTGCAGCCAATGGCGCGAGCGTCGATTCCGACCTCTCCCGGCCCCACAACGGGGCGATCGCCCTCCTCGAGCACGAGTGCGTCGGGCCCGTCGAGCGTACGGGCGATCATGCGATACATGCGGCGTAGTCTGACCGCGAAATCCCGGTCGCACTAGCGAGCCGTCCAAAAAGCGGACGCAGCCTGGTATGATGGTTTCGTGGACGGGCGTAAACGACGGCATACGTTGCCCGCCGGGGTACTCCCCACGGTGCGCCCCGAAGACCAAGGCTCGCGTGTTCGCGCAAAAGCGCCGCCGGCGCCGCGGCCCGCCCCGGAGCTCGACAAGGTCGTGTCGCCGCCACCGCCTGCGCGGCGCGCGCGGGTCATGGTCGACGAGCTGATCACGCTCCGGCCTGAAGAAACGCCCGCGTCGATTCGCCGCCTTCTGCCTCTCGGTAACTTCGCACTCGAAGAGCTCAGTCGGAGCTTTCCCGGCCCACTTTGGCGACCTTCCCTGGCCACCGACTCGAGGCTTCCGAGACCCGAGGAAATCTCGGCGTCCGCACAGGCGCTCGTCGCGTTCGACTACGAAGCGATCCCTTACATCGCGCGGCTGATGCGACATCCGTCCAGCGAGGTTCGCTACTACGCGATCATCCTGTGTGACAGCTTGAGCACACCCGAACTGGTGGCGCCCCTTTGCCGCGCGACCCTCGACGAAGACCGTGACTGCCGTCGCGTCGCGCTGCATTTGCTGAGCGCGTATCAGCACGAACCGATCTATCGCGAAGCGCTAGCAGATCTGCGCTGCGCGGCGGGCAACGAGTCTGAGCCCCTCGGGTCTCGGCGCCGAGCGATCTCCGCGCTGACGCAGCTGCGAGACGAGGCCTCCGCTGCTCTGTTCGTCGACCTATTGACCGACGACGACCGTGGCATCGCGACGGCATCGAGAGTTGGCCTTCGGGTGCTGTCTGCCCACGATTTCGGGTTTCTTCGCGAACCTTGGCTTCGTTGGCTGGCCGAGCGAGGTCAGGAGATTCGAATCCAGTGGCTCATCGAGGGGCTTGGCGACGCGCGGGCGAACATTCGGCTGTTGGCATCTCGCGAGCTGTGGCGCCTCACGCGCTTCCTCCCGGCCCTCACCGAGGCGTCGCCGCGGGAGGACTTCCTGACCGCGCAGCGCCACTACGAGCGATGGTGGTCGAAGCACCACGCCACCGACGCCTAGGTCGAAAGGAGGCCCGCGTCGATCAGGATGGGTCGAAGATCGGTCGCGCCTGAGAAACACACCGCGTCGATCCCGGCCTCGCGCGCGGCCCTGCAGTTGTCTTCGCGGTCGTCCACGAACAGGAGGCGGTCGACCGATATGCCGAGCCGATCGACGACCAACCCGTACGCGCGCGGGTCGGGCTTCCTGACGCCGATCTGGCACGACACGAACGACCATTCGAGAAAACGAGAGAGGCGGAGCTTGTCCTCGATCAACCCGTACCAAGAGGGATAGTTCGAGAACGCGTGCATCGCGCAGCCCGCCGCGTGGAGCTCGCCGAGAAGGGACTCCATGCCACTCAGCCACGCGTAAGCGTCGACGACGGAGGCAACAAACCCCGGGTGGTCGAAGGCGCGCCCGTCGACGAAGAAGTCGTCGAGGAACTCTCGCTCCGTTCGCTGCCCGAGCTCGAACTCGATCCAAGCGCTTGGGTGCTTGGATCGCATCATAGCCTCGAAGCTGATGCCGAAGAAGGCGGGCATCTCGACGCGGAAGGGATCGTGTACGAGCGTGCCCATCACGTCCCAGAGCAGAACACGCTCCATCAACTGGCCGCCCGATCCTGTGCACTCGAAGGTGCGCTCTTGTCGACGCCGAGTCGCCGGAGTTTGTCGACGAACGTGGTCCGCTTGAGGCCGAGAATTCGCGCGGCCTCGCTCTTGTTTCCGCCCGCACGAAGCAACGCACGCTCGAGGAGCCGGCGTTCGACCTCGGTGTACGTCCCATCGAGGGCGACGCCATCGTTTGCCGACGGCCAGGTAAGCGGTGGAAGATCGGCAGGCGCGATCACGGAACCCTGGGCTCTCGACACCGCCGACTCGATGATGAAGTCGAGCTCGGCAACATCGCCCGGCCAATCGTGAGCGACGAGCTTCGACATCGCTTCTTGATCGATGCCGATCGGTTCGGAGCCGAGAACACGGCACGCCCGATCGATGGCGAAGAGCACCAATGAAGGTACGTCCTCGCGCCGATCACGAAGGGAGGGGACCTTGACCTCCGCCGCGGAGAGCATCGCCGCGAGGTCGGCATCGACGATGCCGCGGTGAGTGAGTTCGTGCACGGGGAGCCGCGAGATCGCGACCAGCCGCACGTCTTCGGTTTCGGCGCGCCCTTCGCGGAGCCACGCGCCAAGTTCCCGCTGGGCCTCCCGTGGAAGGGCGGGGACATCACGCAAGACGAGAGTTCCTCGCTGAACCCCCTCGCCCCACTCGAACCTGTCGGGTGCCGCCTCGTCAGTCCGAGGCGCCCCCCCAGCGCCAGCCGGCCACGAGGTGCAGTCGCGAATCACGAACGGCCCCTCCCAGCGCGGGCCTCGATCATGGATGAAGCGCGCAACAGGTAGCGCAGGCGCACCGGCTCTCGCGACCAGCAACACCGGCTCCGACGTGGCCGCGAGCTCGATGGCCCGCATCTGCACGTCTCGCATGCGGGCGCTGTAGGCCACGTGAAGCGACTGCTCGTCGGCGAGGCCTTGCCCGAAGACGTCAAACTGACTGCGCAACTGGGCCAACTCCCCCTCGAGCGCACTGACGCGGTCTTCCGCATCCCGGCGTTGTGACGAAAGCGCTCGAATGTGACTCTCGGCGCGCCGCTGAGCGAGGCCCGACGACAGGGCACCGCCCAGCACGTGACCAAGCCCGCCCAAGGCCTGCAACTCGACGGTCGTGAGGGGCTCCTCTCGCGAGCCAAGGGGAATCGTGAGGAAGGCCTCGACGTGATCGAGGTGCGTACACCGCACGATCACACCCGTCTCGGAACGCGCCATGGAATCGACCAACTCGCGGATCCCGGGTTCGCGAACCACTCGGGCCCGTAAAGCCACGAAGTCGAGCACTCCAGTAGGCGCGTCCAACGCGCCGCGAACCCAGGTCTCCGGAGCTTCGGTCGACCGGATTTGGGGCTGCCCGTGATCGCCAAGTCGAATGCGAGTCAGGGGATGCAGCGCGTAGATCGCACACCCCTGAACGTCGAAGCTCTTCGCGAACGGCGATAGCACCCCGACGGCGATCTCGTCGAGACCTGCGAGGCCGAGCAAGTTGCGTTTGGCCGTCCTGGCGTAGTCGGCCAAACCCCCTGGCGCCGCCCAGGCGGCACGAGCCGACAGTCGTTGGGTCAGGTTGTAGACCGCCCACCAAACGATCCCGATCGCAGCGAACGCCGTCCCGAACCCGGTCGGCGAGTCGATCGACGAAGACGCCAAACCGAGCCCAACCCCAAACGACACGAGGCAGGCCGTGACGAACGCGATCCCACTTCGCCGTAGCGACTTGTGTTCGGGGTCGACCCAGGCGAGGTGCCCAAGCCATAGCACTGCAGCCACAGAAGATTCGACGACCGCCTCGAACTCACCCGTGAAAGACCCGATCCAGACCACAGCCACCGATACGGCGACGCTGACCATCGCGAGGGCAATCAGAACGCCTTCGACCCGATGCCCGCTTCGGAACTGACTGAGCATATGCGCGAACCCCGCGGCCACCAGGCAAGCAAGACCAGCAGACGCGAGAGCATCCCCGGGATCAGGGGTTGGGAACACCAAGGCGAGCACGATACCCACGCCGCCGGCAGCGATGATCGACAGGGCGCGGACCGCGTTTCGCAGAAGCCCGCGGAGCCCAAGGCCAAGCGCAGTCAGGCAGGCAGCCAGCCAGGCACCTCCGTGAGTCCAGGCGAGCACGCCCTGATCCACCCCGGACGATGCGACAGCAACGGCAAAGGCGGCTGCCATGAAGGCCAGCGGCTCGGACGCTCTAGGCGGCGGTACCCACACCAAGCGCAGGGGCATGAGCGACAAGAGGAGTGCGAGTAGTCCGAGAAGCCAGGGGTGCCCCGTGGCCACACCGAGGGAGAACCGGGCGGCGATCACATAAAGCGTGACGGTCGGACCGACGATGGTGAGAAGCCTGGAGACGCGCACGATGAACTCGGCTAGCCGCGCGAGTCTATCACTGGCGACCGGCGTGGCCAGAACTCGGGCGCTCGTCGTATCGGAACATTCGGCTCCCTACTTCGTGCCACCAACGGCGGTACTTTTGCTGCGCGGCCTCTCGCTCACGTTTGGCGTGGCCCGGGTGGTAACCGAAGTACTCTTGGGTCAGGTGCTTCAGCTCGTCGCCGGCCCGGCGTCGAAGGCGCTCGTCGGTGTGCGTGAGCGCGTCGATCAGCCACTCCACCCGATGCCTAGAGAGCTGCTTGTCGTACCATGCGCGCCATTTCTTCTGGCCCGTCCCGAAGTCCTGGCAAGACAGACGCACGAGACTGGCGTGGGCTGCCCGAATGACCTCGACGGCGGGACTGTCGAGCAGGGAGACCAAGAACTCGAAGGAGTCGACGTCTCGAAGACGGCCGAGCGCCTCGATGGAAGTGACTTGGACCGGCAACTTGCGACCGTCGCGCGCCGCTGCACGGAGCCGTTCGACGAGTTCGTCGAACTCGAGCTCGCAGGCGTAGAGAACGCTGAGGGCACGGTAGGCGCCAGCACGGACCCCCGGATCGGAATCATAGAGCCGCTTGCCCACCGCAGGCACCAAGTCGGGATGAACGAACTCGGATGCGACCAGGGTGGCGTAGAAACGCACGTCGGGGTCGCTGTGGTCGAGCAGCGGGATGAGATAGGAGACGGAACGTTGACCGAACGCGACGAAGGTCCGCGCGACGGGAGAGACATCGCGACCGGCGGGTACCTTGGCATAGGGTTCATGGCGATCGAACCACAGTCGGCCAGGGAACTCTCGGGCAAGGGCCGGCAACGCGGTTTCCCCCTGGGCCAGCAGCGGGAGGATCACCATCTCGTCTTCCGGGCCCGCGTCTCGAATCGCGTCGATCAGTCGCTCTACCTCATCGCCAAAGTCCACGATGACACTCGGGAGCGAACCGGCAGCTTCGGGCGGCGGCGCGGGGACCCAGTCCGCTCGCACCCGGTCGGGATCGACACTCGGCGGCGCTGAACTCGGGGTGTGGGGACCCAGCGATACGACGTCGTGCACGATCGCGCTGCCGTCGTTGTCTCGGCGCGCATCGTGGGGCACGGGCCGTCGCGTCCGAGCCTCGGGAGGCGGTTCCGTATCGGCCGATGGCGGGGGGGCAGGGTCCCATGCGCTACCCGAGGGCGGGGGCGGATTCGACCGCGGGCGCGGATCCGGAGGCCGCCTCGAGCGCGAGGCGGGGCGACCCAGGACCTCGGCAGGGCGAGGCGGGAGGCTGTATCGCGTGGCATCGACGAACCCAGAGTGCGTTTGGGCGCGGGCACGGCCAGGGTTGGAGTCTCGAAAGGTGCCCGCGGGCACCGAAGAGCGATCCCGTGAGCCCGAAGGCGGCGGGGGCTCGGTATCGGCGATCCCGACGGGCGCAGGAATCGATGATTCAACGCGGGGATAGGAACCTGAGATCTTCTTTCGCGGAGGCAGCGAGCTTCGTTTCCCCACCCCCTCGAAGGGCATCACGTAAGGCACCTCTCCCTCGTCCTGACGGTCGAGCGTTTCGGCAAGCTTGCGCATTCGCGCGGTCATCTCGATGTCGTAGTGACGCGCAAGCCCAGCTTCGATGCGAACCGAGCTCGCGACGCGCTGGACGGGGTCGACGCCGAGTTCGAAGGAAATCTCCCGGAGAATGGCGTCCGGAAGCGGACGGTCGACGGCCAAGACGATCGCGTCCTCGGCTCGAGTGAGCGGAATGAGGCGGTGGCGCACGGCAAACTCTCGCGGAACGCTGCGGATCGCGTCCAGACCCGAGCCCATGACCTCCGCACGGGTGGCCGGCATCAACCCGTAGACAGCAGCGCAGTACGCACTCATCGGGTTTTCCGCGAGACAGCCGAGCTCGAGCAGGACGGTGTCGAGGTTGCCCCCCCGCATCACTTGCTCCTGGATGGCCTCCTGCACACGATCGATCGAGATCAGCTGATCACGGACCAACAGTGAGGCGAGCACCGACATCCCAGGTCGCATGTTGGCTTCCGGCCGGCGCGCGTGTCAACGCACTTGTCCGAATCCGTCTACCCGGTCCCGGACCAAGGATAGTGCGGCTGGCACTGCGGTTTCGACCCTGAGGACGAGGCTACCGAGGCTCGCCGGAACGAACCCATGCTCTTGAAACCGTGCCAGCTCCCGGTCGGTGAACCCGCCTTCCGGCCCAATCGCGCACCAAACAGACGGTGGCGGGGCGGCGAACGTCGCAAGAGGCGTGTCCGCGCGTGCGGCAAAGACGACCCCGTACGCGCCTCGTGAAACCCTGGCCATCGCGACATCGCACGACACCGGCTCGGCAAGGATGGGCACATCTGCACGTTCACTCTGCGAAGCCGCCTCGATGGCGACTCGGGTCAGCCGATCGATTCTGGCCTGCGATCGGCTGGGTGCCCAGCGGGGAACGGTTCGCTCGGTCTCGAGGAGCGCGATCTCGTCGACCCCGAGCTCTGTGGCCATCCGCACGCAGCCCTCGAGCTTGGATCCCTTGGGCACCGCAAGCATGAGGCCGATGTGCGTCGTTCGGGTGCGCGACTGCGTCGGCGGATCGGCAAGACACTGCACCGTGCCTCCATCGAGAGATTCGATACGCGCCTCGGCCTCTGCGCCCTGTCCGTCGAAAAGCACGAGGATGTCCCCCGGCTCCATGCGAAGGACGCGCACATGCCTTGCGGACGCCTCGCCAAGGGCGACGACTCCACCGGACGGCGGCAGCGTCGGAACGTGGAGCCGTCGCGTCGTCATGGCGGCGAAACCCGCATCACGTAGGCCAACCAGTTGTTCTCGGACAGCGACTCCAGCAGCTCGAGGGAATCAAACGAGGTGAGGATGGCGTCGTGTTCCTCACGAAGGACGCCGCTCAGCACCAAGATGCCGCCCGGGGCGATCCGCTCGGCGAGTGCTTCAGGGATCTGAGTCAGCACACGGGTCTCGATGTTGGCCAGGACCACGTCGAACCGACCCGCGACTTGGGCGAGCGGTGTGCGCGAGGCCTCGAAGCGCCGCTCGACCCCGTTGAGCGCGGCGTTCCTCTGAGCGACCTCGATGGCGTCGTCTTCGATATCGACCCCGATCGCAGATCGCGCGCCGAGTCGAATCGCCGAGATGGAGAGGATGCCGCTCCCGCACCCGACGTCGAGCACGGTCTCGCCCCCTTTGATCCACCGATCGAGGGCCGCGAGCACGAGCCGCGTGGTCTCGTGGTCACCGCTTCCGAACGCGTTCTCGGGGTCGATCGTCACGATCGCGCGATCGCCTGGCGCTTCGTCGGCTTCCCAGGAAGGCTGCAGCAAGAGGCGATCGCCGATGCGTTGTGGCCCGAAACCGCGGCGCCACTCGGTCGCCCAATCGACGGGCTCGGTAAAGGCAAGACGCACGTCGAGCTCCGGAGGAAGTGCGTCTCGCGCGGCCTCGGCGAGCGCCACGTCGTCGAAGGTTGCGGTCAGGGTGACCGTCTCGGCGTCCTCTGCCGGAACGATGGTGGTCTGGTCGTGCTGCTCGAACCCGATCGCGCCAAGTTCCCAGAGCTGCAGCTGGATGAGTTCGACGCGATCACTCGGGAGCAGAACTCGCAACAACGGGTGCGGGGCGGCCACGGTCATGACACCTCGACCAGCCGCGCGGAGGCGTAGATCACGACGAAGAGGAGCCAAGTGATCGGGCCCAATCGATTGCCGCCGCGCCACGCGACGACCGGAGTCGCCACCGGCACCAGGAACCCGAGATAGCGCCACGGAGTGGCCAGCGGGCCGGTGAGAACGCGCCAGGCCATGAGGAGGTGGGTAAACAGCAGTGCGGCGCCAGATACCGACCATAGCGCGAGCAACCAGAGTTCCACGCCAACCTTCTAGCCCAAAACGGCCGTAGCGGTCGCCAAAGGCCCAACAACCGGCTCATTCCGCGGGTTAAGGGGTGGGCCGAGGTGTGCTCTTCCCCACACTTTGGGCGTTCTGTGTTTACCGACAGGGCCCATACGGGGTACGCTCGTCCCTCTTCGGCCACGCCCCGGCCGTGTTGTGCATCCGCGCGAAAGGACCCACCGTGCCCTATCCAAAGCTGGCTTTGCCGCTGTTGCTTGGCGCCACCGTTTTGGTGGCGGGCTGTAGCGGCGAATCGTCGTCCGCACCCTGCTCCTCCAGCCTGGTGGTCGACCTCGACATTCAGAGCGATGTCACGATCGACATCGAAGGCCTCAACGTCGTCATCAACGAGGTCAGTTGGGTACTCACGGGCAACGGCATGGACCCAATGATGGGCGTGATCGACACCAGCGACCCGAACGCGACCCCGTCGGTGGAGATCTTCGGAATCGAGCCGGGCGAAGACTACATGATCGAACTCGAGGCCGTGACCGAGGACGGCGAGACCACGTGCCGAGGTTCGGCGGACTTCGACGTCGAGATCGGCGTGGCGACCGAGGTGGGTGTGCTCTTGCGATGCTCTGTCGGCCAGCGCTTCGGCGCGGTTCGCGCGAACGGGAAATTCAACGTTTGCGCCGAACTGACGAAGGCGGTCGTCGCACCGTTGCAGACCTCGATCGGCAACGCGATCATCGTCAGCTCTCAAGCCAAAGATCACGAGGGTGACCCCGTCGAATACATGTGGACCGCAGATAGCGGCACGTTCGCAGACCCCACGGCACAGTCGACCTTCTACACGTGTGAAGAGACGGGCGACCATGAGTTGACCATCACCGTGAGCGACGACGGGTACGACTACTGCATGGACAGCTGGACCGTCCTCGTCACGTGCGTCGAAGACGGAGGCACGGGCGGGACCGGCGGCAACGGCACCGGCGGCGCGGGCGGTAGCGGCGCAGCGGGCGGTGCAGGTGGCGCTGGCGGTAGCGGCGCGGCTGGTGGCGCTGGCGGTAGCGGCGCGGCTGGCGGCGCTGGCGGTAGCGGCGCGGCCGGCGGTAGCGGCGGCAACGGTGGAAGCGGCGCGGCTGGCGGCGCAGGTGGTTCTGGCGCGGCCGGCGGTAGCGGCGGCAATGGCGGCAGCGGCGCGGCCGGCGGTAGCGGCGGCAGCGGCGGCAGCGGCGGCAGCGGCGCGGCTGGTGGTGCAGGTGGCGCTGGTGGTGGCGGCGCGGCTGGCGGTGCAGGTGGCGCTGGTGGTGGCGGCGCGGCTGGCGGTGCAGGTGGTGCCGGCGGTAGCGGCGCGGCTGGCGGTAGCGGCGGCGCAGCCGGCAGCGGCGCAGCCGGTGGCAACGGCGGCAGCGGAGCCAATGGCGGCAACGGTGGAAACGGAGCCAACGGCGGCACCGGCGGCAATGGCAATGGGTCGGGGACCGGCGGAGCCGGCAACGGCTCTGGGACCGGCGGCACCGCAGGTGGCGGCAACGGCTCAGGAACCGGCGGCACGGGCGGCGGCGCGTGCGGGATCACGGTCTCGCTGACCGAGTAGCCACGAGCATTCGACAGCACATGGGCGCGCTTGGTGTATGGTCACCACGCGTGACCCATGTCGCCACGAATCCATCTCAAACATCCGGACGCAGGATCTCGTGAGATGGGTTCCGGGTCCTCGATCGAAATCGATCACGTCACGAAGGCGTTCGGTGATTCGATCGCCCTCCGCGAGATCGATCTCCCGATCGCGCGTGCGCGCACGACGGTTCTGATTGGACCAAGCGGTTGCGGAAAATCAACCCTGCTGAGGCTCATCGTCGGACTGATCCAACCTACCCGGGGCGTCGTTCGCTTCGAAGGTGAAGAGGTGTCGCCGGTGAGCGTCGGCGCTCTCAGGCAACGGATGGGGTACGTGATCCAGGAAGG
>JBCCEK010000078.1:0-17881 GCA_039030295.1 Myxococcota bacterium | reverse complement strand
GCGGGGTCTACTTGCACAAAATGAAACATGTTTCACTCTAGGATCTCGACGCCCGAGCGCCCCGTGAACCGAGTGAATCGACAGATACTTCTCAAGAGGCGCCCTCTCGGGGTGCCCGGCCCGGACGACTTCGCTCGCGCGGAGGTGCCCGTCGCCAGACCGGGCGCGGGCGAAGTCCTGCTCAAGAACCTCTACTTGTCGATCGACCCTGCGATCCGTGGGTGGATGAACGACACGCGCTCGTACTTGCCTCCGATCGCGCTCGGCGCCCCGATCCGAAGCGGCACGCTTTCTCAGATCGCGGAATCCCAGAACGACGATTGGCCCGCGGGGCAACTGGTTCAAGCGCTGGCGGCATGGGAGTTGTACACCGTCGTTCCAGTCGAGAACCTCCACGGCAGGATCAAACCCGTCGAAGGGCTTCCGCTTCACGCCATGCTGAGTGTTCTCGGAGGAACCGGCCTGACCGCCTACTTTGGGCTACTCGAGGTTGGAACTCCGAAAGAAGGGGACACGGTTGTCGTGTCAGCGGCGGCGGGCGGTGTTGGATCGATCGCCGGCCAGATCGCGAGGATTCGAGGGTGCCGAGTGATCGGTCTCACCGGCAGCGACGACAAGTGCGCATGGCTCGTCGACGAGCTTGGCTACCACGGCGCGATCAACTACAAGTCCGACGGCTTCGCCGGCAGACTTCGAGAACACTGCCCGGACGGGGTCGATGTGTTCTTCGACAACGTCGGCGGCGAGATCCTCGATACCGTTCTAGCGCGCCTCAACCGACATGCGCGCGTCGTCCTATGCGGCGCGATCTCGCAGATCAACGAGTCGTCGAGGCCCATCGGACCGAAGAACTATCTACAGCTGCTCGCGAAGAGCGCGCGAATGCAGGGATTCACGACGTTCGACTTTTCGGGCCGGTTTGACGACGCACGCGTCGAACTTGCTCGGTGGGTTCGAAGCGGCGCCCTGCGATACCGAAACGAAATCGCGGACGGTCTGGACGAGGCCCCCAAGCATCTGCTGAGGCTCTTCACGGGCGAACACAGGGGCAAACTCATGGTCAGACTAGCGAACCCAGAAGGTGAAGCATGACGAAGATTTGTGAAGGACGCGTTGTCATCGTCACGGGTGCAGGGCGAGGCATTGGGCGCGAACATGCGCTCGAACTGGCGCGGCAGGGCGCGAAGGTCGTTGTCAACGACCTCGGCGTGAGCAACCACGGCGAGGGGGGCGAGAGTGCGCCCGCGGAGGAGGTCGTTCGCGCGATTCGAGACATGGGCGGCGAGGCCGTTTCGAACGGTGCCGATGTCGCAGACTGGCAGCAGTCGGAGGACTTGGTCCGGCAAGCGGTCAGCGAGTACGGGAAGCTCGACGCCGTCGTCAACAACGCCGGCTTCGTGCGCGACCGGATGTTCGTCAGTTGCAGTGAGGAGGAATGGGATGCGGTGATCGGCGTGCACCTCAAAGGGCACTTCTGTGTCTCCCGTCACGCCGCGGCGTACTGGCGCCAGCAGGTCAAAGCGGGCGAACCGGTCGACGCCCGGATCGTCAATACGACCTCGGGGGCAGGAGTCCTTGGAAGTGTCGGTCAATCGAGTTACTCCGCCGCGAAGGGCGGGATCGCGACGTTGACCTTGGTGCAGGCAGCCGAGCTTGGGCGCTACGGCATCACCGCGAACGCGATCTGCCCGATCGCACGTACACGGATGACCGAGGGTGCGTTCGCGGAGGCGATGAGAAAGCCCGACGAAGGGTTTGACATCAATGACCCTGCCAACGTGTCGCCATTCGTGGCATGGCTTTGCAGCGAGCAATCGAAGGCGGTCTCGGGACGAGTGTGGGAGGTGTTCGGTGGGACCATCACCGCGTTCGACGGGTATCGACGCGAGCAAACCGTGGACATCGGCGAACGTTGGGACCCGGCCAACGTGGGCGAAGCGGTAGAGCGCCTGCTCACAGAGGCGCGGCCGCTGGTGAAGGTCTACGGATCGTGAGCGACGGGTTCAACCAAGTTGGCAGGGCGCCGAAGTTCCGCGCGGCGCGCAGAGTGGGCAGGAGACACTAGTCGATGGAGTTCGCGTTTACCGAAGAGCAAGACGAGTTGAGACGCGCGGCGCGCCGATTCCTGGGCGTTGCGTCCTCCGAGGAACGAGTGCGCGCGGCAATGGCGACAGAGGCAGGCTACGAACCTGCCGTTTGGGACCAGTTGGCCGGAGAACTCGCTTGGACCGCACTGACGATCCCCGAGGAATACGGAGGCCTTGGCATGAGCTACCTCGACCTCCATCCGCTGATGGAAGAGATGGGCCGTGCCCTCCTCTGCTCGCCGTTTTTCTCGACGATCTGCCTCGGCGCCAACGCCATTCTCATCGCAGGCGACGACGCACAAAAGGAGCGCTGGCTGCCCGGCATTGCATCCGGCGAACTCCGGGCGACCTTGGCGCACACCGAGCGCAACGGACAGCATGACGCGTCGGGGATCGAGGCGACCTATACGCGCAGCGGGTCGAACTACATTCTCCGCGGCGAGAAGCGCTACGTACTCGATGGGCACACGGCAGACCTCCTGGTTGTCGCCGCGCGGGACGCCCGAAGCCATGGTCGGGAGGGGATCAGCCTCTTTGTGGTATCGGGTTCGACGGAAGGTGTCCGACGAACCTGGCTCCCCACCCTCGATCAGACGCGGCGACAAGCATCGGTTGAGCTCCACGACGTGGTTGTGCCGGCCGACGATCGACTAGGCGAGGACGGCGACGGCTGGTCGACCTGCACCCGGACCCTCGACCTCGCGGCGATCGCCCTGAGCGCCGAGCAGGTGGGTTCGGCCGAGGCCTGCCTCGACATGGCCGTCGAATACGCGAAGGTCAGGACGCAGTTCGGCCGCGCGATCGGGTCCTTCCAAGCGATCAAACACAAGTGCGCGGACATGCTGACTCGCGTGGAGTCTGCACGCTCCGCAGCATTCTACGGAAGCGCTCTCGCAGCACAGGGGGAGCCCGAACTCGAGGAGGCCGCGTCGAGCGCAAAAGCCTACTGCTCGGACACCGTGTTTTACTGTGCCGCCGAGAACATCCAGATCCACGGCGGCATTGGCTTCACTTGGGAGCATCCCGCCCACCTCTACTTCAAGCGCGCGAAGGCATCCGAGATGCTGCTCGGCACACCCACAGTCCACCGAGAGCGCGTCGCCCAACGCATGGGGTTGTGATGGAGCTCCAACTCAACGACAAAGAGCGCGCTTTTCGAGACGAAGCCCGGACATGGCTACGCAATCAACTCGAGGGTCCGTTTCGGGACTTGCAGGGACGAGGTCGATCCGGCGACCAAGACTCATTCGTCGAGGAGCGTATCGCGTGGGGTAAAGCGATGGGCGCCGCCGGTTGGAATTGCATTGGCTGGCCGAAGGAGTTCGGGGGGCGCGACTGCTCGATCAAAGAAGAGGCGATCTTCAACGAGGAGTACGTTCGCGCGAACGGGCCCGGCAACGTGGGCCACATCGGGGAGACCCTGCTCGGTCCGACGCTGATCCACTTCGGCACCGAGGAGCAACGAACGCGCTTCTTACGACCGATCGTCGCGGGCGATGAGATCTGGTGTCAGGGGTACTCGGAACCTGGCGCAGGGTCCGACCTGGCCTCCGTGCAGACCAAGGCGACCCTCGTTGGCGACGAGTGGGTGATCGAGGGGCAGAAGATCTGGACCTCCGGCGCCTCCTACTCGGATTGGTGTTTCGTGCTGTGTCGCACGGACCCAGATGCTCCGAAACACCGAGGCCTGAGCTACATCTTGGTTCCGATGCGGCAGGATGGCGTCGAGATTCGGCCGATACGGCAGATGGGCGGAAGCGCCGAGTTCGCGGAGGTGTTCTACGACGGGGCACGCGCTAAGAGGGACCACGTCGTAGGAGGCGTCAACCAGGGTTGGAAGGTGGCCATGGGGACGCTCGCGTTCGAGCGCGGCGCTTCGACGCTCAGCCAGCAGTACCTCTTCCAGAAGGAGTTCGAAGAGGTGGTCGCGTCGGCCAAGCGGGTCGGCGCCGATGCCGACCCCGTCTTCCGGCAGCGGCTAGCGGACGCCTATATCGGTCTCAAGATCATGCGGGTGAACGCACTGCGAATGCTGGAGCATCAGGACGCGGATCTCGGGCGCGAAGCGCTGATCAGCAAGCTCTACTGGTCCAACTGGCACCGCGATCTCGGCAAACTCGCCATGGATCTTCTCGGGCTCGAGGGAGAGCTTCTCGAAGGAGCACCTTACGAACTCTCCCAGACTCAGAAATGGTATCTTTTCTCGAGAGCCGACACGATCTACGCAGGTTCCAACCAGGTCCAGCGGAACATCATCGGCGAGCGAGGCCTCGGCCTGCCGAAGGAACCACGATGACCGAACCCCCTCCATACGTCGAAGGTCACCAACTACTCGACGGCAAGACCGTCCTCGTGACGGCGGCCGCGGGCACCGGGATTGGCTTCGCCACCGCGCTAAGGTGTGTCGAGGAAGGATGCGCGGACCTCGTCATCAGCGATATCCATGAACGACGACTTGGCGAGGCTGCCGACAAGATCGAATCGATGGCCGGGACAAGGCCGAGAACCGTACTTTGTGATGTGACGAAAGAACAAGACGTCCAGGCCATGTTCGAGTTCGCGACGAAAGAGATGGGTTGCGTCGATGTACTGATGAACAACGCGGGCCTTGGCGGTTACGCGCGCTTGGTCGACATGACGGACGAGCAATGGAGCGTGGTGTTGGACGTCACCCTCAACGGCTGCTTTCGGTGCACAAGAGCCGCGCTCAAGCACATGACGCCCCGGGGAAGTGGGGCGATCGTCAACAACGCGTCGGTGCTCGGGTGGCGCGCCCAAGAGGGGCAGGCGCACTACGCCGCTGCGAAGGCGGGGGTGATGGCTCTGACTCGGTGCGCCGCAATCGAAGCGGCCGAGGTCGGGGTTCGCGTCAATTGCGTCGCACCCTCGTTGGCGATGCATCCTTTCCTCGAGAAGGTCACTCCGCCGGGGCTTCTCGAGGAGCTCCAGAAACGCGAGGCCTTTGGGCGTGGCGCAGAGCCGTGGGAAGTCTCGAACGTGATGGTGTTCCTCGGAAGCGACTACAGCTCGTACATGACCGGCGAGGTGCTTTCGGTGTCGAGCCAGCGGGCCTGAGTCCCTAGGGAAGGGGGCCCCGGCCGTTCCAGGCGTCGGAGTAGCGCAGGAGGTACCAGCGAATGATGGGGGAAAGCGCCCGAACGAAGGGCCGCGTCCGACGCGAAGCGTGGCGGAACTCGCGAATGAAGTCGTCGAAGGTGTGTTCCTGGTACGCGAGGAGCGCTTGGCTCTCGGCGGTGTCGAGCCAGTCGCAGTAGTAGGGTCCGTCGCTGTACGCTTCGGCGGGCAGTGCACCGACCCCGGAGGCCTCGAAGATCGCATCGTAGAACGCCTTGAACGTCAACCGACAGGCGGGCCCGCCACCGATCATGAGAATCTTGTGCGACGCCTCCGGCACGACCATGGCGCGTACCTGAGCCAACGCGACGTCCCGAGGGTGAACGTACTCGAGCCGAGTTTTCGGATCGATCGAGAACAAGAGGCGGAAGACGTCCGGCGAGAAGTCCTTGGCTTGCGCGGAGACGGACACCCCAATGCGGAAGATCACCCAAGGGATGCTCGAACCGCGAATCATCGTTTCGCATTCTGCCTTGTGCGAGGTGTAGTGGTCGGTTCCGATCGCCGGATCGTCGGCGGTGAGCGGGGGGCCTCCGGGTCTACGGGGGCCACACACCGAGAGCGTCGACGCATAGACCAGCCTCGGCCGACGCGACGACGCCTCCATCGCTCGCAGAAGATGCCTCGTGCCGTCGACGTTGACGCTTCGGGCGACGTCGGGCGCAACCTCGGTCCTCGGAGCGAGGATCCCCGCATTGTGGATCACCGCATCGACGCCTTCGACCGCGTTCGTCACGTCACTTGGGTTGCGCATGTCGCCGTAGCAGGTCCGAACCTGATCGCCGAAAGCTCGGGCGATACGTCGATTTGCGGCAGTCGGTAGGTCGAACGCGATGGCCTGATGGCCTTCGATGGCCAGCCGGCGGACGACCTGCTCACCGAGCCGCCCGCACGCGCCTGTGACGAGGACCTGCATCTCTGCTCCTTACCTGTACTGGCTCCACCAACTCAAATTGAAACACGTTCTATTCCCTGGTAGCGTGCGTCGGCCCGCAAGGCTGGGCCAGGAACGGAGACTCGAATGAAGCTGGGGCTGATGCTCGGTTATGCAGGACCACAACTGAACACGACGATCGAGGACCTCGTCGACATCGACAAGATACTGGCCGTCGAGGCGCTTGGGTACGACTCGATCTGGACGGCCGAGTCCTGGGGCAACGATGCGGTCACGCCTCTCGCGTGGGTGGGGGCGCGCACGTCTCGGATCAAACTCGGCACCGCCATCATGCAGCTCCCCGGTCGAACCCCGGCGAACGCCGCGATGACCGCGATGACGATCGACAGCCTGTCGCAGGGGCGCTTCATCATGGGACTCGGTACGTCGGGACCGCAGGTCGTCGAGGGCTGGCACGGCGTACCCTTCAACAAGACGCTGACATGGCTACGTGAGTACGTGACGATCGTGAAGCAGATCTTCGCGCGGCGCGGGCCTCTCGAGTTCGATGGTGTCCGCTATCAGATCCCGTACCACGGTGAGGGTTCTACGGGGCAAGGTAAACCACTCAAGAGCATGGTCCATAGTCGTCCCGACATTCCGGTCTACACCGGGTCGATGGCGCCGAAGTCTCAGGAGATGGCTGCCGAGATCGCCGATGGGTGTCTCCTCACCTGCATGCACCCAGAGCGGGGCGATGTCCTCATGGAGAACTTCAATCGAGGGTTTGCCAAGGCCGGCAACGACAAGAGCCTTGCCGACTTCGACGTCGCCCCGACTGTGGTCGTGATTGTGGGGGACCCTGAGCATGCGATGCTGCCCTGCAAGATGCAGCTGGCGCTCTACATCGGGGGGATGGGTTCGAAGAGCAAGAACTTCTACAAGGACTATCTGTGCCGAGTGGGTTTCGAGGAGGCTTGTGAGAAGGTTCAGGGGCTATTCCTGGAGGGCAAGCGAAACGAAGCGATCGCCGCGGTGCCGGACGCGCTGGTGGACGAGCTCTATTTGGTGGGCTCCAAGGACAGGATCCGCGACCGGTTCCAGCGCTGGAAAGAGTCGCCAGTTGGGACCATGATGGTGGGCTCTCGGGACATGGACACGCTGAGGTTCGTGGCCGAGCTCAACTCATGAGGAACATATGAAAATCGGAATCGTAGGCGGCACCGGTCGCGAAGGCAGAGGATTGGCTGTGCGATGGGCGCAAGCCGGTCACGAAGTGTTCATCGGCTCGAGAGACGCGTCGCGAGGGGAGGCCAAAGCGGCCGAGTTCTCCGAGGCGTTTGGCACGACGTTGCAAGGGGGAGACAACGAAGCCGCGTGCAATCATGGCGAGCTGATCGTCGTGACCGTTCCCTACAGTGCACACGGGCCCACGTTTGCGGCGATCGCCCCCGTCGTGGGCGACAAGATCGTCGTCGACATCACGGTGCCTCTCCAACCTCCGAAGGTTCGTTCGGTGCATCTGCCCGAGGGCCAAGCGGCGGCACTCGAGGCCCGCGCGGCGCTCGAGGAGGGCGCGAGGCTCGTCGCTGCGCTCCACCACATCAGCTCGGATCATCTGAGTGACCCGGAGCACACCTTCGACTGCGACGTGCTGGTGTGCGGCAACGACAAAGAGGCGCGCGCATCGGTCATTGAGGTCATCAACGACCTCGGCCTGCGGGGGGTAGACGCTGGGGTGCTGCGTAACGCGATCGCGCTCGAGTCGCTGACGCCGGTTTTGCTCCACATCAACCGGCGATACAAGAGCGTCGGCTCAGGAATTCGGATCACGGGCATTCCGGAGTCTTGATGAACGAGACGGGACGAGAGCCTGAGACCCTCGACGTCGGTTCGAAGGTCTCGATCGTCGCGGTCCCGGGCATTCCGACGATCGAACACGGGGACGACCTTCTCGAGATCGTCTCGGACGCCCTCCGACGCGCCGAGCTCCGCCTGACCGACGGCGACGTGGTTGTGATTGCGAGCAAGGTCGTGTCGCGGGCGGAGGGTTGCTTCGTCGATCTGTCGACGGTGGTTCCGAGTGAATCGAGTCGCGCGCTCGCAGCCGAGGTCGACAAGGACCCTCGGCTCGTCGAGCTGATCATGTCTGAGAGCGACGGCATCTCTCGCAAACGGGAGGGGGCGTTGATCGTGCGGCACCGGCTTGGCTTTGTTTCGGCCAATGCAGGGATCGACGCAAGCAACTCGGCGCCAAGGGATACACCCGAGGGCACCGGCCCTTGGGTGCTGACCTTACCCCAAGATCCGGACGCGACCGCCGCGCGAATGAGAGAACACCTGGAGCAACAGATGGGAGCCGCGGTGGGGGTCGTGATCACCGACTCTTGGGGCCGTCCGTTTCGACGGGGCACCGTGGGTTTCGCGCTTGGGGCGAGCGGGGTGCCGCCCGTCGTCGACCGACGTGGGGCGCATGACCGACATGGCCGCGAGCTCGAAGCCACGGAAACGGCCGCTGCCGATGCGATCGCCGCCGCCGCGGACCTCGTTGCGGGGCAGGCCGATGAAGGGCGCCCGGTCACGGTCGTTCGGGGCCTGCGATTCACACCAAGCACCGAGTCGAGCCGCGCGCTGCTGCGCGACCCGGACCTCGATCTCTACGCATGACTCTGGCCGCTCGATCGCCTCGCGTTGTGGCACTCGCCGGAGGTGTCGGCGGGGCGCGAATGATCGACGGTCTGCACCGGGTACTCGAGGAAGGCATGCTCACGGCGATCGTCAACACCGGGGACGACTTTACGCACTGGGGCCTTCACATCAGCCCCGACCTCGACACGGTGATGTACACGCTCGCGGGCTTGGCGCCTGAGGAGCGCGGCTGGGGCATCGAGGCCGACACCTTCGAGGTCCTTGCGGAGTCAAAGCGGAGGGGCGGCGACCATTGGTTTCAGCTCGGCGACCGAGACTTGGTGACCCACCTTCGGAGGACGACCGCACTGGCCGCCAGCGCGACGCTCACGGAGGCCACGGCCGCGGTCTGCAGTGGGCTCGGGATCACCCGACCGATCTTGCCGATGAGCGACGGGCCGTGCCCGACGGTCATCGTCACCAAGGACAGCCGGTCGGTGGCCTTTCAGGACTGGCTGGTGCGTGAGCGCGGTGCCCCTGAGGTTGCGAGCGTCCAATCGACGGGTTCGGCGTCAGCGACGCCCGAAGTACTTCGTGCGCTTGCTGAAGCGGATCTGATCGTCGTCTGCCCGTCAAACCCGTACGTCTCGATCGACCCGATACGGTCGCTCGACGGCGTCGACCGATGGTTGCACGAGAAGATCACGGTGGCGGTCAGCCCGCTGCTCGGTGGAAAAGCGGTCAAGGGACCGCTGGCCTCCATGGTGTCGTCGATCGACCGGACGGAACCCTCGGCGGGTTGGGTCGCGCGTCACTACGCCGACTTCCTCGATGGGATCGTCGTTCACCAAGGAGACCGCTTTGAGTCTTCGATTCCACAGCTGGAGACCGACATCCTGATCCAAAAACCCGAAGATCGAGTACGCTTGGCCCGCGAACTCCTCGAGTTCGCTCGGAGCCGGCTGTGACGACTTGGGCACTCGTACCGATCAAGGGATTCGACCGCGCGAAGTCTCGGTTGTCCGAAGTCTTGTCGCCTCCGGATCGGGCGAAGCTTGCGCGGAGCTTCGTTGAGCACGTCTTGCGCGTGCTGAAGGCTTCTCCCGGGATCGACGAGGTCGCGGTCGTGAGCGACTCCGAAGATGCACGCGCGCTGGCGAGAGAACTCGGTGCGGTGACCCTCGAGGATCCCTTGGCGGCGGAGGGCTTTGCTGCGATCGTGGACGACACCTTGGGAGAGCTCGAGGCAAGGGGAGCTGACGCCGTCGTCGTCTGCATGAGCGACCTTCCAGAGCTCGAGCGAGAGGACATCGAGAGCGTGGTTCGCGCGTTGTCGGAGAGCGACGTGGTGCTGGTCCCCGATCGGCTTGGGGAAGGCACCAACGTGATCGCGGTGACACCGCCAACGGTTCTTCCGAGCTGCCTGGGGCACCGCGACAGCCTCAACCGACACCTTCGGCGCGCGCGCGAACTGGGGCTGACGGTAAGCGTGCAGCTGAGCAGTGGGATCGCCTTCGATGTCGATCATCCGAGCGACCTCGATCGGCTTCGGGCGCGTTAGCGAGTTTGGGTTTTCGCGGTGCGGTCTATAACGGGCTGGAATTGTTTTGGGTTTGGGGGGGCGGAGTGACCCCCGCGGAGGCCTCGGGGCTCGTAGTGGTAGCGTGAATCGCGGGTGAGGGCTTCGTAGGAGCCGAAGACGGAGTCGGGGTCTTCGATGTGATCGAGGGGTTCGGGGGGGTCGTCGGTCGCGGTTGGCCCGAACTCCCGTACGATCCCGTAGCGGGTGTTGCGTTCGACGGGGACCTTGCCGGCATCTCGGATGACGCGACGAAGGGTTGCGGGCGTCATCAGCTGGCCGTGGCGTGCGCCGGCGGCTGTGGAGATGCTCTCGTTCATGAGCGTGCCGCCGAGGTCGTTGACTCCCGCGCTCAGGAGAAACTGCGAGGTGCGGATGCCTTCCTTCACCCACGACGCTTGCAGGTTCGGGATGTCCTGACCCAGCATCAGGCGCGCGGTGGCATAGAGCCTCAAGACGTCGTCGCCCGTTGGGCCCGGCCGGACACCGGGGACGTCGCTCTTGACGAACAGCGGGGCTTCGTCGTGAACGAACGACAACGGAACGAACTCCGTGAACCCCCCTGTGTCGCGCTGGATCCTTCGCAGGAGGTCCATGTGGTGCATTCGGTGCTCGACCGTTTCGACGTGGCCAAACATCATGGTCGAAGTCGTGGGGATACCGAGTGCGTGGGCCGAGGTGATGACTTCGACCCATTCGCTCGTGGTGATCCGAGTGGGGGCGATCGTCTTCCGCAACTGATCGTCGAGGATCTCGGCCGAGGTCCCAGGGAGCGACCCGAGGCCGGCATCGACGAGTTCCTCGAGGTACTCCGAGAACGAGACGCGCTTCAGGGAAGCGCCGAACTTCACCTCCTCCGGCGAAAACGCGTGGATGTGAACGTCGGGCGCTGCCTCTTTCACGACGCGGCAAAGCTCGATGTACGAGTCGCCGGTGAGGTTCGGAGACAGGCCCGCCTGAAGGCACACTTCAGTAGCGCCCATGTCCACCGCCTGCCTCACGCGCCGGGCGATCTCGTCGTGGGGGAGAAAGTACCCCTGCTCGGAACGCACCGTCCGCGCGAACGCACAGAACTTGCAGTTCTTGATGCAGACGTTGGTGAAGTTGATGTTGCGATTGACGACGTAGCTGACGCGGTCGCCGGCCTGACGGCTACGGAGCTCGTTGGCGACGAGGCAAAGCGCGTGCAGGTCGGTACCACGAGCGCCACTCAGCACGACGCCGTCGCCCACGGTGATTTCCCGCCCCTCGAGGCTCTTCTCGAGGACCGAGCGAACGTCGGCCGAAACCTCCCGAAGGCATAGCTCGGGGGTGGTCGTCATGTCGCCACCAAACTCGACTGAAGCGCGTCGACGCGAGGTCGCAGGGACGGGTCGACGAAGCCGCCCGCCTCGAGGTGCGACGGATAGACGGGCAGGCGCGGCTCGAGCGAGAAGCCCGCTTGCTCGCATTCGACCGAAAGACGATCGAGCAGTGGCCAAGGGTGCTTTGGATTGATGTAATCGGGACTCACGGGAGAAATCCCACCGAAGTCGTTGATGCCAGCGTCGATCAAAGCCCTCGCAGACGCAGGGCTCAAGTTGGGCGGTGCCTGGACGCTGACCTCGTCGTCCAGCACCAATCGGGCAAGCGCCACGGTGCGCGCCAGGTCTTCCTCGGTCGGTTCCGCGTTACCACCCATCGGTGTAGCCGGGTGCGCCCTGAAGTTCTGAACGATCACTTCTTGAATGTGCCCGTACTCGCGATGAAGCGAACGAATCGCGAGCAGGGTGTCGATGCGTTCGTCTTGGGTCTCGCCGATCCCGATCAGAAGCCCCGACGTGAAGGGGATCTTGAGCTCGCCGGCTTCCCGGGTCATCGCCACCCGCTTTGCCGGGCGTTTGTCGGGCGCGCGATGATGCGGCATCCCCTTTTCGCAGAGGCGCGTGCTCACAGTCTCGAGCATGAGGCCGAGGCTCACGTTGACGGCACGCAGTCGGGTCATCTCGTCGCGGGTCAGGATCCCGGCGTTGGTATGCGGCAAGAGGCCTTGGGCGATCGCCTCCTCGGCTGCCCAGTGAAGATAGTCGACCGTCGAATCGTGGCCCCACGAACGAAGAAGTGCCCGGTACTCCTGGAACCCCGTCTCGGGCGTGTCCCCCAAACAGAACAGTGCCTCGATGCAACCCTGCGCCTTCGCACGAGCGAGCCAGCTACGGACTTCGTCGGGCGACATCGTCCATTCGCCGGGATCGCCCGGTGATCGCCGAAACGAGCAGTAGTCACAGCGATTGCGGCAGAGGTTGGTGATGGGAAGGAAGACCTTCGGCGAATAGGTCAGCACCCTACCCCACGCTTGGTCGCGCCGGGTCCGGGCCGCGGCAGAGAGGTCAGAGGTCGGAAGGCTCGCAAGAGCCCTGGCGTCCTCATCGCTCATAGGCGAGGCGACCGCCACCTCCAACATCCGATGCTCCCGGCTCATGACATCTTGGCGATAACGTCGTCCGCAAAGCGTTTCAAGCCGTCGATGCGTCCTTGCAGGGTCCCACCCTGCATCGGTGTCCCATACATCAGCCATGGGACGGTGATGATGTCGGTCACACCGGCGTCCTCGAGGCGTTTGAAGCCGTCTGCGTCCCATGCGTCCGTCACGACGCCCTGGTACTCCATCGGCAAGTGATCGCGCCCGTACTCCTTGCGATAGCCCTCGATCTGCTCGATCAGCCCGATGAGCTCTTTCGAGGTGAGCATCGCGGACGACCACCCATCGCCGTACTTGGCCGCCCGTTTGAGGCCGGGCTTCGAGTGCCCGCCAATGTAGATCGGAACCGGCTTCGTCGGCGCGGGGCTCATCTGAATCTTGCCGAAGTCGTAGTGCTCTCCGTGGTACTCGACCATCTCGCCAGACCAGATGAGACGAAGGATCTCGAGGCACTCGTCCATGCGCTTGCCGCGAGTCTCGAACTCGGTGCCACACCACTTGAACTCCTCGGGGAGCCAGCCGAGGCCCGCGCCGAAGCCGAACCGGTTGTTCGAAATCGCCGCGAGAGACGCGACCTGTTTCGCGACCAACACGGGGTGGCGAACAGGGAGCTTCACGACACTGGTATAGAAGAACAACGTCTTGGTGGCCGCCGCCATCGCGGCCGCCCCGATGAGTGGTTCGATCCACGGGGTTTCTGGACCCCACATGCGTGCACCGTCTTGCGTGTAGGGATAGGGCTTGCTCACGTCTTCCGAGAAGAAGATCGAATCCGGGAGCACGATGGCATGGTAGCCGAGTTCCTCGGCGGCCTGGGCGACCGGAACGTAATCCTCAGGGGGCGCCATCGCGATCGAAGCACTGAATTTCATGGCGCCCAGACTAGCAGTGGGTGCTCGTGTGTCGAGACGTCCCTCTGGGATCCGCAGCGCCGCGTTCGCAAACGCACGGTCCCCGACACGATGACGCGTCGTCTCCGGCAACGGTCTTAGCGTTACGCTCGATCGCGATGCACGCGCCCGCTGATCACACGAAGGACATTCAGCCAAGCGACCATCCGAGCCGCGAGAAGCGGCTTCCCGGTGTTCATGAAAGAAACGCTGATGTCCCGCTCCGGATCTGCCCAAGCGAGCACGTTGGTGAAGCCGAGATGCCCGAACGCCTTGGCGGTCCGGGGCCCATAGAAACTCAGGTTCTTGTTGCCGAGCATGAACCCCATCGAGAACGGCACCGGCAAAAGCAGAATGCGGTCGACTTGTCCGGCTGCCTGCCGGAGCGTGGCACGGACGACGGTACGCTGCTCGAAGACCCGTGTGTCTTCATAGGTGCCGCCGCATAGAAGCATCTCGAAGAAGCGACAGATCTCCTCTGGCGTTGCGATGATGTTCGCCGAAGGGACGGACGCCGTGCGAAAACGAGGATCGTTGCTGAGGTCGACGAGCTCTCGCATCGAGGCTCCGAGCGACTGCTGGATCAGGTTCTTGCCGGGCCACGTCGGGATGGGGCCGGTGAACGCATCGACGGCGACTTTGTCCAGTTGATCGGGCCGGACCCCGTAGTTGAAGTACTGCATCCCAAGCGGTTCGCGGATGCTCTCGGTCAAGAACTCGCGAATGTTCTGACCGGTCACGCGTCGGATGATCTCCCCCAAGATGAAGCCGCCCGTGACCGCGTGATAGGCCTGGACGGTGCCGGCTTTGTAGGAAGGCTCGAGGTTGCAAAAACCTTCGACGATCTCCTCAGGACGGCTCAGCAGATCGAGGTCGATCGCCTCGCTTGGCGTCGCAGGAATCCCCGCGCGATGCGTCAGCAAGTCCCGGATCGTGATGTTGTGCTTTCGCTTTCTTGCGAACTCGGGGATGAAGGTCGCTACAGGTTCATCGACGTGCAGCCTCTCCTCTTGGTGAAGGAGGTGCACCAACATCGCCGTGACCGCCTTGGATCCCGAGAAGAAGTTGTAGAGGGTATCGGGGGTGGCTTTGACGAGCGGTGTCCCCTCCGGGTCCTGGGGGCTATTGCCACTGGCATGCCCGATCGCGCGGTCGAGGATGATCTCTCCGCGACGCCGAATGCAGAGCGCGAGCGCTGGGTGGAGCCCGAGCTTGTAGTACTGAACGACGGCCTGCCAGATCGCCTCCACGTCTTTGACCATCAGACCCACCGCCCGCGGGTCGGTCTCGCGGTGGCTCTTCGTGGTCACCTCCTCCGGGTCGAAAGAGTTCACCGTGACCGGCAGCAGATCGCGAAGCCTCGGTCTCTGCACTAGTTGCTCCGCTCGTACCCGAGGTTCGGCTGCAACCAACGCTCTGCCTCAGCCACGCTGATGGCCTTGCGGCGTGCGTAGTCCTGCACTTGATCGCGGTCGATGGAGCCGACGGCGAAGTACCGGGACTCCGGATGCCCAAGGTAGATGCCGCTGACGCTCGCGCCGGGGTTCATTGCAAAGTGCTCCGTGAGTGAGATGCCCGCCTCGTCCGCTTCGAGTAGTTTCCAAAGAGTCGCCTTCTCGGTGTGGTCCGGACACGCAGGATAGCCGAATGCCGGACGAATGCCGCGATACTTCTCGGCAATCAACTCCTCGTTGGAAAACTCCCCTTGGGCTTCGTAGCCCCATTCGCGGCGCGAACGCTGATGGAGAAGCTCCGCGAAGGCTTCCGCCAGACGATCCGCCAGCGCTTTGACCATGATCGCGTTGTAGTCGTCATGGTCCCGTTCGTACCGGGTCGCGAGCTCCTCCACGCCGATCCCCGTCGTCACAGCGAAGGCGCCGAGGTGGTCAGCCAGCCCTGTCTCGGCCGGGGCGACGAAGTCCGCTAAGTTAAAGTAGGGCTGCTCGTTGGGTTTCGCGCTTTGCTGGCGAAGCATGTGGAAGCGCAACTTCTCACGCTCTCGGTCCTCGCCGTTCCAGACGATGATGTCATCGCCGTCGCTATTCGCCGGCCAAAACCCATACACCCCGCGTGGCGTGAGGAGCGACTTCGAGATGATCTCGTCAAGGAGCTCGCGACCGTTGTCGTAGAGTTCTCGCGCAGCATCTCCGTAGCGTTCGTGTTCGAAGATCTTCGGGAACTTACCTTTGAGGTCCCACGCCGAGAAGAAGAAGGTCCAGTCGATGTACGACGCGATCTCCTCGAGCGTGACGTCCTCGACCATTCGTCGGCCCACGAAGGAAGGCACCGCTGGCGCCTCCGAAGCCCAGTCGATGGGAACCGCATGCTCTCGGGCGATGTCCACCGAGATCAGTTGTCGGTTCTGACGATGGGCGAATAGGCGCCGCGACTTCTCCTGCTCTGAACGGTTCTTCCCGTCGAAGCCTTCCCGTCGCTCGGGGCTCAGTAGGGACGACACGACGTTGACCACCCGCGAGGCGTCGAGCACATGAACGGTGCTGCCGTGGTAGGCAGGCGCGATTTTGACCGCCGTATGCTGCCGGCTCGTCGTCGCTCCACCGATGAGGAGCGGCATGTCGAAGTTCCGACGTTCCATCTCCGAGGCCACGTACACCATCTCGTCCAGCGACGGCGTGATCAACCCGCTGAGCCCTACGACGTCGCACTCTTTCTCGACCGCGACGTCGAGGATCTGCTCCGCCGGGACCATCACGCCCAGATCGACGACATCGTAGTTATTGCACCCGAGCACCACGCCAACGATGTTCTTGCCGATGTCGTGCACGTCGCCCTTGACCGTCGCCATCAAGACCCGGCCCTGCGTAGATCCCTCGGTCTTCTCATCTTCCATGAAAGGCTCGAGATGGGCGACCGCCTTCTTCATCACGCGTGCGCTCTTGACGACTTGCGGGAGGAACATCTTTCCGGCCCCAAACAGATCGCCGACGACCCCCATCCCGCTCATCAACGGCCCTTCGATCACATCGAGGGGCTTCGGGTACTTCTGGCGCGCCTCTTCGGTATCCTCGGTGACGAATTCGACGACGCCATTGACCAAAGCGTGCTTGAGGCGTTCCTCGACCGACGACTCTCGCCAGCTCAGGTCGAGTTTGTTCTTCTTTCCACTGCCCTTGACCGTTTCGGCTAGGGTCACGAGACGCTCGGTGGCATCTTCGCGACGGTTGAAGAGGACATCTTCGACGTGCTCGAGTAGGTCCTTCGGGACTTCTTCGTACACCTCGAGCTGCCCGGCATTGACGATGCCCATGTCCATACCAGCGGCAATCGAGTGGTAGAGGAACGCCGAGTGCATCGCCTCGCGTACGCGGTTGTTCCCGCGGAACGAGAAGCTCAGGTTGCTGACCCCGCCGCTCACCAGGGCGCCGGGGCAACGCGCTTTGATCTGGCGCGTCGCTTCGATGAAGTTGATCGCGTACTCGTTGTGCTCTTCGATGCCGGTGGCGACGGCAAAAATGTTGGGATCGAACACGATGTCGGTCGGCGCGAACCCTGCCTTGTCGATCAGAAGGTCGTACGCGCGACCGCAGATCTCGACCTTGCGCTCGATCGTGTCGGCCTGGCCCTCCTCGTCGAACGCCATCACGACCGCGCCGGCGCCGTACCGCCGCACCTGGCGGGCCTTGTCGAGGAACTCGGACTCGCCCTCCTTGAGGCTGATCGAGTTCACGATCGACTTCCCCTGGACGCACTTGAGGCCCGCCTCGAGGACGCTCCACTTTGAGCTGTCGATCATGATGGGGACGCGGGAGATCTCGGGCTCGGCCCCGATGAGGTTCAGGAACCGAGTCATGGCTTGCTCCGAGTCGAGCATGCCCTCGTCCATGTTGATGTCGATGATGTTGGCGCCGTTACGTACTTGTTGGAGCGCAACAGACACGGCCTCGGGGTAGTCGTCTTCGGTGATCAACCGGCGGAACTTCGCCGAACCGGTCACGTTCGTTCGCTCGCCGACCATCACGAAGTTGGTCTCGGGGCGTACGACGAGCGGCTCGAGTCCGCTGTACCGGGCAAAGTGGGGTTGACTCGACGGGAGGGGTCGAGGCGTCACACCACGTACCGCCTCGGCGATCGTCGCAATGTGGTCCGGCGTCGTCCCACAGCAGCCGCCGATGAGGTTCACCATTCCGTCGCTCGCGAACTCGCGCAGAAGCGTGGCCATCTGTTCCGGCGTTTGATCGTAGCCGCCAAACGCGTTGGGGAGGCCGG
>JBCCEK010000077.1:0-18003 GCA_039030295.1 Myxococcota bacterium | reverse complement strand
GTCGGTGATGGTTGCTGCCCTGACATGTCAGCCGAAGTCTGCGCATGGGGACCAGGGAAGCTCGACCGATCACGGTCCCGACGATCGAGGACCCGTCGCCGAGGTTCGGCCTCACGCAGGCATCGGCTGGGCATCGGGCTATGGCGGGGCCGGCGACGGTCTCGCCTTTCACGCGGGAGGGCGCCTTCTGTTCCCCGCGCCGCTCTCGCCCACCCTCGGAGCGCGGTTCGGCATCGAAGCGACCTATCTCGATCTCGATGTGAGAAAGGGTCGCGGAATCCGTGAGCGCTACACGGCCCTCGGAATCATCCTCGAGATGAGGCTATTCCGGAACTTCCTTCTTGGCATCGGCACCCTTGGGTACGTCGGCGTCGGAAGCACGGATCGGAATCCGTTCGGCGTGGTCACGAACCTCGGCTGGGAGCCTTCGTGGCACAGTAGGGCGCTTCCTTTTGTGACCTTTCGAAGCGAGTGGATCTTCGACGGGGTGGTTTTCAACGTTCTCTCGCTCAGCGCGGGCATCACTTTCGGAATTTGAAGCGGAGGCAGCATGACGATCAACAGACGTGACTTCGTAGTGGGAAGCGGCGCCCTCTTGAGCACCGCAGCGTTTACGCAAGCTTGCGGACGAGCCTCCTCGGATCCCCGCCCGATGGGAGCGAGCGACGTGGCTGATCCACCGATTGTCGGTGCTCTTCGTTACGGCGTGACGGCACCGAGCGCGCACAACACCCAGCCGTGGCTTATCGAATTGGTCTCTGAGACGGAAGCGAGGCTCTTCGTCGATCCCGAACGACTCCTCCCGGCTACCGATCCCCCCGCACGTCAGATCCACATCAGCCATGGGACCTTCGTCGAGGCTGTCGCGATTGCGGCGACGCAACACCGCTATCTGGCCGAGGTCACGTTCTTGCCGGAAGGCCCTATGGCACCCTCCGAGTTCGGAGCGAAGCCCACCGCTGCGATTCGCCTGATCGAAGCACCGTCAACCAAGCGGGACACGCTTTTCGATCAGCTGCTCCTGCGACGGACGAGCAGACTCCCACACGAGGGTCCAATGGTCACTCGAGAGGAAGCGGCACCGATCGTCGCCGAGGCGAGCGACGGGGGTCTAGACGTGAAGCTCTTGCCTGAGGCGGAGCTACCCGAGGCGTTCGAGATCATTCGAACGGCGATGGCGATCGAGGTCAACGACTTCACCACGTACGACGAGACTCGCGCCTGGTTCCGTTTCTCAAAGCGGGCAACGCGCAGGCACGGTGACGGGCTCAGCATCAACACCGCCGGACTGACGGGATTCGCCGCGGGCTCCGCGAACGTCTTCCTCGGTGAACGGAACTTTCACAAAGAGAAGAACCGCGCCCGCTTTCTCAAGACCTTTGACGAGACCGTTGACAGCTCACGCGGAGTGCTGACGATCACATCCTCCAGCAACACCATGACCGATTGGCTCGCATCGGGCCGCGCCTACCTTCGCGCACAGCTCGCCGCAAGCGCTCGGGGCCTCCGCCTCCATCCGGTGAGCCAAGCCCTACAGGAGTACTCGCTGATGGACGAGCCCCGTGCCCAAGTCCACCAACTCCTCGGAGTGGAGGCTCCTGCCAGGATACAGATGCTCGTCCGCATCGGTCGCACGCGAACGCCGGGCCTCTCTCCTCGGCGACCACTCTCGGAGATGATGACCCAGCGATCGTAGTTGCTCTGCCGTCGGGAACCTACAGGATGACCTGCGACTAGCGCGCTTGCGGCACGAAGAACGGCGCATCGCCGCAAGGCGTGTCGAAGAGCTGCACCCCGTCCTCGTCTTCACCCATGTCGACCGGAACCATGCCGGTCGCGAAAGACGCTATTTTTCGGTTTCCGTCGATGTAGGCGAGGAACTGGCACATCTCTTCTTCGCCGCTATTGCCCCACACGAGCGTTCGATCGGTGTTGTTGTTGTATCCGCACTCGTACTTGACGCCCATCGCGCCCTCGTTGCTGATCGGAGGGTCGATGGTGATTCCGAGGTTGTCTCCCGCCGCGTTTCCAAACTCGACGATGGTGCGCTCGTTGAGAGCCTCGTCCACGAAGCTCAGCCTGAAGTAGTTGCCCCATTCGTGATAGTGGCCGAGTACGTAGTAGAACTGAAATGAGTCCTCCGCGACCCCAGTGAGGTCACAGGTCTGCGACCAGCGAGACGTGCGCTGCGGCGGGATCTGGATGGCGTAGTTCGCGAAGCTCACTTCACGGAGCTTCACTTCGACGTCTTCCTCTTCCATGGTCTGAATGCCCATCGTGAGCGAGCTGCTGACCGGCGCCGCGCCCACATTGAAGAGATGGACGTTGCCAATGATCTTGCTTCGCGGCGGCACGAGGATCGCCGTGCCTGGGGGGAAGCGCTGAACTTCCTCGAACGATTGGGTCGACTGGGCGAAGATGACCCCGCCGCGCGCGGCTGCCTCGACCTCACCGAAGCCGCGGTCGCCGCACTTCCACGTTCCGTCGGGGCCGAACTGGTCCTCAGGAACGAAAAACCAGTTGGAGTGGTGCCAGGCGCCGTCGTTAACCTGTTGCACCTTGTTCACGTAGAGGGTCTCTTCGTTGCCGATCGTCCAGCTCTGGCACCAGTACTCCTCGTCCCCCGACTCGACGTCGATCGGGTCGAATTTGTGCTCGAGGCTCGCGACAAACGGGTCGTCGGCCCCGCCGGCTCCGCCCTGGCCACCCATGCCAGCGTCGCCCCCAGCCCCGCCGGCATCACCACACCCAACCACGGCGAAGACCGCGGCCACCAATAAACAAATCATGCGCATGCTGGTCTGAGGGTTCCGCGAACGCTCCCTTCTGGCAACCGTTCAAACCGATTTAGCGAATTCGTCAACAATTCCGGACCGTGGGGCTCTACTCCAATGCTCCTTCCCGAGCGCGATTGGCCCGGATGGCCCCAGCGAAGAACGCGGCGAGCCCCTCGGCGTGTCGCTCGAACGTCTTGGCGAAGCGGGGGTCCGAGACATACATCTCCGCCAACCCGACATGCATGTCTCGGCTGCACGGATAGAACCACCGGTCGATGTAGAGACGATGCTCTTCGGCCACGGCAATGGCCCTGGTCGACTCGGGCGCCAAACCGTCGTGGAGCAAGGCGGCCATTCGCCGCATGAGCACGTCTTGCTCTTCATTGACGACCTGCCAATCGTCCTTCGAGTAGCCTTGGCTGCGATTCTTCGCCTCGCGGTAGGCGTCGCTGTCGCCCCAGCGGGCCTCGACTTCGTCATCGTACTCGGATGGGTCGAACCCCTCGAAGAGCCCTTTTAGATCTACATCCTCGTCGTCGAGCGCCGCAAGGGCGAGGTCCACGGCCTCGATCATCTGAGACAACTCTCCGACCCTCGCCTCGAGTTGCACGCGCTGCCGCTCAAGCGCAGCTCGATGATCGAACTCCGGTTCGTCGAGGAGTGCCTTGATCTCTTTGAGCGGGAAGCCGAGCTCTCGATGGATTAGAATCTGCTGAAGCCGTAACAAGTCCGCTTCGTTGTAGAGCCGATACCCCGCCCGACTGCGACTCGACGGTACCAGGAGCCCGAGTTTCTCGTAGTGGTGCAGGGTTCGAACCGTCACCCTGGAGAGGCGCGCAACCTCTCGAACTTGGAGTGCCTTCTTCGTCATTCACGAAGTCTGAAGCCTGACGTTGGGTGAGGGGCAAGCAGTTCGCGTCGACCACCCATCATCAGCCCGCATCGGGCTGCGCCGGAGTCGCCTGCTCGGTACGCCAACGGCCGCCCTCGCTGAACGCAGACCATCCCCACCGGACCCAGCCGACCAGCCGAAAGGCCAGCCACAAGGACCAAGCGAGCATCAACAGTCGCCACATCCAGATGCTCAAACTCAACACCGTGCTCTGGGGAAGAATCCCGCTGCCCCGGTCGATGTACCATTCGAGGTGGCTGCCGTGGCTGCCGGCACCTGCGACCTGCATGTTCGGCTGGACCAAGAGCCCGGTATGAACTGCCGCGTAGAGACATCCGAGTGCCAGGATGCTCAGCCCAGCGAGTAGGACCTGGCGCGTATTGAAGGCGCGGCGCGGGAGCTCGGAAACGTCGCTTCGGCGTTCGAGCGCAAAGAACCAAGCGACCACCGGTATGGCAACCCATACCGGCAGGGTCACGAAGCCGAGACTCAGGAGCAGCCAGTCCCAGCTCCGCAGCGGGCTCCTCGGGAGGCGGGACAACAGCAACGCGACCAATATCGCGAGCAGGAGGTACGGCCAGAAAAGAACGACGGCACCCCATTCGGGACCCCACGTCCAGAGCAGCCACCGATCGTCGGACAGGTTCACGCGGATACGCGCGTTGACAACCGGCGCGCCCAACCCGATCTCGGGCGTCTTGAACTGCGTCCGGAGACCCCCTTCTTGCTGAAACGCGATCTCAACTTGCTGAACGCCTGGGCGAAGGGTGGTCCGGAGCTCGTTGCCCTGCATCTGGAGCGAGCGAGGGCTCCCGTCGATGGTCACGCTTTGGAGCTCGGCGCCCTCGGGCAGGGTCCACGCGTGAACGCCGCCGCTGCTGCTGCGCACGGTGGCGCGCAACGTCGACTGGCTCCGCCGCAACCCGGGGTTGGTCTCGAGTCGAAGCGCATCGATGGTCAGGACACTGCCTTCCGCCGCGGGGGGGCGATCGAAAGAGAGCTCGAGCGTCTCCCCGGGCCAGGGACGAAACTCAGGCTGCCACAAACCATCTTGGAAGCGTCGAATCGGGGGGAGCCCGTCGTGCTGACACCGATAGATTGGGCCGCAGCTGAGCTCCCATACCTCAGACCACCGCACGCCTTCTAATGCAACCAACGACAGATTCGCGCTCGGCTCGAGGCTCGAAGACCAACTGACCTCGGACTCCCCCCGCGGGATGGTGACCACGATGCGCCCATCCTCGACGAGGGCGTCCGCCTCGTTAACCTCTTCTCCCGGCAGAAGGGGAACGCGTACCACGTCGACCGCCGACGACGGGCTGATACGCCGCACGGTGGTGTCTACCGTCCAGCGCACACCGACACCCACCGTCCGGCGCACTTCGAACCACGGCTGCAGACGTGCGGCCTCGCGCGGATCTGTGGCTGGGTCCTCACTGACCAACGTGCGTCGCAGCTGGATCGACTCGTCGGCGCGTCCGTTGTCGCGCAAGCCATCGACCTCCCAACCGGTTGCGGTGATGGTGAGGTGCTTCGGTTGGTCGCCAAACGCCAACGTCAGGCTTTCGCCAGGTGGCGCGAAACCCTCAAGTCGGACCCGATGGACCCCAGGCTCGAGGCGAAGGAGAGCGAAACCATCGCTCGACAAGGCGACGGCGGTGCTCGGCTTCCCGTCGACGACGATCACGTTGGGCAACCAGGCGTTCGCGGGGCCAGGCATCCGAAACGCGCTCGTCGCTCCGACGTGGACGTCGGCCTCGAAAACGATCCGCGAGCGTGTGGCGTCGATTGTCGCGCGCGCGACCGACACACAGTCCGGCGCACACGCTGGGGGCGCGGTCAGTCGTTTGCCAAGCTCGTGGAGGACCGACGGAGGCGGCGCGATGTCCGGGGTGTCGCCCGTGTGGCCTTGGGCATTCGCCGCGGCCGGCGCGAAGAAAGCCGCACCGACGGCTACGGCGATCGCGGCGGCCGCGGCATGCCTAACGGAGGTCATCGATCCCGAACCGGCTGGCCCCCACTTTCGAAGGACGCCGAATCCGAAAAGAATCAGCAAGAGGACCCTCAGGATCGATACGACGAGGTTGGCGAAGGGCGAAAGAAGCCAGAGCTTCACCTGGTGACCCGCAGGCACCGGGCCGGACCAAGTGAGTCGCCATGCTCCCGACTCCCAATCAGGAATGCCTTCTCCCGTCTGGACGACCGCATTCGGATCTTGCTGCTGATTGATCCTCGCTTTGGCTCGCTTCGAGGCGCCGACAGTTCGGAGGCGCTTGGCGGCGCGGCTTGGCATGTACGACTCTTCGTCGTAGGCCCCCTCGGGCTCGGCGGGAGCGGCAGCCGGCATGCTCTCTTGAACCACGTCGACTTCCATGTTGGCTCCCCCAGTCGAGGCCCTCCTGGACTGGGGCGCGAACCTACCTATCATCTGACCGACCAACACGCCGAAGAGCACCGCGCCCACCGAGAGGCCGATGACCACCTTCCAGCGAGTGCTCGGGCCTTCGAGCGTGCGGTAGGCGGCCGCGCCGAGAACGATGACGGCCCATGCGACCAGCCATGGCGTCGAGTCCCAGCCGCTCCCGACACTGCCCACGTGGGGAAATAGCGCGACGCGCAGCTGATTCACACAGAACGGCACCGCGATCAGAACCAGCGCCACGCCTGCCCCGCCCCAAAGCGTATTCAGGCCCCGGCGCCAACGTGGGCTCGTGACGACGCGCCGTAGCGCGAGGAGCACAAGGAGGACGACCCAGATGTCGTGGGGCGCGCCTGGTTGATGATACGTAAGCGTGAGTGTCAGGAGCGCGACGACGCCCCAGATCGGGCCGAGCAACCGAAGCGCGGCGATCGCGACGAGCGCCACAAAGAAGATCGCAAACACATCCCAACGAGAGAGCCACGTCTGGGACGTGTCGTCGGCTCCCGAAATCGCCAACACGTCCCAACCCGGTGGCAGATGCAAGCGCGCACTCAAGCGCTCGATGTTCTCCGACCAACCCACAGCGGGGAACGTGGTGCGCTCGTCTTCAAGCCTGGATTCCGCAACGACATCGAGGTTGGAGGTTCGGATCTCGACCCCCCGCGGAACGCGCGCGCCCTCCCCGGCACCAGCCGACCCCATGTCGTTGATCAACTGCCCTTCCTCGCCAAGCTTGACGTGCCCGAGCTGCCCTTCTTCCATGACCAGCCGATGGGAACGACGCAGTTGCCCGGTAATGTGGTCGCGCACCGAGTACCCCTGGCCGTCGACGTCGAGCCAGAGCTCACGAGAAAGCTGAACGACATTCGGCTCGGCCTCTGGCTGCGCGCGGCGCGTGGTCTTGAACGATAGCGATTGCTCAGGTGCGAGCGAGTACGCGGGCAAGTCCATCCAGTCTGAAGGCAGCGACGTGCGTGAGCTGTCGATGTTGGGTGCACCCGAGATCTCGACTTGCCGCAAACGCTCGTCCGCCGTCCACACCCAGGTTTCGAGCTTCGGCCAAGGCGGTGAAAGCTTGGGTGCGATGAGCGTCTCGAGGTCCCCATCAGCCAGTGCGATGAGGAGCACCTCGAACGTTCCCGCATGCACTTGCACGCTCAGTTCGTTGTTCTTGTCGAGTCGCACTGGAAGCTGCGAACTGACAGCGATCGGAGTGGTATCGGGAAGAAGAACGTCGCGGAAGTTGAGCTCTCGCGCCCGACCTGACACGCGCAGCACGAGCCGGGTGATGACCTTCATCGGGATGGCGTCGGCGATCATTCGCTGCACTTCGACTTCGAGACCTTCAACCGAGGTGTCCACCTGCGCCTGCGCGCCGAGCCACACGTCACCCTCGTCTTCGCGACGCGGGTCACGCACACGCTCGCCGTTGATCTGCAATCGAACGATCGCCGTCTGAGTGGGAACGGGAAGCAGCTCCGGCGCTTCGTTCCAGTAGAGCCCGCCGGTGACGAGATGCTCGCCGGCCGCCAACCGGACGACAGGTCGCGTACTTTCTTCCAAAACGACGACGGGTTTCCCGTCCACCCTCACCTGCTGCGGCCAAAGGGTCAGGCTTCCGGGAAGCTGCACCTCGCCCCCGCGATCGAGGAAGAAGCGTTGCTCGAACCGCGCGCCGTTGTCGTTCACCGTTAGCGAAAGAGGCCCAGGCCAACGGCAGACAGCCGTGCCGGCAACCACAGTGCACGCGTGATTCGGCTTGGCGTGCAATACCCACGGCACCCAGGGCCTCAGGCTATCTGGAATCTCCTCGGGACGAAGTGGTTGCGCGGACCCAGTGGAGATCAACGTCGTAACGGAAACGAGAGCTAAGACCGAGGGCAGTACACGACCAAAACGCATGGAGGGTTCCTCTCACGGCGACGCTGTTGCAGAGTTAGGCGCTCGAACGAGAAACTCGCCAGCGCCCAGCGAGATTCCCGAGTTATGCCAGCTAGACGTCCGAGCCGCGAGAACGATCCAACCCAGCCGGCTTCCCAGTCGCCGCGTTGCACCTGCAAGGGTTGGAGCAACACCCGATCGTGGTCACGGTTGAGATTCGGCACGCGGTCTAGTATCAACCTCGGATGCGACTGATCGATTCTCGTGTGGCCATCTTCCTAGGCTCGCTGCTCGCCAGCGTCGGCTGCGGAGACGGCTCGTCGGCCAACCCTCCATCGGAGCAATGCGTAGAGGCGTGTGTGCGGATCGAAGCCGCGTGTGGCAGCACCACGCCTGATTGCGCGTCCGACTGTCAAGATGACCTCGACCGCTGCCCCACTGAGATGGGTGCACTGCTCGAATGCGTCGACGCGAACACGATCGAGTGCGATGCCGACCAAGATCAAGGCTTGGCCGAAGCACCGTGTGAGGACGACCACGCCGCACTCGGTGAGTGCGGTGCCGACGCCTTTTAGGCGCTCAGCTCAGTCCTCGCCAAGCCGCACGAGGGCAAGCGACCGCGGGTAATGTTGGTCCTTGCCGTTGGGTGTCTTCAGTTTGTAAGGGCGCTGCAGGCCGACCACAAGATAGCCGCCTGGCCCCACCTGATAGAGATGGACCCGCGCTGGGCGTGAGTGGTTGTCCTCATCGCCCTCGAGGGCGAGGAGATCGACGATCAGATAGGCGGGATCCGCCAAAGATGCCGATGCCACATTGGGGAGCTCCACACAGATCCGGCTCCCGGGTGCCGTGCTCAGCGTCCCGACCTCGACCTCGCGAAGCCTCGCGCGGTCTGTCAGCCGCCACCCGATCGAGGCGTATCGGCGGGTCTCCCATCCGACCACTTCGCTCGTCAGAGCAAGATCCTCGAGGCAAAGCTCGCTTCCCGCATCCGTCTCGCGGATCTCGGGATTGGTCAACGGCGACAGCTTGTAAAACCAGCGTCGGAGGATCTTGTCTCTTCGAGCAAAGACGATTCGCGTTAGCTCTGAGCGAACCACCGGGTTACGGATCGCGGCGCGGTCGAGCGCGGCGCCTAAGATCTCCGGGGTGAACCGCGCAATGATCCTAGCCATCCATGCCTTGTCTCGCTCTGTCGCCCGAACGAACGCGGGATTCTGATAGCTCGTACGATACTTGTCGGGCTCGAACGTCTCGACGTTGTAATAGGCGAGCACCTCACCCGTCGGTCCGAGCTCATTATCCCGCCAAGGACGCTTGATTGCGCCGAACGTGAAGAAGTCTTGCAAGACGTGCGACACGTCGAAGAAGTATGTGTGTCCGTATCGTTCGGTCACACCCGGAACGACCGACAGGTTCCCAAACGCATCTCCGAAGTCGATCACGTTGTGTCGGATGTAGCCCGCGCCCCCCTCCGAAGCGATCCACGTCGCAAGCGAGTTCTGTTCGCGGTGGTCGGTGTGGTCGATCCACGATGCGAGAACATAGGCACCGCGGAGCTCTCGCCTGTCTTCATGAGGCACGACGTCGTTCGGATCGTCCTTGCGGACCCAGTCGTACTTCCACGGGCCGATCGGTTGACCCTCCACAAAAAGGCTTGCGGCACCACGATAGGTCCCGTCTGGCTGGGTCCCGATCGCTTCAAACATCGGGTCGATGCGTTCCCATGTGAGCGGCACCTTACCTCCGCCGATCACCTTGGCTTTGGCGTCCGGCGCGATCTTGAGGATGCTCTTGTCGAAGAACACGATCTGGTTGCAGGGCGCGTGGTACCCGGCCGCCCAATAGAAGATGGACCCGACCACATCGGCAGAGGTGGGCCGTTCGGGCTGCTTTTCTTCGTCGAACTTGAGGACGTAGGTGCGACCCTCCTGGTCCTTCATGACGAACCCGGGCTTCGCCCCGTCAGGCTTGGCACTGACGATCGTCCACGGGCCAGTCGGGTCGAGGGGATCCTCGTCGCACGCAGCACGCGCCACCCGCACAGCCGGCATCGGGCCGCGGCTCAGGCGGTTGGTGTACCAGCTCGAGTCGGGGACCTCATCCATGCTGTTCACATTCACGGCCTCGCCGCCGGGATCGAACGCAAACACACGGGAAGCCGGGCGAAAGACCATGTTGTCGGCGGCGTCCCACTTCGAGGGTGAGTAGTAGCTCTCCGGCTTCGGCAAGAACGGAGTGAAGTCGCCGTCGTCACGCCACATCGGCCCTTCGATGGTGTACGGCCGAATCTTCCGCGCACACGCAACACTGGTTGCGAGCAAGAGCGCGAGGCACAGGAGGCTTGTGGCTCTAGAAGTCACGACTGGCCCCCAATACGAAACGGATCGTGGTTACACTGGCGCCCTGCGCGAACGTCTCCGTACCGCCGCCGACCATCAGCTCGAAACCGGTACTCTCGGCCCCGTGCGCCTGGATGCCCGCCCCAAACGACATGCGGAGGTCGTCGAAGGCAAAGTTCGACAAGTGACCGTCGAAGACGTTGCCGACCGCAAAGTGGATCTTGCCATCGAGCTGAATCCAAATCGGCCACGTGAACTGAAAGTTCAAGACCGACGCACTTTCGCCCGACAAGAAGCGGCCCACGAAGCCTGGCATCGGGCCGCTCCCGCTCACCGTTGGAAGCTCGGTGAACGGAACTTCGCCGCGGAACGGGTCTGACAGAAGCACGATCGCCCCGAGACTAAACGTATGGTTGTGGCCGCTCACGTCGAGGAATCCACGCACCGCAGCACCGTAGACGATCCAGCTGTCGCTGGTATCGCCACGAACGGGATCGACCCCAAGGTTGAAACCGCTGTCGATGCGTACGCCCGAACCAGGCTGCGGGCGGGGTCGGCGCGAGTCGAAAGTGATCCGCCAGTCCAGGAACCATGCGGAGTACCCCTCGGGGAAAGCTGGCGGCAACTCACTGATCCCTCCCTCCAAGAGTCGTTCAGGGATCGTCGTCCCACTGACGTCGTTGCCAAATGATCGAAACCTGTAGCCAGTGCCGATGTCCATGCCTCCGCGACGCCAGGGCTTGACGTTGTAGTTCAGCGCAGCGTCATAGGCGGTCACGCTGTAGCGCGAGCGATTGTCGGCGCTCGCCTCGCTACCGAGGCCAAAGAAGAGGCCGTCGGCGAACCGAGCCGCGCCACCACTGACTCCGCCGCGCCAGTTCTTTCCCTCAGGCGTCCATTGGATGCCAGCGGATCCCGAGACGAAGTCGATGCCGCCGAAGTTGCCGTTGAAGGTAACCGCCGTGTCCTTGGTCGGCACTCGTCCAAAGCGCGCAGCTACGCCGACGGTCGGGCGAAAACCGAGGTCGAACGAGAACACGGGGAACATCGTGTACTGGTCGTCCGGACCAAAGGTAAACGCGTCACGCACGCGGGCGGGGACCTCTTTTTCCTCGGCCTTGGTGATAGCCGCCCCGATCCCATCGCGGATGACGAACTCGCTCACCAAGTAAACGGGGAAGAAGATCGTCCTCGGGAACCAGAGGAAGACTTGCCCCGCAGTCTTCGGGCTACCCTCCCGCCCATCATAGTTTGGAAGCTCTCGCTTAGGCGGCGTGCCGTCCGGCACCACGTAGTACATGTACCCCTGCCTGGTCTCCCACTCCGCTTGAGAGCGCGCCCGCTCTTGCGCGGCGTCGTCGGGTCGATCGGCGCGGCTTCGCGCAGGCGCACAAATCACGGAAGCCGCGACGAATCCGACCCCCAGAACGACGAGGGCGACCGGAGCCATAGGAACGACCGACTGAGACCAACGCTTCTTCATCGGAGGGCAACCAAGGCCGAGGCTTGCCTGTCGGCACCTACCGCGCGAACCCAGGGAAGTCATACCACGATTCCCAAGTGGACGTCGCCTCGTGTCGCAGGGCCCAAAGAGAGACGGGAACGATGCGGTTTCCGGATCCGGCTTGCCCATGGCATCGTGGCTTGCATAACGCAGGGAGTGAACAGAAGGGTTCTTGTGCTGCTCAGCATCGCCGGCGCATGCACGACGCCACAGTCCAGGCCTACCCTGGTCGACGTCGACAAGGTCGAACCGACGATCGCCTTTGATATCCGCTACGCCGGCACCGACAACTTCATCGGAGACGTCATCGATGGCTACGAAAGCGCGACTTGCATGCTCACCCCGAAAGCAGCCGCCGCACTGGGCGACGTTCAACGCGCGCTCCGGCCCAGAGGGCTCGGGCTACTCGTCTACGACTGCTACCGCCCGCAACGTGCGGTGAACCAGTTCGTTCGTTGGGCTCACGATCCGAAGGACCAACGTCAGAAGGCTCGATACTACCCGAACGTCGCCAAATCCGAGCTGCTGCCTCGTGGCTACCTCGCGCAGAAGTCTTCGCACAGCCGCGGCAGTACCGTCGATCTCACCCTCGTTCGAACGTCCGGGCCTGAGCGCGGGCAACCCCTCGACATGGGCACGGATTTCGACTTATTCGACCCGAAATCGCATACCGACACGACAGCGGTGAGCCCTCTGCAACGTGCGAACCGGCGATCGCTCGTCGACGCCATGGAGCACGCGGGGTTCGTCAACCTGCCCGTCGAATGGTGGCACTACACGCTACGCGACGAACCCTACCCCGATACCTACTTCGATGTGGTCGTCGCGGGTCGATAGGGTCTCAGGCAGGTTGACGGGAGCCCAAGGGGGGACGCCGCGGTCAGCATCACGGCGACTCGACCCAAACCACCGTACCACGAGCACCCGAAAGCGTGAGCGCCACCACGCCGTCCGCAACACTCGCCGACGTTACGCTGCCGGTGTCGGGGTCGAGAACTCGCACGGCTCCATGGAGGCCGCGGATCCGTAGCTGGTCAGTTCGCTCCTCGAAGCTCTCGTTGAACACGAAGTAGAGGTCGCCGCCTTCCACCGACCGACGCGCAACCGAGAAAAGCAAGGACGTCCGCGCCGCCGGACCGAGGGCAGGTTCAACCCCCTGACGCTCGAGGGCCTCGCTAAGAAACTCGACCCCGGTGACCACGGTCACACCCCCATCGAGTTCACCAATGAGCTGCTCCACTTCGGCATCGCGGGCCTCGGAGTCGACCAGACCCTCCGCCCGTAGTGGGAAAGCCCCTACCCAGAACACGGGCACCCCCCCGGCGACCGCCCGTGCAACGCCGCGCAGCACCTCCGGGTCCAACGCTTCAACGCCTTCTACCAACAAAGCCTCGAATGACGCCGCCCCGACGGACAGGCGACCTTCGTCACCCGTCGACGATTCCAGTGCCTTCCTGCTCACACGCGTGTACTGATAGCCAGCCCGACGCAGCGTCCTGCTCGTCTCCGACTCGAACGCACCAGGCTCCACCCCGAAATTGGGGAAGTTGTCCGCCTCTTGCTCCGAGTAGAGCCACGCGACTTGGCTCACGGCCGAGCCACGGCTCATCGCGTAGCCGAGTCGTGCGACCATCTGATTCAAGCTTGGAAGCGCGTCCCAGATCTCGGCTCCCGGATGAAGATCAAACGAGAGGTCGAGGGGGCCCGTGGTTACCGCACTGTCTTCGAAGGGCCGGAACGGATACCAACGCTCACCACCGGGTTGGACGTAGGGGTACGCGAACCCGTGGAACATGAGTCGATTGATTCCTGCGCTGAACGCGCGCCCAATGGTGATCCGAGCTTCTCGTTCGGTCAGTTCGGCGGCGCCCACCGACACCAACGTCTCGCTACTGGCGAAACGCTTACCCCCCGTCTCGGCGGCAGAGGCCGCGAGCCGGAGAAAGTCATAGGAACCGCCAGCGTAGAGTCCCTCGCTCTCGGGGACGTCGGCCATGCCGTACGCGTCGAGGATATCGGCGTAGCCCCCGTGGGCCTGCAGCCTCAGCTCAACGCCTCGCTCGCCAAGCCACTGCCTCAGCGGCTCGATCATCTCCTCCTCGAAGAGGATGCCACGAACTTCTTCATAGTCCTCACGAGCGCGAAGGCCTCGGTCATCGGTCGCTTGGTAGCGAGGGAGGCCTCGTCCAAAGATGCGTGTGTACTCGGACTCACCTCCTTCGAGGAAAAGAAAAGGCAAGTACGACATGGCGTCATACCCCTTCATGGCTTCGAACTTGGAGGCGAAGGCCGTCGTCCACGGAAGCTCTCCCACGAGCTCGAAGCTATCGACGAACACCGCTCGCGGCGGACATTCGCTAGCGGCATCGATCCATGCTTTGAACTCGCCTTCGAGGAACGCCTGCACACCGCGTCTGTCTAGATGGTCGATGATTCGCGATCCCTCGAGCGAGCCCGGATACGCGTTGGCGACGGGATAATGGAGCGTTCTGTTCTCGTAGACCGTGAACACGCGGTACCTGCCGTCCGGAACCTGCCAAGTCAGCACTCCGTCGACAACGTGGGGCTCGAGATCGACGACAGATCCCAGGACGGCGCCGTCGGCCCGTTGCTCGACCACTTCCGCAGCCATGACAGCGACGCGCGAGGCGTCGCCATCGAAGCCATCAACGGCCGGTAGGATGCTGTTGGTGTCCTCGACCCAGTCGGGTTCCTCAGGCGCGGGGAGCGCACCATCGAAGCTCGATGGCCCATCGAGCGTGAGCTCGGCCATGACGAGCTGCCGCGAACCGTCATCACCAACCGCAGGCGAGCCGGTCGACCAACCGCTTCCGAGCGTCAGATCCCAGGCAAGGCCCGCATCAGCAGCGGCGCACGCCGCGGCTGCAAGTTGCGCGAGGAACGCTTCGTCACCAACACCACGGATCCTGTCGTCGCGGTCGAGCGCCGCACGCGTCATCGCGGACAGAAACGGTTGGATCTCAACCGCGCTGTGCCCGAGGGATGCGAACTGCGAGAGTTCTTCGACCAGAGTCTCGCGCTCGACGCTGGCGCCGGGCCACCACCAACGCGCTTGCGGGCCAAACTCCCTGGGCGGATCGGCGAACACGTCCTCCGAGAACACCATTTCGCCATCGGCCTCGTCCGCGGTGTCGCCGCAGCTCAGGAGACCGACGACAAGAGCGAAGCTCCACCACCATCTAAGCATGGTCGGTCCGTAGCAGGCCACGAGGTCGTCGAGCAAGCGAGTGCGCCGGGCCGACTCGTGGAGGTCGGCCCGGCCCACACACGCGACGCACACGCTGTCAGGCGACGTTGTTCCGCAGACCCCCGTCGACGTAGAGTTCTTCGCCGGTGACGAAGGCGGCTTCGGGGGACAACAAGAACGCGAACGCGTTCGCGATGTCGTCTGGCGAACCAAAGCGACCTAGGGGGACACGCGACGAAAGGTGCGCGTGGAAACCGTCCAGCTGATCCTGTGGCATTCCGAGCTTGCCGTAGATCGGCGTTTGGATCGGACCCGGCGCAACCGCGTTCACACGAATACCCTTGGGCGCCAGTTCGATGGAAAGCGACCGAATCAAGGACCGGAGGGCCCCTTTCGTGGCGCCGTAGGGTGCTGCCCCTGCCATGCCCACGTCACGGACGACCGACGTGTTGAACACCACGGACGACCCCTCGGTAAGAATCGGCGCGAGTTGTTGCAGAAGGAAGAAAGGCCCCTTCACATTGATGGCAAACAGGTTGTCGAAGGTGCTTTCGTTCCAGGCCTCGATCGGCATGAAAGGAGCGACACCGGCGTTGAGGACGATCCCATCCAGCTTCTCGTACTCGCCGCGGATGTGGTCCGCGAGCTTCTTGATGTCCCCGAGGTTGCCCGCGTCGGATGCGATCAACTCGGTGTTCTTCGGGAGAGAGGCGCGGGCGCGTTCGAGTGTCTCGGGGTTGCGCCCTGTGGCGACGACGGTTGCTCCTTTGCTGGCGAGGGCCGCCACGGTTGCGGCGCCTATCCCCGTGGTGCCCCCGGTGACAAGGTAGACTTTTTCGTTGTGATGACTCATTGGTTTTCCTATTTGTAGCTTTTATCATTACAGTTTTGTGCAAAAAAAGAGGCTAGGCCTCGACTTCTTCGTCGAGCAGGGCCTGAAGTGTCGTCGCGCGCAGGATCGGCCCCGCCTTCTTGGCGACGGCGTCGTTCAAACGTGAGACGACTTGCGGCATGCATCGTGAGACGTCGCAATGGGCCCGCGGCTCCTTGCGATGTCCGTCGATGAAGGGCGGCTCGCCAAGCGCCTCGTGGACGTCTTTGACTGTGATTCGCGATGCCGGGCGTGTGAGGGTCGCCCCCCCACCGGGTCCGGGCTGAGTATCAACCAGCCCTGCCGCGGCAAGGTCAGCCACGACCCGCCGGATCGTCACGGGGTTCGCGCCGATGCTCTCCGCAATCATCTGGGACGGCAGCCGAACACCGGCGTTGTACGCCAGCGCGAGCATTACATGGAGTCCGGTCCCAAAACTCATAAATCGTAGTATGCGATACTACAGTTTATCGTCAAGCAAAAAAGGCCGAGAATTGAGCCGGACTAGTTTGGAAGCGTGGGAAAACGAACCTCAAAGCGCGCGCCTCGAGACTCGCGGCCATCGACGGCGACGATCTCAGCCTCGTGCGCCCGCGCGATCGTACTCGCCACAAACAAACCAAGCCCGAGATTCTGACGATGGGGCTCGGCCTTTCCGACTGTCACGAACGCCTGAAACAGCGGCACGTTGGCGTTGGGGAGAGGATCTCCTTCATTCTCGACGGATAGGAGCACGGACTCCTGCTCGCTCAAGCTCACACGGATCTGGCAGAAGCGAGGGGTGTGCTCGACAGCGTTCTCGAGCAGCTTGTCCAGCATCTGCCCGAGCCGATCCTCGCTGCCGCGCACCCACACGTTTGGTTCGATGTGGGTTCGGAACGCCAGGTGCGGGTGGGCGGCGCGGAGAAGGAGAACGCGTTCACGAACGATCTCGCTCAGGTTGATGGGGTGCCGGTCCTCGGCCTGGAGGGCGGCTTCCAGACTGGTCGCCTCGGTCGCACCGGTCACCAGGCGATCCATCCTTCCCAGGCCCTGACGTGCCCTCCCGATGTAGCGCGCTGGCCCTCGCCCCGACTCGTCGCGTTCCAAGAGGTCGAGCGAGGTCCCGACTGCAACCAACTGATTCCTGATCTCGTGCCGAAGGAACCCTGCCAGATTCTCGAGCCATCTCATGCGGTCTTCCCGAATGTGGGTCACCTCTTCCAAGAGTTGCTCGGTTCTCGACTTCTGCTCTGCAAGCTCGAGCCGCTGCTGGAACTGCTCTCGAGCGCCCTCGTACCTCAACTTCGTGAACACGGCTCCGAGAACTGCGCCAGTGACCAAGTAGCCGTGGGCAGCGAACGTTTCATAGGATCCTCCTGACACTTGCATCAGCCCGATCTCACAAATGCATGCCACCGCCACGCTCATCGAGAGCCCGGCTCGCCAGTTCCAAGTGACGAATCCCGCGGAGCCGATCTGCGCAATGATGATCACGAAGGTGTGACTGAGGGACTGCGCGGGCGTGTACGGGATCATGAACGCGCTTTCGGCAGCCCAGGGCAGGAACCAGATCCAGATGGCGGTGTACTTAACGCGCGTTGACCGCGCCTTGAGTGCGACTTGGGTGGCCATGGTGGCCGAGACCACGACAGCAATGCGGACGAGGAGGAACCGGTTTGCGTACTCCGGAAAGTACTGGAAGTCCCCTACGCTCCAAAGCAGCACCAGTGCGCAACTCGCCAGGTTAACGCCAACCAAAGCGCGAGCGCTCCGATGAGCGGCCTCGCTCAGGAATCGCCCATGTATGGCGGGCGACCAGGCGCTGGTTCGTTCTTCAGGAATGTCGGTTTGTAGTCGGAGCATGGCTCACGCCCTCGGCCGACGAAGCTATCATGAGGGTGAGGCTGGACGAAGGGCCGCGTTCTCAGCAGCGGACGAACGCTGCGTTGGGCATCAAGGGCCTCGCGTCACGCGTGAGAGACCACTCTCGCGGGGCGCCTGTTGCGCATCGCACCCTGCCTGAGGACGCTACGCCATTCGTCGGGTTGGTGAACGTAGGCACTCGTGCTCTCGTAGAACTCGCGGAAGAGAGACGCGAACCGAGATGGCTCAAGTTGGTGTGGG
>JBCCEK010000076.1:0-18033 GCA_039030295.1 Myxococcota bacterium | reverse complement strand
GACAGCGCACGCACGGCGCCGACGGCACGCTCGAAGTCTTGAAAGTGGGCGGTGGCCGTCGCCTTGGCGTCAGGCCTTGGTCGTACGCGCATCCATGCTTCGGTGATGACTCCCAGGGTCCCCTCGGAGCCAAGCACCATCCTGTCGGGGCTCGGCCCAGCCCCTGACCCCGGGAGCCTCCGCGACTCCATCACACCGTGCGGCGTCACCATCCGCGTCGACTGCACCAAGTCGTCGATGTGGGTGTACACGGTGGCGAAGTGCCCGCCTGCACGCGTGGCGATCCATCCCCCGAGGGTCGAGAACTCGAACGACTGCGGAAAGTGGCGAAGGGTCAGCCCTTGCTCGCCGAGCTGCGACTCGAGTGAAGGCCCAAGCACGCCGGCCTGGATCCGCGCGGACATCGAGCTCCGCTCGACCTCGAGCACCCGGTTGAGTCGACCGAGGTCGAGGCTCAACACGCCGTGATTCCCCTCCCCCGTTTCCCCCTCGATGCCGCCGACCACGCTCGTTCCACCGCCGTACGGCACCACAACGACGCTGGCGCCACTCGCCCAGTCGAGCACCGCAGCGACATCGGATTCGCTCTTTGGCATCGCGACCAGATCCGGTGCGCTAGAGAAGTCGCCCCGAAACCCACGCACCACATCGCGGTAGTTCTTGCCGTAGGTGTGGCGAACTCTCGGTCCGTGCTCGGCCGTGATGAATGACGCCAGGGTGTCGGGCACCGCCACGCGCGAAGGCTGAAGCTCGATGTCTTGGAGCCGTGGCGGCTCGTCGCAACGGTCCGGCCCAAAGCCGAGCAGCATCTTGGCGTGGGCCCCGCGCTCCTTTCGCGTTGCCGTGTCCGGGAATTTATCCTCCCAGCCCCAGCCCCAAAAACTGCGTACTCGTTCTTCGCTCATCGTGTCGGGACCTTCCCCCATGAGCGGACCCGAAAGCAAGCACCTTGACCGCGGCCATGATCGGCGCTTCGCTCGGGGCGATGTCATTGCCAACCCCTCTTCATGCCGTCGTGACCGGCGCGGGCAGCGGACTCGGCCGCAGCCTGGCGCTCGAGCTCGCGGGCCGCGGCGCATCGCTCGCCATCTCGGACATCCAGCTGGACACCGCCGAGGAGACCGCCGAGCTCGTGCGCAGACGAGGTGCGCGTGCGGAAGTCATCGCGTGCGACGTCACCAACCGGGAGCAGGTGTTCGACCTCATGAACGAAGCCGAAGCGCGACTCGGGGGCGTCGACATGGTGTGCAACAACGCGGGGGTCGCCGTTGGAGGTCCCTTTGGGGAAATCTCGATGGACGATTGGCGTTGGGTCGTCGACATCAATCTTTGGGGGGTCATCTACGGATGTCAGGCCGCCATTCCAAAGATGCGCGACAGAGGACGCGGCTACGTTCTGAACGTCGCGTCTGCGGCCGGTCTCCTATCCCCCCCGGGCATGTCGGCATACAACGTGACGAAGGCCGGCGTCGTCTCGCTGAGCGAGACCCTGTACGCCGAGTTCCGAAGCGCGGGGATCCACGTCTCGGTCCTCTGTCCGACGTTCTTCCTCACCAACATCGTCAACGGTGGGCGCGGCGCAGCGCCTGACGGCCAGGAAGCTCAGATCCGAAAATGGATGGAGCGCTCGAAGGTGCAAGCCCCAGAGGTCGCCAAGGCCGCGGTCGATGCGCTCGACAACCGTCAACTCTACGTCCAACCGATGGCGGACGGGCGCAACGCGTGGCGTCTCAAGCGCCTTGCCCCGCAACGGTTCTACGATCGCCTGGGCGCGCTGCACGACAGAACGCGCGCAAGGCAGAAGCGCTAAGCCGCCACCTACTGCCCGGGCACACCGTCGATACCGGGCTTGAAGCGGAAGATGTAGTAGGGGGCGACCGCCTCGATGTGCGATTTCGGTTGCAGCATCTGGTCCGGAATGGCGCTGTCTGCGACGTAAAGCCATCCGTCCGGGCCATAGCTCAGCGCGTCCGCCCAGCGGATTCGATCGTCCTTGATCAGCGTGGTCAGCTCACCTTCGGGGCTCATCCGAACGACAGCCGAGTGCTCTACGTCGGTGATCAACACGTTGCCCTCGTTGTCGGTGCTGAGGCCGTCGTTCAGCGGCTTCTTGCCAACCTCTTGAACGCGAGCCGACAGCGCACCTGGACTCAGCGACGCATCGAGCAAGTCGGCGGTCTTCACGCGGTACATCGTGTCGTGAGTCATCGCCCCGTAGTAGACCCACTCGTCTTCCCGATCGATCGCGATCCCGTCGACGCCGGGCTTGAGCACGACGAGCCCTCCGAAGAACGCCATGTCCTTGGTCGGATTGCGAATCAGCCAATCCTGCGGGGAGACCGACGGGTCCGATTCGAGCACGCGGCGCGCTTCGCCGGTTACCACGTCGTATACGACCAGGCCCGCGTTCTGCCGCCAGAAGCTGACATCGGCGATATAGATGTGGGTGCCTGTTGAATCGACCTGCAGGTCCTGGAGGAACGAGCCGAGCTCGGCCACGCTTGAATCGAACGCGTGTTCGTGGACGACGGCCCCCGTGTCGAGATCGAACGCCAGGAGCTTGGCTTGGCCGGTCGCGTGGTTGCCATGGTCGATCACCCATAGCCGGTTCTGCTGATCGATCGCGAGCCCAAGCGGAGTCTCCAGCATCGCTTGGGCGGCCTCTGAAGGGAACGGCTTCGGAGCGCCGTCGACCCACTCGAGGAGCTTGGCGCCGGCGGGACGGCTCTCCGGATGGATCGTGAAGAACAGGCGCCCATCCGGCGCGACGGCCAGATTGCCGATCGGCTCCGGGCTCGTGACAACGACCTCGAGCGCGTCCCGCCCAAAGACCGGCTCACCGCTCAGGTCTGGGTACGGGTCGCCGCCTCCGTAACGCATCTTGAGAAACACCGCGAGGATCGCGGCGACGACCAACAAACCGAGCAGCAACCGAAGAAGAACACGTCCCATGCGCGGCGCACGCTACCACGCGGTTTGCGGTAGCCATACCCGTCTGCGGCTGGTATTCCAAGCCACTGATGCGCGACGCAGCGGCCTGGAGCCTTTTGTTCTTCCTCTTGTTGGCCGCGCTGCCCTCCAAGAGCGCCTGCGCCCAAGACATGCTTCCGCAAGAAGAGGAGATGGAGGAGCTCGGCTCGCCACCGGCGGGCGTACCCCCCGAGAGCGCTGGGATACCGGCGCCTGATCCAGTGGACCCTCCTGCGGCGACCCCCGATCCGGATCTCCTCGCGAACGCGCAGTTGCTCGACACCCTCTTAATCCGGGCGACCACGGAGCAGGTCCGAGAGCAGAAGTTCGCGGCCGCCGCCGGAATCATGGGAGGTGTGATTCTGCTGGGTATCGGGGGATGGCGCCTGATCGAGAACACGCCGCAAGACGACTTCACGCGAGGCCTCGGGATCATGTTCATGACCTTGGGCGCAGCCGACCTGACCACAGGCATCTTCGCGGCAACGCGCATCTCACATGAGAAGCGGCGGCTCGCCCGATGGGAGAAACTCAAGGACGGCGGCATCGGCGAGCTCGAGTTGGCGAGGATCGAGGGCGAGCTCCAGGCCTCGGCCGAAACCCGGAACGGCGAACGGCTTCTCGTTCGATGGAACGGGCTCACGCACGCGATCGCGGGTGCGATCGTGATGGGCACGGCTCCGATCCCAGACGCCAGTAATGCCCGCGATCGACGCACGGCCTACATCGTCGGCGGCATCTTCATCGGTACCGGCGTCGCGGCGATGGTGCTCTCGTACCGTCCAACCCCGACCGAGAAAGCGTGGAAAGAATACCAAGCGAAGAAGGCTCGCTCGAAGGCGAGTAAGTTCAACATCCGGATTGCGCCGGCCATGTGGCGCGGGGGTGGCGGCGTGAGTGCAGGCGGAACCTTCTAGGCCGCGTTCACTTGAACAACCGTCTGCTTGCGCCGCAGCAGGAAGACCGGGTAGGAAGCCACGCCATGGAACTCGATCAACTCAAAGTCATCGTCACCGGCGGCGCCTCTGGCCTCGGTGAGCACTTCGCCAAGCGCCTCCACGAGGCGGGGGCCCAAGTCGCAGTCGGCGACGTCAACGAGGACGCCCTGTCCGCCCTACCCGACGGTATCCATCGTCGACGCCTCGACGTCGCCGATCAAGACGACATCGCCGCATTCGTCCCATGGGCAGCTAAAGAGATGGGTGGCTTGAACGGCCTGATCAACAACGCCGGCATCATTCGAGACGCCTTGCTCGTCGGCAAGAGCCGAAGCACCGGCGCGATCAAACGCATGTCGCGCGAGAACTGGGATGCGGTCATCGCGATCAACCTCACTGGCGCCGTCATGATGGTGCAAGAGGTCGTCGCTCACATGGTCGAGCAAGGGGACACCGGCGTGATCGTGAACATCTCGTCGGTCGCCCGTCACGGAAATCGCGGTCAGACCAATTATACAGCCGCGAAGGCATCGCTTGCCGCCAACACGCGCACCTGGATGAAAGAGTTCTCCCCCTTCGGGATCCGCGTCGCATCGGTCGCGCCCGGCGCGGTCGAAACCCCGATGACCGCGGGCATGAACCAAAAGGCCCTCGAAATGATGCGTGCGTCGATCCCGCTCGGCCGCATGGCCCAGCCCGAGGACATCTGGCGCGCGGTGAAGTTCATCTTCGACTGCGACTACTTCACTGGCGAGACGATCGACGTCCACGGCGGCGCCTACCTCTAGACCGCGCCCACCTGAGACTGATCGGCTGCGACTTGTTCTCGAAGCCGCTCGCGGCGTTGCTCGCGTTCGCTACTTGTTGGCGACGACCGCTTGGACCGACTCGAGAAGGCTCTTGCTGTAAACCCGACCGGTGAGGTTCTTGCGAGTCTGGGCGGCGACCGAGTCCCACTTGGCCTGGTGCGCCGACGTGTCGACCTCGACGACCCCTCGGCTCACCATCGAGCGGTAGGCTCGATCGTCGTCGCGACGCGCAATGGTGTCGAGCGCGCGAGCAGCCCTCTCGCTCGTCTCGAGGAGGGCCTTTTGGTCTGCCTCGGAGAGCTGGTCGAACTTCTCCTGCTTGATGATCGACCCGCCGACGATGATCCCGAAGTTGTCCTTCGCCATGTACTTGAGCCGCGTGTACCACTGAAGCGCCACCGCCCCGATCGCAGACGCGGGGACGATGTCGATCATTCGGGTTTGGAGCCCCGGGTAGACCTCCGGCACTCCGAGTCGAACCGGGTTGGCGCCGATCACGCTCACGAACTCGGCGAACACCGGATCGTCTTTCCATGCCCACGGGCGACCTGACTTGAGGTCTTCAGGGGCGGCGAAGGCGTTGACCGAGAAGATGCGGTTCTTCCCGGCCTCGCCCCAGGCGAGGAGCTGGAACCCGGCATCGGAAAACAGCTTCGAGAACCGATCGTTGAGCTCGGTCCGGGCGCGTTCGAGTTGGTCGTACTCCGTGATCAACCCTGGGGCGGTGAGCACGAGCACCGGCCGAGCCACCATGCCGAGACCTGTGGTGGTCACCCCGGCGGCGTCCATCTGCCCAGCGCGAACCTTCCGAATGAAGTCTCGCTCGTCGCCCTGGCTGCCTCCCGAGTAGAAACGAAGCTCGACACGGTTGCTGGTCTGCTGCTTCAAGCTTCGGTTCCAAGCCTTCATGACCTTCATGAAGGCCGAGCCCGCTGGCGCCAGCGAGGCAAACCGGATCACGGTCGCCGCCTCGGCACTCGCGGCGGGCGGCGATGTCACGGTACCAGGCAACATGAACGCGCCGACGACCACGGCCGCCAGCCACGTAGCTCTCAATCTCGACATGGATTACTCGCTGAGGTCACTGAAGAAGTATTCTATCTGGTCTAGGTAGCGCTCCGCCCGTCGCCTCGCAATGACGTTGGACAGTCGCGCCTCAGGCAGAACGTCCCCCGCGTCGAGCACCTCATTGAGGAGCTCTTTGAAGAGCTTCGAGTCTCCCTTGTTGACCGCGTAGTAGCGCGCCATATTCAACTGCACCATCAAGTTCCGGCGCTCCGTACCCTCCAGGACCACGTCGAAGATCGACTTCGCGAGGTCCATGTCCGGCGGAAACTCTGATGCGGCCAGCACGCCCAACGTCATCATCGGCGTCATGAAGAGCCAGTCCGGGTCGAGCTCGACGGAATGCGCGAGGAAGACTTTGGCGAGTGGAAGATCCGCGACGGTGTCCATGTCCTCCATGCCCATGTTGATACGCGCACCGAGCGAGGCTCCAGCCCAAAACGCGAGCGGCGCGTCCGCGGGCTCCAACAGGTACGTGTGGAGCCACTCGTCGAGCGCTTCGGGTCCCTTGGTGAGGGCCTCGTCGAAGTCCTCGCCCCGAAGCCGCATCAGGTGTTTGGAGAGGTCCCACGCCCGCTCGTACATGATGAGCGCACGTGCACGGAGTTCTTCGGCTTCCTCCCACTGGTCCTCTGCATCCGCGACCTCGACGCGGTCTTCGATCCAACCGTTGCCGTAGCCCACGTACGCGCCGATCGTCGACATCACGACGACCTCGTTGTCGGGAACAACCCTCAGAATGCCTTCGAGCTGGATGATACTCGCGGGAAACGCAGCGCCCGCCGTGTCGTAATCCCAGTACTGCTCGATGGCAGGCGCGGCACGCTGGAAGAGGCCCGAGGTCGAGTCGGCGGCGAACTTGGCGGTGTCGCATGCCCACAGCGATGACACGACCGAAAACAGCACACTCCATCGGATCAGCTTTGCCGCCACCATGGCGCGAGAGTGAAGCGGAAACGGCCCGCCAACACAAGCCCAAAACCGGGCTACGGATCGAAAACGGGCCGTCTTCCTCGCGGGGCTTTTGACATGAGTCGAGGGGCGGGTTAGTCCGCGCCGAGAGAGATGACGCCCGGGGAATGTCGAGAGCAACTCCAAGACCTCGCACAGCGCATGGATGCGCTGGGGAGGTATCTTTGACCTGGAGGGTCTGGGTCACACCGTCGACCGGCTGACGCACGCCAGCCTCGCCGAAGGATTCTGGGACGACCAGGACAGGGCTCAGAAGCTCATGCGAGAGCGCTCGACGGCTGAGGAAACGCTCAAGGAATTCGAGCGAGTAGACCGCGAAATTCGAGACCTTATCGACTTGCTGGAGCTGGCCGCCGACGAGGGGGACGAGGGTGTGGTCGAGGAGGTGGGCGGACAGCTGCCCCAGGTCAGCCAAGAAGTACGCGGCCTGGAGTTGAAGCGGATGCTGACGTCGGACGACGACACCGACGCGATCGTGACGATCAACCCGGGCGCCGGCGGGACCGAAGCCCAGGACTGGGCCGAGATTCTGCTTCGAATGTACCTCCGCTGGTGTGAACGTCGCGGCTACAAGACCGAGCTCCTGAGCAAGCAGCCGGGCGACGAGGCGGGCATCAAGGACGCGACCTTCGTCGCGCGCGGCCCCAACGCCTACGGGTACCTCCGGGCCGAAAACGGGGTCCACCGCCTGATTCGAATCAGCCCCTTCGATGCCAACAAGCGTCGCCACACATCTTTCGCGGGGGTGAGCGTCGTTCCGGATCTCGACGACGAGCTGACGGAGGGCGAGATCGAGATTCGCGACGAGGACCTGGAGGTCAGCACGATGCGGTCCGGCGGCGCGGGCGGCCAGCACGTCAACCGAACCGAGTCGGCGGTCCGCATCAAGCATGTCCCGACCGGCTTCACGGTGCGATGCGAAGCGGAACGCAGCCAGCACCAGAACCGCGATACGGCCATGAAGATGCTGCGCGGACTGCTATTCGAGAAGGCGCGTCGGGAACGTGAACAGGCTTTCGAGGAGGCCTTCCTCGGCGACCGGGCAGACATTGCCTTCGGCTCCCAGGTACGTACCTACACGCTCCAGCCATACACGATGGTCAAGGACGAACGGACCGACCACAAAGCGACGAACGCCGACGCTGTGCTCGATGGGGAGCTCGACGAGTTCATCGAAACCTACCTGTTGATGAACGCCGACAAGCAGCAGGCGCGGAAGAAGGCAGCCGACGCGGACACGGACGGCTGAACGAGGAACCTCATGGCGACCGAAGACGAGCTTCGCAAGACCCGACTCGACAAGGCAGAGCGCCTCCGTGCGCTCGGCGCACTCCCTTACCCGAACTCCTTTCGCACCAACCCCGAGCTCGAAGATCAACGCCGTCGACTCGTCGCGCTCGCCGCGGACGAGGAGGGCTGCGCCAAGCTCCCCCTGGAAGACGAGCTCCCCGAGGACGCACCCCGCGTGCCGCTCTTCGGGCGGGTCGTGGCCAAGCGAGGACCCTTCCTCGTGATTCGCACGCCGCATGGAGACGCCCAAGCGCTCGTGCGCCCCGACAAGCTCGATGAACAAGAGGCCGCGGTGCTCAAGTTGGTCGATCTCGCCGACCATGTCGCCATCACCGGCCCCGCCATTCGAACCAAGACCGGCGCGCTCGCGGTCAGCGCACGCACGTACGAGCATCTTGGCAAGGCGCTCCTCCCGCCACCGGCCAAGTGGCACGGCTTGAAGGACGTCGAGAAGCGTTATCGAGAGCGGTACGTCGACCTCTTCGCCAACCCGGCGGTCGCCGACGTGTTCCGAGCTCGGAGCGTCGTCGTGCAATCGCTCAGGCGGTTCCTCGACGTACTGGGGTTCCTCGAAGTGGAGACCCCTCTTCTCCACGCCATCCGTGGCGGCGCGACGGCGAAACCGTTCGATACCCATCACAATGCGCTCGACCTTTCGCTCATTCTTCGGATCGCGCCGGAGCTGTATCTCAAGCGCCTGCTCGTCGGCGGTTTCGACCGGGTCTACGAACTGGGACGCGCATTTCGCAACGAGGGGATCAGCACGAAGCACAACCCCGAGTTCACCATCCTCGAGTTCTACATGGCCTACGCCACCTACGAGGACCTGATGGACCTCACGGTCGACATGGTGCGTGCCGTAGACGCTGACCTCCGCGCACGCTTCGGAAGCTTAACCGAAGACCGGACGTTCGATCTTCGTGCCGGCTGGAAACGAGTCACGATGAGGGACGCCATCACCGAGCGCCTTACGCGCGCCGGGCAAAGCGGGGTCCCGACGACTGCGTGGTCGAGCGCGCTCGCCCCAGACGACGTCCGCGACCCGAGCGCGTTCGAGGCCGGTTGCAACGCGATGATGCCGAAGCTCGATCCTGCCGCGCAGAAGCAACTCGGCCAGTGCGAAACCCACGGAGAACGGATCTTCGCCGTCTACGAACTCTTGGTCGAGCCCGACCTCACGGCGCTGTACCGCACCGAGGACGGCTCCCAGTCCGTGCCGGTGTTCATCACCGAGTACCCTTTCGAGGTCTCTCCACTCGCGCGCCGCAACGACGACAACCCCGACTTCGTCGACCGCTTCGAGTTGTTCGTCGATGGGCGCGAGATCAGCAACGCGTTTAGCGAGCTCAACGACCCGGACGACCAGGCTGCGAGGTTTGAGGCACAGCTTCGCAATCGCGAACGAGGCGACGAAGAGGCAATGGATTTCGATGCCGACTACATTCGGGCGTTGTCGCACGGAATGCCACCCGCCGCGGGTTTCGGTCTCGGCGTCGATCGCTTGGTCATGCTCCTGTGCAATCAGCCCTCGATTCGAGACGTCCTGTTGTTTCCCTTGTTGCGACCGGAAGTCGAATGACAACGGGGCGCCCACTCGGGTTCTGGGCCGCCGGCCTTTGCGCGATTGCATTGGTGCAGTCCGTGGCCGTGGTCGCGTTCCTCGGGATGAGCGCCCTCTGGTTTCAGGTCTCGCTGCTCGACGACCTCCTGTGGGTCCGGCTGGTCATTGGCTGGACGACGCTTCAGCTGGTCCTGTTGCTGCTGAGCCTCGCCGTGCTGAGCCGGGCGCGGGCGCTCCAGCGGGGAGCCCGCGGCAGGGCACGGATCCTCGGCCTTGCGACAATCGGCGTGCTTCATAGCCTCGTCACGTCGGCCTCGGTCGGGATCATCCTCTGGGCGGCGTTCGCCGCTCGCGGCCACGTCCTTGGGGGCACCGTCGCGAGTCTTCTATTCGGGCTCACGCACCTCGCCTACCCATCCCTCGAGCTCGAGTGGCTCCGAGGGGTCTACGAGGCGACTTCCACCCTCCAATGGGTCACCCTCGGACTGCTCGCGGTCCTCGGCACCTCGTGCTGGTTCCTCGTCTCGGCGGATCGCCGCGAGCAGTTCTGGCGTGTTTTCGACGTCGGCATCACGGGCCTCTTCGTGGCGGTTTCGCTCGCCCTGCCCCTCGCGCCTGTCGAAGGTCACGATGGGAGTCTCGCGGGTGCTGTTGTCCGCGTCGTGGTCACCACCTTGTTCGCCTCCCGCCTCGCCCTGCGCGCGGTCGGCCCACTGCTGTCGCTGTTCGAGCGCATTGGGTTTCGCTCGATGGTCGCTGCACGCCACCTGCGCGCGAAGAAGACCGGCTTCTTGGCAGCCAGCGGCACTTTGTCGGTGCTCGCTGTGGCGGTCTCGTCGTGCATGCTGATCTCGGTCCTCAGCGTGATGGGCGGGTTCCGGGCCGACCTGAAGAAGAAGATTCTCGGGAACCACGCGCACATCGTCGTCGACCGGGCGTTCGCGGAGATCAACGACTGGCAGCCCATCCTCGACAAGACCCGCAAGGCCTCGGGGGTCCGAGCCGCGACCCCCTACCTCCAAACTGAGGTGATGGTGTCGAGCCTCTCCAATCGGGCTGGCGCTGTGCTGCGAGGCATCGACGCAACCTCGGTCAGCGACGTGACCGACCTCGGCCAGAACATGACCCACGGCAAGCTCGACTACCTCGACCACCCCGAGCGGATCCTCGAACCCGACGACGAGCCGACCCAAGCCGGCGCCTTCGACGCGATGCTCGAAGAGGCCGACGACGACGACGCGCGACCCGACGATTCGCCTGAACCGGAAGCCGAGGCTTCGGACGCGATGCCGGGCCTCGTCGTCGGTCAAGAGCTTGCTCGCGCCTTGCGCCTGGTCGTCGGCGATCGCGTCACGATCGTGTCGCCTCGAGGCGAACTCGGGCCCACTGGACCTGTCCCCCGCACCAAGCCGTTTCGGATCGCCGGCATCTTCTACAGCGGGATGTACGAATACGACATGAAGCACGCCTATGTGTCTCTCCCCGTGGCGCAGCGCTTCTTGAACGCAGGCGAGGCCATCTCGGGCTTGGAGGTGAAGGTCGACGACGTCGAGCGCGCTCCGGCCATGGCGGCTTCGCTCGCGGCCTCGCTCGGCGATGGCGACCTTCGCGTCCGGGACTGGAAGACCCTGAATCAGCAGCTCTTCGGTGCCTTGGCGCTCGAGAAACTGGCCATGTTCATCACCCTGGGGATCGCGATCCTGATCGCGGGGTTCTCGGTCTTCGGGACCCTCACCTTGTTGGTCCAGGAGAAACGCCGCGAGGTCGGCATCCTGAAGGCGATGGGGACGTCCGCGCGGGGGGTGATCCGGATCTTCGTCCTCGAGGGGCTCTTGATTGGGGCGGCTGGCGGCCTACTCGGCCTCGGGCTTGGATTCGTTCTGACATTCGCCGCCGAACACTTCGGAATTCGGATGAATCCGGAGGTGTACTACATCGACAAGCTCCCGGTGAAACTCGACCCGACCGAGTTCGCCCTGGTCGGCGCGGCAACCGTGGTGGTATGCCTGGCCGCAACGTTGTTTCCCGCGTATCAGGCGAGCCGCGTACGCCCGGTGGACGCACTTCGGTACGACTAGCGCGATGCCCGAACCTCTCGTCAGCGTCGAAAACGTGACCAAGACCTTCGAACACGAGGGTCAGTCCCTCGAGGTTCTCCGCGGCATCGACCTCACGATCGAGCCCGGTGAGATGCTGACCATCGTGGGCGCGTCAGGCGCGGGCAAGAGTACCCTCTTGCATCTTATCGGAACACTCGACCTCCCCACGCATGGCCGGATCCGCTACGAGGGCCGCGACGTGACCGAGCTGGGAGCTTCCGACCTTGCAGAGTTTCGGAACCGAAGTATCGGATTTGTCTTTCAGTTTCATCACCTGCTCCCCGAGTTCACGGCGCTCGAAAACGTGATGATGCCAGGGTTGATTCGGGGGGGTCGCCGCCTCGAGGACCGCGCGCGCACCCTGCTCGACGAAGTCGGGCTCTCGCACCGGCTCACCCACCGCCCAGGCGAGCTGTCGGGCGGTGAACAGCAGCGCGTGGCCCTTGCGCGGGCTCTTCTCATGGAGCCGAAGCTCGTGTTGGCAGACGAGCCCACGGGCAACCTCGACAGTGCGAGTAGCGCAGCCGTCCACCGACTGTTCTTCGACATCAACCGACGACACCAGACGACCTTCCTCATCGTCACCCACAGCCGAGACTTCGCCGCGATGATGCCTCGTGAGGTGGTGATGCGAGATGGTCAGATCGAATCGGACGAGCGACGTTCCTCGGAAGGGTCCCCGGGGTCCGACGCCGCGGCGGCCGATAGCGGCCAAACCCTTGAAAACCAAGGAAAACCTTGACCCTTGACTAGGCCACGGCTATAGCCGCTCGGTTCAAACGCCTCCCAATGCGCCTTCCCGCCCCTGCCATCGCCCTGACGCTCGTGACAGGGCTCGCTTCTGCGGCGGGCGCCCAGAGCCTGGACAACACCCCTCAGCCGCCGCCCCCGGCGACCCGGCCGGTCCGCACCTCCCCCAAGCCTGCGCCGCCGCCCGAGCCGCTGGGCGAAGAGGAACCGGCCGAAGACTACGAGCCCGTCGAAGACGCAGATGCTGGCATCGAGGTCCCGCGCACGAGCTGCCACGACAAGCGGATCCGACGAGTCGTGGTGGTCGGCGCGCGCCGAGTCGACCCGGACGACGTCCGCGCGACGATGAAGCTCGGGCGGGGCAAGGTGTGCAAGGACCCGGCGCTCACCCGTGACGCCAGAGCCCTCTGGAACCTCGGCTACTTCGACGACCTTGCGATCGAGACCGACCCGCTCGGCGACGGGATCAAGCTCACGATTCGCGTCCTCGAACGTCCGGCTATCCGCAAAGTCAACTTCGAAGGCAACGACGACGTCGACGACGACGAGATCAGCGATGCCATCTCCCTCGAGACCGGGACCATCCTCGCGGTGCCGAAGGTCGATAAGAGCGCCCACGAGATTCGCGACTTGCTCTCCGAGAACGGTTTCTTCCTGGCCACCGTGGACTACGAGCTCAAGCGCGTCCCTGGGGACAACAACCAAGTCGACGTGATCTTCAAGATCGACGAAGGCGGCGAGGTCGAGGTCCGCCGCGTCAGTTTCGTCGGCAACGAGCAGCTTCCCGCCGAAGAGTTGCTCGAGATCATGCAGACCAACGAAACCGGCATGTTCTCGTTCCTGAGCGACCGGAACAAGTTCAACCAAGAGGCGTTCGACGAGGACGTGCTTCGGGTCCAGGCCTGGTACTACGACAAGGGCTACTTGATGATGCGGATTGGGCGCCCGAGCGTCGAGCTGACCGCGGACCGGAAGTACGTCGACATCACGATCCCAGTCGAGGAGGGCCCGAGGTTCCGGGTTCGAAAGCTCTCCGTCATGGAGTCCGACGGGGCGGGGAACGAAGTCCAGACGATCGCACCCAAGGAGGAGCTCCGAGGCTACATTCAGCTTGCCGAAGGCGACTGGTTCAGCCGCACGAAAATCGCCGAGGGCATCGAGGGGATCACCCGGGTCTACCGTGATCAAGGGTACGCACTCGTCGAAACGATTCCGGGGACTGACCTCGACGAGGAGAACCATCTGGTCGACGTCGGGATCAACATCTTGCGGGGTCCGCTCGTGTACATCGAGAGAATCCACGTCCGCGGCAACACCAAGACCCGCGACGCCGTCATCCGTCGCGAGTTTCGCGTCAGCGAGGGCGATCTCTACAGCCAAAGCAAAATCGAAGACGGCCGCGCGCTGGCGACGCAGCTCGGCTACTTCGAACGCGTCGACGTCTCGGAGGAGCAAGGCAGTGCGCGCGACCAACTGGTGCTCAACGTGGAAGTGGAAGAAAAGCCGACCGGTACCTTCCAGGTGGGGGCCGGCTTCTCCTCGCTCGAGAGCTTCATCATCACCGCGCAGGTGCAGCAGCAAAACCTGTTCGGCCGAGGGCAGAGTCTCGGACTCAACCTCCAGCTCTCCGGGATTCGACAGCAGGTCGACATCAACTTCATCGAACCTTGGTTCCTCGGCACCGAGTGGAGCCTCGGGTTCGGGTTCTTCTTGAGAGTGCGCGACTTCGTGTCGTTCCGGCAAAACTCGATCGGCGGCAACGTCACCACCGGGCACCCGCTCGGGAACCCTCGTCTTCGCCTCTTCATCCGCTACGAGTTCGAGAACGTCACCATCTCTCAGCCGCGCGCGACCGCCATCGGAGGAATCGGAGGCGACCTGCAGCGAACGTTCTCGAACATCTTCATCGCAAACGCATTCCGCGATGGGATCACCAGCTCACTTCGGTTCACGCTCAACTGGGACAGCCGAGACAACCGCCTGACCACGACCAACGGCATCTTCGCCAACTACGCGGTGCAGTTCGCCGACCAGTTTCTCGGTTCAGACAACACCTTCATCCGGCAGACCGCCTTCGCGCGTTTCTACAAGCGGTTGTTTGGCCCGGTCATTTTCAAGGTGAACGCCGAACTTGGGCTGATCACCTCGCGCGACATCGTCCCCGTCTTCGAGCGGTTCTACCTCGGCGGCATCTTCACCGTCCGCGGTTACCCGCTCCAGTCCGTCGGCCCTCAGGCAGGCCTCTCGGCAAGAGGGGACCCGAACGCGCCGATCCTCGCCGAGGGTCGTCCGATCGGTGGCGACTTCCAGGCCTTCTACAACATCGAGCTCGAGTTCCCGATCGTGGAGGCGATTGGGATCCGTGGCGTGATCTTCTCGGACGGCGGCAACGCGTGGAACCTGTTCGCGTTCCGGGACCAGTTCGGCAACTGCCAAGCCCCCATCGCACCAGACAGCGACCGCTCCTCGCGACCCTGCGGGATCAACGGCTTCCTCCGCTACTCGGTCGGCTTCGGCATCCGCTGGTTCTCACCCCTCGGCCCCCTCCGCTTCGAGTGGGGCATCCCGATCAATCGACGCCCCCAAGACAACCCCATTCGCTTCGAATTCACGATCGGACAGTCTTTCTGAGAATGGGGCGAGCGCTCCATGCGTATAACCCCTGCGGCTTGACCGGTCACCGACGAACGGCTAGCTAGGCCGAGCTTGAAAGGATGCTCTGATGCACTGCAGTAGAATCGTAGTTCTTGCCCTTTCTGCGTTCGTGTTGGCGAACGCTGCCACCCCGGCGGATGCGCAACAGTTGAAGATCGGCGTGGTCGACCTTCAGCGGGCGATCAACGAGACGGAAGACGGGCGTCAGGCCAAGCGCCGGCTGACCAAGCTCTTCGAGGAACGTCAGAAGAAGCTCGACGGAGCCCAGGAATCGCTCAAGTCACAGAAAGAGAACATCGAGCGTCAGCAGGGCGTGTTGAGCGAGGACGCGCTCAAGAAGAAGGTCGAGAAGTACCAAGAAGACCTGATGGCCCTGCAGACCGAGTACGTGGACTACCAGCGGGAGCTGTCGACGGCTGAAGCCGAACTGACCAAGAAGATCCTCGACAAGATGCAGAGCATCCTTCGACGGATCGGACAGACCGACGGCTACACCCTGATCATCGAGGCCAACGAAGGTGGCGTCGTTTGGGTCCCGTCGAACCTCGACCTCACCGACGTGCTGATCCAGCGGTACAATGCCCAGGCCAAGAAGGGCGGCGGACCGAAGAAGAAGTAGCCTCGATCGGCGCATTCGTGGCTCGACCGGCCGTTTCCAGGTACAAAACATTCATGGCCAGGTTGTGCGCCGCACTCGTCTTCTACGCGACGCTATGGGTCAGCCTCCAGGCCCAACACGCCAAAGCCGAAGAGGAACCGACGGCGCGCGCTTATCACCTCGATGAGTACACGGCCGCGGCGATACGCCACTACCCTTCCATTCGAGCTGCCAAAGCCGACATCGACGCGGCGACGGCACGCCTCGACGAAGCGAGGCTCTCGCCCTTCTTTCAGTTCGAAGGCAATGCCTCGTTCTTCGTCCGACCGCGCGCCATCGGTACGCCGATCTTTAGCCCCGACGGCCAGCTTCCCCTGAGCAACCCGTGGGGTCCAGGCGTCCAACTCGAAGCCAAAGGCGCGATCCCCATCTATACGTTTGGCAAGTACCGGGCGGGGAAAAAGGCGGCACGTGCCGGGATTCGATCCGCCGAAGAGGAGCGCATCCGCACCCTCAACCAGGTCGTCTTCGACGTTCGGCGCGCCTACTTCGGGACGCAGCTCGCGCTCGATCTCGAGGCGATGGTCTCGGATGGCAAAGGCAAGCTCGTCAAGGCGGTCGAGAAGCTCGAGGCACGCCTCGATGCGGACGACCCCGACGCCAAACAGAGTGACTATTGGCGCTTGCTTTCCGCGTTGTCTGAGATCGAATCGCGCGAATCTGAAGCACTCAAGCTCGAGGCCTCCGCGCGAAAGGCGCTCGAACTCCTCACCGGCATCGAACCGGCCATCGTCCCCGAGTGCGCCCTCGAACCGGTACAGAGCGAGGTGATCGAACTCACCGAGCACCTGGAGCGGGCGCTCAAGAACCGCCCCGAAGTCGAGCAACTGGTCGCCGCCGAGAGCGCGAGCCAGGCCAACCTGACGACGCAACGCGCAGGCTACGCCCCAGACATCCTGCTCGCGCTCGCCGCGAACTTTGCGGTCACGCCCATCGTCACCGACATCAACAACCCCTTCATCATCGACCGTGGGAACTTCCGCGGCGCGTTCGTGGGGATTGTGGCGAAGTGGAAGCTCGACTTTGCGGGCAACGCCGCGAAGGTCCGCCGCGCGCGAGCCGAGATCGCGGGGCTCAAAGCCAAGACCGAAGAGGCGCACCGGGGGATCGAGCTCGAAGTCACGGCGCTCTACGAACAGATGCAGGACGCGAAGCGACGCATGAACTCGTGGTCGCGGGCCGAGCGCGAAACCCGGAAGTGGTTCGTCTCGGCGGGGCAGGCCTACGAGGTGGGGACGTCGAGCGCCCGCGAGCTCGAAGACTCGATCGCCGGTTACTTCAACGCGAGGGCGAAGCACCTCGCGGCGATCGCCGACTACAACATCGCGATCGCGGGGCTCGAGCAAGCGACAGGCGTTCCGCTGGTGAGCGACGGGAACTGGCGCGCGGCGGGCTGCGACGAATAAATCCTCCGCTATAGTCGTCTCAATGTTCATGCATCGACTGCTCGCAATTTCCCTAACGTTTTCGGCACTTTTGGGCCTTCCAAGCGCTGGTTTCGCGCAGGATTCCACCGGCGAGGAAGCCCCTGCTTCAGAGATCACCCCGGCGCAGGCCAAGGCCGCTGCAACCTTCATTCGCACGAAGCACAACAAGGTGCGCGCCGTCCTCCGCCGTCCGGACACCCCAAAGCGGGCAAAAGAACTGACCGTCCTGCTCGGTGAGTTCCTCGACTACGAGAAACTCGCTCGCCTCTCTCTCGATCGAGAGTGGGACAAGCGCACCCCGAAGCAACGCGCCGAGTTCGTCAGCCTGCTGCGTCAGCTGGTCGAGCGACAGTACCAACGGAACATGGAGTCCACGCTCAAGTACAAGGTGTCCTGGGTTGGGACCGAGCCCGTCGACGCCGACAGCGTCATCGTCAAGTCTTCCGCGCGCTCCGTTAAGAAGAAGCGCCAACCCGCGATCACCATCGACTACACGATGAGTCCCGCCAAAAAAGAGTGGCGCGTCTGGGACATCGCGACCGACGGCGTCAGCCTCGTGAAGAACTACCGCCGCCAGTTCCGCCGCGTCATCAAAGAGGAAGGCTGGAACGGACTGATCGCCCGCATGGAGAGGCGTCTGAATTCGACCGAGACGCCGATCTAACGGCCGCACGATCCGCACGCGTGAGCAGTCTCGAGTTAAAAAGTGTCTGCGCGGCGGCGGCCCCCCCAGGCCGCGCCGTGCAGACGACTCCCCCTAGTTAGACCCTCTTTCGCAGTCCTGAGACGTCCCGGATGACGACGCGACGGTGATCGGTTGCGATCAGCCCCCCTCGTTT
>JBCCEK010000075.1:0-18287 GCA_039030295.1 Myxococcota bacterium | reverse complement strand
TGGCCGACTGTCGAACAGCTTGGTTGCGTGTTCGTCTACGTGGGCCCCGACGGTCTCGAGCCCACGTGGACTCTTCCCGAGTACGAGACGGAGGGCTGGACCCGTCCGATCACCCGTGTTCTCTCCCTCAAGGGTCACATTCAGGACATCGCCGAGAACTCGGTCGACTTTGGACACTTCGCGGCGGTGCACCGGTACTCAAAGCTCGAAGATCCGACGCTACGGATCGATGGACCGCGCCTACATTCGAAGTTCGGCTTCACGCGCGCCAATCCCTTCACGCCGCGGGGAGAGATTCACTCGGTGTTCGATACCGACGTACACGGCCTGGGGCTTTCGGTGACCGACCTCAAGGTTCCAAAGCTAGGGATGCACTATCGCGTGCTGTTGACGGCGACCCAACTCGATGTCGAGAACATGACCTTCGGGGTCGGGGTCAGCGCGGCCTACCCGCCCGCTTTCATCCCGAAGGGAATACGGCGATGGCCCGTGCCTTGGCGTGCCCTCAGTAGGGCACAGATGCGCGTCATCCTTCGCTACGTCGTCGCGGACGTGCTTCAGGACAAGGAAATCTGGGAGCATCGGGTGCCGCTCGACACGCCAGCACTCATCCCGGGAGATGGGCCGATCGCCAAGTTCCGTCTGTGGGCGCGGCAGTTCTACGCATGATACAGCCGCCGCCGGGGTCAGTGGCACGGGCCTTGGCCGGGCGGCGGGCAGTGTTCGAGAGCGAGCCAGTCCATTGTGAGGGCCACCGCGATATGGATCAGAACACCGCCCCAGATCGAACGCGTTCGCATCGCGAGTGTCCCAAGGACGAGACCCGCGCCAACGGCGCTGAGGGTCTCAGGGAGGGGCTTTGGGTAGTGGATCAAGACGTAGGGCACCAACATCACGAATATGGCGCCGTACCCGAACTTGTGGCTCAGGCCCTTGAGCATGTAGCCGCGAAAGAAGAACTCGAGCGCGACGAACTGGATCGCGTACAGGGCCTGCCACTGCAGGAAACGCAAGGTCGACTGGTTGGCCCAACGATAGAAAGGATAGGTGTACTGAAAGGTGTCGAGTTGGGAGACGGCCAACAGGATCGGCAACACCAAGAGGTAGAGGCCAACGTAGGTCCACACATGCTTGAAGAAACCGGTCGTCGAGAGATAGTAGTCGCGCACGCGTTCACCGGGCATGAGCCAGATCGTGATGACGGGTATCAAGACGTAGGCCGCGCAGCGGGTGAAGGTCCACCAAACCCGTACCAGGAGCTCCCATTCCTCCACCGAGTAGGCACGTCGATCGAGGCCGACCATGGTCGCCAACGTCATGGAGCCGCCCGTGTAGCTCGCGAACGTGAGGGTGACCGCAGTGGTGGTCAGAATGACAGCCGGCCGCCAATCGAAGACCCCAGATGCGGCCGTGTCGGCTTGCGAGTCCGCCTCACGCCAAGAGTCCAGGAACGCGCTACGCAGAAACCGGCTGACGATGTTCATGGGACCTATCTTGGCCGGATCTGGCCTCGGACGATCGCGGGACTATAGCTGATGGCCCCGGGCGTTTGTAGGCTAAGCTAGGACTCACCGTGTCGAACCCGGCCGAACGACGATTCCAACGAGGCATTGTGTTGGTAACCCTGACACTTTGCGCGTTCTTCCTTGCACAGGGGGCGACGGCGCTGATCGGCGCGCGGGTCCTGAGCGCCGACGGAGAAGCCGGGTCGCCGGGCAGACGCAGGCTCCCGGTGGCATCGGCACGGCAACGCCACGACCCCGGTGTCATCCTCAAGCGGAACATCTTCAACTCGGAGATGGGCGACCTGACTCAGATCGAAGCAGACCCCGACGCCGAGTTCGTCGACGGAGAGCTCGTGGTCGACGACGAGGAATCGGTCGACCGATGCGCTACGCAGCTCAAGCTCAAGGGGACCGCGGTCGTTCCTGGAGATTTCGAGCGGTCGCTGGCGGTGATCGTCGGTTCCGATCGACAGGCACTTCTCTACCAAGGAGGCCAGGACGTCGAAGGCTCGCGCATTCGAGCGATCCATTCGGACGGGGTGTTTCTCCAGAGCGGAGGTGAGCTCTGTCGCTTGGCGATGTTCGATCAAGAAGATCAACCCAAGAAAACGATCAAGGCACCGTCCCGCAAAGTCAGTAAGAAGGACGACGACAAAGACAAGAAGAAGCGCGTCAAGGTCGATCGCAACGCAGGCCTCACCGACGAAGAGATCGACGCGGGGATCGAGAAGGTCAGCGACACGGTCTACAACATCGACCGAACGATGCTGAACAAGGTTCTCGACAGTGCAGGTCGTTTGATCGGGATCGCGGCCGTCTCTCCCAAGATGGAAGGCGGCAAATCGGTGGGCATGCAGATCCGCGGGATCAGACCCAAGACGCTTCTCGAGAAGCTAGGGATCAAGAACCAAGACGTGCTCGAAGCGGTCAACGGGTCACCACTCGCGAGTCCCGATGCGGCGCTCGGCGCTTACACGACGCTCCGAACCGCTGACAAGTTCGTTCTCGCCGTCAACCGTGGAGGCGAGAGCATGGAGATCACCTACAACCTCAACTGACCTGCTGCCTATCGAGGCTTGCGGATCCGGATGAGCCCCTCTTGCGCGACGGAAGCGACGAATGTGCCGTCTTGCGCGTGGATCTGGCCGAAGTTCAACCCACGCCCGCCGGCGGTGCGAGGGCTCTCGGTCGTGTAGAGCAGCCATTGGTCGACGCGCACGTCAGCGTGGAACCAGATCGCGTGATCCAAACTCGCCACGATGAGGTCCTGCGAGAGGAAGCCTCGACCGTGCTGGTTGAGCGAACTCTCGAGTAATCCAAAGTCGCTGGCGTAGGCGAGGATCGCCTGATTGACGACCGGATCGTCTCCCACGTCGCCGTCTGCGCGGAACCACATTCGTTTGGTGCCGGTGTTGGCGACGGGGTTGAGGAGATCCATGTGGTCGACCTCGCGACGCTGGATGGGGCGATCGAGTGCGAAGAGAAAGGCGAACGCTGGGTGGTCGGAACGCTCTTGGTAGGCCCCCATTCGCTCCTTGTTGGTAGGAATCGAGTCCGGCGGAGGCGCGTCGGGCATCGGCCTCTGGTGCTCGAGCCCCTCTTCGGGGGCTTGGAATGAGACCGACATGTTGAAGATCGCCTTGCCGTGTTGCTTGGCGACGACGCGACGGGTGGCGAAGGACCGACCATCACGAATCCGGTCGACGTGGTAGATCACCGGTACCTTGGTGTCACCTTCACGGAGAAAGTAGCCATGAAGCGAGTGAGCGCGCCGGCCCTCTACCGTACGACACGCCGCGATGTGAGACTGCGCGGCGACCAGCCCTCCGAAGATGCGAGGCCGACCGTCGTTCGGCGAGGTCCCCCGATACAAGTCTTGGTCGAGATGCTCGAGGTCTAGCCGGTCGAGGAGCGTATCGATTGGAGCCGACACTCGGTTCGCATAGCACGGGCCAAAGCGCACGGGAATCCACGATTGCAAAGAGGCGCGTCTTTGGTAGCGTCGCGCGATGGTTGACTTCGTGAGAACACCCGAAGAACGATTTCGCGATCTCCCGGACTACCCGTTCGCGCCGAACTACCTCGAGGTCGATGGGCTTCGGATGCACTTCGTCGACGAGGGCCCAAAGGAGGCAAGCCCGGTACTTCTTCTTCACGGCGAACCGAGCTGGTCGTTCTTGTACCGACACATGATTCCCGCCCTCATCGAGGCGGGACACCGCACCATTGCCCCCGACCTGATCGGTTTCGGAAAGTCGGACAAGCCGACGAGTCAGTCAGACTACTCGGTGGCGCGACACGTCGGGTGGCTGCAACAGCTGATCGACTACCTCGAGCTCGAAGACATCACGCTCTTCGGCCAGGACTGGGGGTCGAGCTTGGGCCTCCGGTTGGCGGCCGCCAACGAGAGCCGATTCGCCAGAATCGTGATCGGCAACGGGCTGCTCCCCGCAGAGCGAGGCCTCGAGACCAAGCGTGGACTGGTTCACGTCTGGCGCACGTTCACGCGCTGGAGCCCTTGGATCCCGGTCGGCCAGATCGTGAGCAGGGCGTCGGGACGCACGTTGAGTGACGAAGAACGGCGAGCGTACGATGCTCCGTTCCCTTCAAACGAACACCTTGCGGCGGTCCGGGTCTTTCCGCAGCTCATCCCGATGTCGAGCCGCGATCCAGCAACACCGGGGAACGTGGAGGCGTGGGATGTCCTCAAGCGGTGGCATAAGCCGTTCTTGACGCTGTACAGCGACCGAGATCCCGTTCTCGGCGGGATGGACGTCCTTTTTCAGAAGCGCGTACCAGGCGCCGACGGCCAGCCGCATACCACGGTGAAGGGCGGGCATTTTCTACAGGAAGTGTCCGGGCCGGAACTGTCTCGCCGCATCGATGCGCTCATCCAAGCGAGTTGATAGGGGTATCGTCGGCGCCAATTCATTGCGAACGTGCCAGAAGACTCGCTACCCTAAAGGTATGGTGGGACGTCCCGATCTGGGTCCTCGGCCCGATGGTGTCGGCATCGAGTTCGATGTCAGCATGTGGCCGCTTTGCCTCGTCACGATGGCCCCAGTGATCTCGATCGAAGATATCGAGTACCTCCAGGCCTCATACGAGCACGTCTTCGCCGCGCCGAACCGTCATGCGTTGGTGGTCGACACGACCATGATCGAGAAGATCCCCGATGCGACCCTACGACGACGCATGAAGGAATTCGAGGACAGCCGGCGACCGATCATTCGAGAGAAGAACATTGGAAGCGCAATCGTGCTTTCGAGCTCGGTCGTACGCGGCGCCTTCACCGCCCTCCGATGGATCTCGCCGCAGCCAGCGCCGAACAAAGCGTTCGCCAACGTGCGCGACGCTGCGCGCTGGTGCATCGAGGGAATCGAGGCCGACGGCCAAGACGTGCCACCGACGGCCTACATTCTCGCCGGGCTCTCGGAAGCCGGCTGACTCAAGCGGTCGACTTGCGGTCGACGTAATTGATCCCACGAGGCGACCGCAGCAGGAGGGCAAGCCAGGCCCACTCCTCGGACTGGGATGCCGTGATTCGAACGATAATCGTCAGGGGCACCGACAAGAGGGCGCCCACCGGACCGAGGACGAAGCCCCAAAAAACCATGGACAGTACGACGACCGTCGGCGAAAGGTCGGTCGCGTCGCCAGCCCAACGAGGTTCGATACCGATGCCGATGAGAAAGTTGATTGCTAGGTAGCCGCTGGCGACGCCAACGGTCGGCCAGAAACCCAGGGTGACCAGAGAAAGCGCGACGGCGGGAACCGACGCGAGAATACTCCCGACACTCGGGATGTAGTTGAGGATGAAGGCCAAGAGCCCGAACAACAGAGAATGGCCGAGCCCGACCAGGGACGTGAGCCCGGCCACGAGAAGCCCGGTCGCGGCGCTGGTGGCCGTTTTGATCAACAAGTACTGCTGAACGTCTCGGGTCGCGCCCCGAAGAACCTGCACGTTGAACCGGCCGAACTGGTCTGTGTTCGAGAGCTTCTTCGAGAACGACGACCCCTCGACCACCAAGAAGACGCTGATCAGCATCACCAGGAAGCCCGCCGAGACGATGCTGATCGCCAACGTAAACCCGGGAACGGCCAGGCCTCGAACCAAGTCGCTCGGATCGAACTCCGAGACGGCGGTGGCCGGAATCCCGAGGTCTTGCGCCCAGAGCCAGTTCGTCAGGTCGGACTGGAGGGAGTCCCACTCGTTCCGGTACTGCCCGAATGCGCCCGCCAGGTCCGTCGCCGCCCGCGTCGTGAGGAACCCGAGGATCGACACGACACCCACCGCGGCGAGGCAAGCAAGCACCACGGTCGCCCAGCGGGGGAGGCCCTTGTCGGTGAGATCGACGATCTTGGAGAGGCTCACCGCGATGAGACTCGCCAGCAGGACGGGAATCACGATGGGGCGCCCCAGGCTGAGCACCACCAAGAAAACCCCAAACGAAGCCACCCGCACCATGGCGGGAGACTAGCAGAAGGCTCGACGGAAAGAACGGAGGCTTGCGACCCAAGAGGGCGAAGCCGAGACAGTCACCCACGGTTGACTCGCAGGATTGGCGCGGCGGCGTCGGAGGCGATACCAGGAAGCCGATCTCGTGTTGGCGCGGTCACAATCGGAGGGTTTCCGACGAGGCGCCCTTGCACGGCAGGGTCGGATATGTACCTTGTTTTGCCAACAGATGGAGTGCGGTAACGATGAGTGACACGGTGAACCCCAGTCAGACCCCGCGCGCCATGGCCACGCGGCCAACCAAGAGCTGCTGCTTGTTCTGCAAGAGCGATCTCAACCACGTGTTCGTAGACCTCGGGATGTCACCGCTCTGCGAGAGCTTTCTGCCGGAGGAAGACCTCAACCGCATGGAGCCGTTCTATCCGTTGGTGGTCTACGTCTGTTCCAACTGCTGGCTCGTCCAGCTCGAAAAGTACGTGTCCCCCGAGGAGATCTTCACGGAGTACGCCTACTTCTCGTCGTTCTCCGATTCGTGGGTGGCGCACGGCCTTCGTTACACGGAGATGATCGTCGACCGGCTCGGGCTGACGGTGGACAGTCATGTCGTCGAAGTCGCGAGCAACGACGGGTACCTCCTCCAGCACTTCGTCAAGAAGGGGATCCCGGTACTCGGCATCGAACCCGCCGCCAACGTAGCGAAGGCCGCTGAGGAAAAGAACGTCCCCTCGTTGGTGGAGTTCTTTGGCCGGGAATGCGCGACCAAGCTCGTTCAGGAGGGCAAGGCCGCGGACCTCATCATCGGCAACAACGTCCTCGCACAGGTCCACGACATCAACGACTTCGTCGCCGGCATGAAGATTCTCTTGAAAGAGGACGGCGTGGTGACGGTCGAGTTTCCTCATCTGCTCCGCTTGATGGCGGAAAACCAGTTCGACACGATCTATCACGAGCACTTTTCGTACTTTTCGTTCTTGTCGGCCACGGCCATCTTCAAGGCACACGGGATGCGTCTCTTCGACGTGGACGAGCTGCCCACGCATGGCGGGTCACTCCGGATCTACGCCTGCCATGAGGACAACACCTCGAAGCCCAACACCGATCGCGCAAAAGAGCTGCTCGCGCGCGAAGAAGCAGAAGGGTTCCGTGACCTCGCTCGCTACGGCGCGTTTCAGGAGCGAGTCGACGACACCAAAGGGGCGCTCCTCGAGTTCCTGGTGCAGGCGAGACGCGAAGGAAAGACCGTCGCCGGATACGGCGCGCCGGGCAAGGGCAACACCCTCTTGAACTACTGCGGCATCCGCACCGACCTCATCGAGTACACGGTCGATCGCAACCCATACAAGCACGGCCGCTTCACCCCAGGTACGCACATTCCCATCTACCCGCCCGAGCGGATCGCCGAGACCAAGCCAGACTACCTGTTCATCCTACCTTGGAATCTGAAGGACGAGATCATCAAACAGAACGAGTTCATCCGAGAGTGGGGCGGACAGTTCGTGATCCCGATACCTGAAGTACACGTGGTGCCATGATCTTCACCGAGACCGAGGTCGTCGGCGCGTTCATCATCGAGATGGAGCCCCACCAAGACGAACGCGGTTGGTTTGCGAGGTCGTTTTGCCAAGACGAGTTTGCGGCCCACGGCCTGAGCCCGGTCGTCGCGCAGTGCAATGTGTCGACCAATCTCACCAAGGGGACGCTTCGCGGGATGCACAGCCAGCACGCGCCCCACGAGGAAGACAAACTCGTTCGATGCACGCGAGGCGCGATCTTCGACGTGATGCTCGACCTCCGCGCAGGGTCACCGAGTTACAGGAAGCACGTGGGCGTAGAGCTCACGTCAGCCAATCATCGCTCGCTCTACATTCCGAAGGGCGTGTTCCACGGCTTTCTCACGCTCGAGGACGACAGTGAGGTCTTCTACCAGATGTCGGAATCTTACGTGCCCGGTCAAGGCCGCGGGGTTCGATGGAACGACCCGGCCTTTGCCATCGAATGGCCAGGGGAGGTCGAGGTCATCTCTGAACGGGACGCGACCTACCCAGACTACCAGGATGCCGGAGAGGGCAACCGATGAGTCGATCGCTCGATGCAGCCATCGGTGAGCTCGACCTCGGGGCGGCCGGGCCGTCGATGCACGCGTTGGCGAGCGAGCTCTTCCCGTTTTGCCGCTCGATCACGGGAGATGGCGTCCGACAAACACTGGCAAGGCTCGCATCGGATCTTCCACTCGAGGTTCGCGAGGTCCCGACGGGGACGCCGGTGTTCGATTGGACGGTCCCGAAGGAATGGAACGTTCGCGATGCTTGGATACGTGGTCCGCGCGGCGAGAAGGTGATCGACTTTCGAGAATCGAACCTGCACGTCCTCAACTACAGCATCCCGGTGCAAGGGACACTGCCCTTGTCGAAGCTTCGTGAGCACCTCTACACGCTTCCTGATCAACCAAACGCCATCCCTTACAAGACCTCGTACTACCGGGAAGCTTGGGGTTTCTGCTTGAGCCACGCGAAGCTCGAGTCGCTGCCTGAGGGCGACTACGAGTACTGCATCGACTCGTCGCTCGAAGCGGGTTCCCTGAGCTATGGCGAGGTCGTCTTGCCTGGGGCACTCGAGTCCGAGATGGTTTTCTCGGCGCACGTTTGCCATCCCTCGCTGGCCAACGACAACCTCTCCGCCGTGACGGTCCTTCACCATCTCGCTCGACTGCTGACGGAGGTGGAGCGCCGTTTCACGTATCGTTTCGTCTTCGCGCCAGGGACGATCGGCGCGATCACTTGGCTTTCGCAGCATGAAGACATCATCCCGCGCATCCGCAGCGGCCTCGTGGTCGCCGGGGTCGGGGATGCCGGCCGTTTTACCTACAAGCGCACGCGGAGAGGCAGCACCGACATCGACATGATCGTCCAGCGCGCGCTCCGCGAGGTGGGCGCCGAGTTTGACACCATCGATTTCAGCCCGGACGGGTACGACGAACGCCAGTACAACTCACCTGGGATCGGGCTCCCGTTTGGAAGGCTCTCGCGAACGCCGTACGGGACCTACCCCGAGTATCACACGTCGGGCGACAATCTAGCGTTCATTCACCCGGATTCACTTGGCCAGGCATTACAAGCACTCGCCGGAGTCTGTGCACTGCTCGAAGGGTCATCACGCTTCGTGAATCGAGCTCCTCGAGGCGAGCCGCAGCTCGGCAAACGAGGTCTGTACTCGGCACTCGGCGGTCACCGCGACAGCAATCAGCGGGAGCGAGCCATGCTCTGGGTCCTCAACTACTCAGACGGCGAGCATTCCCTTGCCGACATCGCGGAGCGATCTCAGCTGCCTTTGTCGGTCGTCGAGGAGGTCGCCCAGGTCCTGACCGAAAACGATTTGCTCAGCCGGCTCGAAGAGGCCTAGAATTGGAGCAGACTAGATGAAAGTAGTGCTTTTTTGTGGCGGCCTAGGGCTGCGTCTTCGGGACTACTCGGAGTCAATTCCGAAGCCCCTCGTGCGCGTCGGCCCGCAACCGATCCTGTGGAACATCATGCGCTACTACGCGCACTACGGTCACCAAGAGTTCATTCTCTGTCTCGGCTACCGCGGTGAAGCGATCAAGGAGTTCTTTCTGAACTACAAAGAAGCGATGGCGAACGATTTCACGCTCACGGATGGGGGGACCGAGATCGAGCTCCATCGTCGCGACATCCAGGACTGGAAGATCACCTTCGTCGACACCGGCTTGAGTTCCAACATTGGCCAACGCCTGATGGCAGTTCGAGAGTACCTTCAGGGTGACGAGATGTTCCTCGCGAATTACAGCGATGGGCTATCGAACCTGCCGCTCGATACATATCTCGACTTCGTCAAACAGAACGACAAGATCGCGACGTTCGTGTCCGTTCGGCCCACGGCGTCGTTTCACGCCGTCAAAGCAAACCCGGGTGGCCTCGTGACGAGCATCTACCCCGTGTCGGAGAAGAGTCGCATCAACTGCGGCTACTTCGCGCTCAAAAAGGAGATCTTCGACCATATGGAGCCAGGCGAGGAACTGGTGACGACACCATTTCAGCGACTGATCCAAAAGGAACAGCTGGTGACGTACGAGTACGATGGCTTCTGGGAGTGCATGGACACCTTCAAGGACCAACAACTCCTCCATGACATGCACGTCCGCGGCGATACGCCGTGGGAAGTGTGGGAGTGAGCATTGCCCCCTCTTGGCTTCGAGCCCAAGCAACGCGACGATGAACCTCTGAGAGTTCTGTGCCTCGGGGCGCACGCCGACGACATCGAGATCGGCTGCGGGGGTACCGTTTTGCACCTGTTGGCTTCCCGCCAGGACACGGTCGTCGACTGGGTCGTGTTCACTTCATCGGCGACTCGAGAAACCGAAGCGCGAGCGGCAGCCGAAGGGTTTCTGTCACACGCGGGGACCTCAAACGTGACCGTCTTTGATTTCGAAGACGGGTTTCTGCCTCACAACGGCGAAGCTGTGAAGCGACGCTTCGAAGAACTCAAAGCCAAGGCGAACCCCGATTTGATCTTGACGCACTACGAACACGACAGGCATCAAGACCACCGCCTCGTCAACGAACTGACCTGGAATACGTTTCGGAACCACGCGATCTTCGAGTACGAGATCCCAAAGTTCGACGGGGACCTCGGCAACCCATCGGTGTTCGTCCCCATCGATAGAGAGACACTCGAACGAAAGATCGAGTTGCTCGTTACGCACTACCAAACGCAACGAGACAAGCACTGGTTCGACGCGGAAACGTTTCGATCGATCTGCCGGATTCGCGGTATGGAATGCCGGTCTCCCTCGGGCTACGCCGAGGCGTTTTATGTTCGGAAGCTCGTCGTTTTGGAGAAATGAAACCATGAAAGTACTGCTCACAGGCCACCTCGGGTACATCGGTGTCGAAGCACTGCCCGTCTTTCGCGCAGCGGGACATGAGGTCGTTGGGCTCGACGCGGGTCTGTTCAACGAGTGCGATTTCCGAGCGCCGCCAGACGACGTTGAGACCCTCGACGTCGACCTCCGTGACGTTGAACCCAAGCACCTCGACGGCTTCGACGCGATTGCACACTTTGGCGCGCTCTCGAATGACCCGCTCGGAGACCTCAACCCGAACTTGACCTACGACATCAACCTGCACGCGTCGGTCGGCCTCGCGAAGGCAGCCAAGGAAGCGGGCGTCGGGCGTTTCCTGTTCGCATCATCGTGCAGCCTCTACGGCGCAGGTTCGGGCGGACTGCTCACCGAAGAGGCGCCGTTCAATCCCGTGACCCCATATGGCGAGTCGAAGATTCGGGTTGAGCAAGAGCTCTCGAAGCTCGCCGATTCTTCGTTCTCGCCGGTCTACTTCCGCAACGCGACCGCGTACGGAGTATCGAGAAGGTTGCGCGCCGACATCGTCGTCAACAACCTCGTTGGGCACGCGATCACCACCGGCAAGGTTCTCCTCAAGAGCGACGGGACCCCCTGGCGGCCACTGGTGCACATCCGGGACATCATCGGTGCGTTCAGCGCAGCCTTGACCGCACCGCAAGATGCGATTCACGACCAAGCCTTCAACGTCGGCAAGAACGGTGAGAACTACCAGATCCGGGACGTCGCAAACATGGTCGCGGAGGTCGTCCCCGATTGCGAAGTCGCCTTCGCAGAGGGCGCGTCGGCGGACACGCGAGACTACAAGGTCGATTTCACCAAAGCCGCCACCCAGCTCACGGGGTTCGAGGCCACGTGGACCTTGCGCGCTGGGATCGAAGAACTCTACGAAGCCTACCGGCGCGCAGAACTCACGGAGGAGGAGTTCATGGGCAAGCGGTACTACCGGCTCAAGACGGTGCAGTCCTTGATCGACCGGGGCAAGCTCGACTCCGACCTTCGCTGGCGGGACGCAGGCTCACCGTGAAGTTCGACAAGTCAAAAGCGATCCAGCAGAAGAGCCACGACCTGATCCCGGGTGGTGCGCACACCTATGCGAAGGGCGACGACCAGTACCCGGAGCTCGCTCCTGGATTCATCGCGCGAGGCCAAGGGTGCCACGTGTGGGACATCGATGGGAACGAGTTCATCGAGTACAACATGGGGCTCAGGTCCGTGACTCTCGGCCACGCGTATCCCGAGGTCATCAAGGCGGCAGCCGAGGCCATGCCCAACGGGACCAACTTCACTCGGCCGTCTATCCTCGAAGTCGAGTGCGCCGAGAAGTTTCTCGAGATCCTCGAGGCGGCTGACATGGTGAAGTTCACCAAGGACGGCTCTACGGCGACCACCGCGGCGATCACATTGGCTCGCGCGGTCACGGGCCGTGACCGCGTCGGGCTGTGCTCAGACCATCCGTTCTTCTCATACAACGGGTGGTCGATCGGACGAACCGAAGTCGATGCCGGAATCCCCGAGAGCGAGAAGGCGCTGACGTCGACCTTTCGCTACAACGACTTCGAGAGCGTTCAAGCGATGTTCGACGCGCACCCTGGGGAGATATCGTGCGTTATCCTGGAACCATCGCGAGGGGAAGAGCCGAAAGACGGCTTCCTCGAGAAACTACGGGCGCTGTGTTCGTCGGAAGGTTGCCTGTTGATCTTCGATGAGATGATCACGGGTTTTCGGTGGCATCTCGGTGGGGGCCAGGCGTACTTCGGTGTTGAACCCGATCTGAGCACGTTCGGGAAGGCGCTCGCCAATGGGTTCTCGGTGTCGGCCTTGGCAGGCAAGCGGGAGTTCATGGAGCGAGGCGGTCTTCGCCACGATAAAGAGCGCGTCTTCTTGCTGTCGACAACGCACGGAGCCGAGACTCACGGCCTCGCTGCCGCCATTGCGACGATGAAGGTATACGAGCGGGAACCGGTCATTGAGCATCTATGGCAGACGGGCGAGCGTCTCGCCCTCGGGTTCACAGAGGCGACGCGCGAGGCGGGCCTTCAAGACTACGTGCACGTCATGGGGAAGCCGTGCAACTTGGTGTTCGCGACCAAAGGCCCGGATGGCAACCCGTCGCAATCCTACCGAAGTCTGTTTCTGCAGGAGACGATCGCTCGCGGCGTCCTGATGCCTTCACTGGTCGTGAGCTACTCGCATACCGTGGAGGACATCGACCGCACCGTCGAAGCGGTGCGCGGTGCACTCGGCGTCTACAAGCGCGCCCTCGACGAAGGTCCAGAGAAGTACCTCGTTGGCCGCCCTTCCAAGATCGTCTACCGCCGGTACAACTAGCGCGACTGGCTGACGGCATCCCCTGCCGTCACGCAACGCTCCATTGTGAGCGAACGTACAATCCGTCTCGGTTTCGTTGACGGTGTAAGCAACGGCCTCGACACTGAATGCGGGGAATATGGCCGGCTCTTGGCGGTCTTGGCATCAGCGGTGAGGGGGACCGATGAAGCACTTGGCTTGGACTCTTGGATTGACTCTCGCTTTCGCATCGTTCGTCTCGAACGTGTCTGCGCAAACGATGCAGACGACGATCACGGGCAACGAGAGTGGCGTCCAGATCGCGGGACCCGAACGGTCCGACTCGGAGCGATCCAAGGCGTACGACAAGCGCGTCGGTGGACTCGTGTGGCTCGAGGCCACGGTAGGCCCCTCTCGTTTCGACGTCACGCGGTTTCGCGGCCTGAACTTGGTGCCAGACGGCATCGCCGCACAGATCCCGTCGGTCGTCGTCAGCGGCCCCCAGTTCGGGGCGTCGCTCAAGATGCGCGCCGGCTCGATGGTCGTCGGCGGAACCTTCCAAATGGCGGACTACGAGCCGTTTGATCTGATCACCGCTGGGCTCGGTTTCGAGTTCCTGATCCGGGCAGTCCCGTACATCCATCCGACGATCAAGCTCGGAATCAACTACAACACGACGCGGGGCGGTCTCGCCATCCCTCAGATTCCGGGTGGACCACAGCTGTCCGACCTGACCAACGTGAGGACAGACGGGGGCGGCGCATCGATCGGTCTCGGCTTGCGCATCCCGATCGTGAAGTGGGTCTCGATCGCGGCCGACTTCGACTACTCGATCATCGGGCTGGCCGTGCGCGGGGACTTGGCCGGGGAGTCGTTCACCGGCGGCACCGCGGGAACCGCGATCGCCGGCACCTTCGCACTCACGATTCACCTCGGCACCTAGAAGCTCGAGAAACCGGGGTCGCCGGTGAACCTCGGGCGATCACGGGCACTTGGCGCGCGTGTTTTTGCTTTGCCGAGAGAGACCGATAGCGATAGTGTCGAGCGGTTCTCGTGCAAGTACGTGGCTATCTCGCATTGCTCACCGCCGTGGTTGCGGGAGTCGCTGGCCTGTCGCTCGGCTGCAGCGATGGCGGTGATCCGGTAAGCGCCGCCCCGCCGGTCGAAGCAGGCCCCGTGGCACTGCGACGACTGACGGCGGAGCAGTACGCCGCAAGCGTCCAGGACGTACTCGGGGATCACATCACGGTGCCCGGCCGGATCGACCCAGACGAGCGACGCGAAGGGCTCCTGTCGGTCGGTTCGACGTTTGCTGGCGTCACGCCCTCGGGGTTGGAGAAGTACGAGGCCGCGGCCGCCGTGATCGCGGAGCAAGCGCTCGACGCGGAGCACCGCAGGGACCTGGTTCGGTGCGAGCCAGCGTCGGAAGGTGCCTCGGACGACGCCTGCGCCCGGTCGTTCCTTGGGCGCATCGGACGACGCCTCTTTCGACGGGACCTCAGCGATCAAGAGGTCGAAGCCCGCGTGGCCGTCGCTTCGATGGCGGCAAACACCCTCGGGAGCTTCTATCAGGGCCTCGAGCTCGCGCTCAGTAGTCTGCTGGTTTCGCCGGACTTTCTATTTCGTGTGGAGCGCAGCGAGCCCGACCCAGACGATCCATCGCGGATTCGGCTGACCGCTACTTCGGTCGCATCTCGCCTGAGCTACTTGATCTGGAACACGACCCCTGACGACGAGTTGCTCGACGTCGCAGTCGACGGGAGCCTGCTCGATCGGGCGGTGCTCGCGGCCCAAGTCGACCGCCTCCTCGAGTCGACCCGAGCTGAGGTCGGCATCCGAGCGCTCTTCTCGGACATGTTGGACTTCCGCCAGTTCGATGACGGGCTCGTCAACAAGGACGCCGCCCTCTTCCCAGCGTTCACGCAAACGATCGCCCGCGACTCCAAGGAACAGACCCTTCGCACGGTGATCGACCATCTGTCTGCTGGGCGAGACTACCGCGACTTGTTCACCACCAGGCGAACGTTCCTCTCGAGAGAACTCGGTCAGGTATACCGAGTGCCCGTGGTCACCCAGTTCGGGTTCGAGCCGCACGTCTTCGAGAGCGAGCTTCCGCGATCGGGGCTTCTCGGCCACGCCAGCTTGATGTCGCTGCACTCCCATGCGGGCCGGAGTTCGGCCACCCTCCGAGGTAAGTTTGTGCGCGAGGTACTTCTCTGCCAGGACGTGCCGACACCTCCCGCCGACATCGATTTCTCGATCGTCGAGGACACCGAGAGCGAGCTTCGGACGGCCCGAGACCGCCTCGAGGTTCACGTCTCCAACGACAACTGCGCCGGGTGCCACAACCTGATGGATCCGATCGGGCTCGCCTTCGAGAATTTCGACGCTACTGGCGTGTACCGAGAGACCGAGAACGGGGTGACGATCGACGCGACGGGGGAACTCGACGGCGTGAGCTACGACGGGCCCGTAGAAGCGAGCGAGGCCGTTCGAAACCACCCGAACCTCGGGCCTTGTTTCGTCCAAACGCTCTTTCGCTATACGGTCGGGCGAGAGGCGGTCGAGAGCGAATGGGACCTCGTCTCTTATCTCGGAGAACAGTTCGAGGAAAGCGGGTTCAACTCGAGCGATCTCATTCGCGCCATCGTGTTGAGCGACGGGTTCTTGACCACCTCCGGTCCGAGAGAAGCCCAAGATGTCTCTTCAGAGGAGGCTCAACCATGACCAAGCGCTTCGACCGACGCTCCTTGTTGCGCGGAACGCTTGCGGGCGGCGCGGTCACCATGGGGCTTCCCTTGCTAGACTGCTTCCTGAACGACAACGGGACGGCGCTGGCACAGGGGGCGCCACTGCCGCAACGGTTTGGGGCATGGATGTGGGGCTGTGGTACCAACCCGGACCGTTGGAACCCAAGCGTCGCGGGGGAGAACTGGGAGCTCACCCCCGAACTGGTCGCCCTCGGTCGCGAACTGCCTGGAGGAGGCCTCGCCCGGGATCAGGTGAGCGTGCTGAGCGGCTTTGACGTGTCCCTCGGCGGCAGGCCCAACTTCCCCCATACCGGCGGTCTGGTCTCGACCACCACGGGGACCGTTCCGCTCGAGGATGGGGTCTACGTCGAGCCGACCCTCGATTCGATCATCGCCCAGGAGATCGGCAAGACGACTCGTTTTCGCTCTCTCGAGATGTCGGCGACCGGCAACCCGAATCAGTTCTACAGTTACGAAGCGCGCGGTGTTCCGAACGCCCCTGAGGTCTCGCCAGCAGCACTCTACACGCGGGTCTTTGGCCCCGACTTCGCCGACCCGAACGCCGGTCCGTTCGTGCCGGACCCGCGGCTGATGCTGCGGCAGAGCGTTCTGTCCGTCGTCAAAGAAGACCGCGAGCGCCTTGCGCGCGAACTCGGGGCACACGATCGGCAACGTCTCGACCAGTACTTCACGTCTGTTCGGCAACTCGAGCAACAGATCGACGTGCTTCTCGCGGGGCCGCCCGACCTCGAGAGTTGCGCCAAGGCACCGGAACCCGGAGCTGAAGACGTCGGCTCCGAGGTGAGCCAATCTCGTCTGACCAACAAGCTGATGGCGGAGATCCTGTCCTTCGCGCTCGCATGCGATCAGACGCGAGTCTTCAGCATGATGTTCTCCTACCGGCTCTCGGGGCTGCGCCAGGCCGGCTCAAACTCCGAGCACCACCAGCTGACCCACGACGAGGCGATCGACGCGCAGCTCGGCTACCAGCCCGAGGCCACCCAGTTCGTCTTCGACTCGATGGACGCTTGGGTCGATTTCCTCGAGCCTCTGTCGGCGATCCCAGAGGGGGACGGCACCCTCCTCGATAACTGCCTCGTCTACGCGCACTCCGACGTATCGTTCGCCAAGGTCCACGGCGTCGTGGGGATTCCGCAGATGATCGCCGGAAGCGCTGGCGGCGCGATCAAGCCCGGTATCCACGTCCCGGGCAACGCGTCGGAGACGACCCGAGTCGGCCTGACGATCCAGCAGGTCATGGGGCTCCCGGTCGAGCGTTGGGGCACCCTCTCGATGGAGGCCGGCCTGCCGGTCAACGAGATTCTCGTCTAAGACGAACTCTCTCTCGCTCCTGCTAAGCTCGGGCATCCATGGTCGCCGACGGGAAGCGTATTCTGATTCTGTTTGCACACCCCGCGCTCGAAAACTCGCGCGTGAACCGGGCCCTCGTCGAGGCGGTTCGCCGAGCCGACGGCGTGACGTTTCACGACTTGTACGAGGCCTATCCCGACTTCGACGTCGACGTCGAGCGTGAGCAGGCGCTCCTCGTTCAGCACGACATCATCGTCCTGCAGCATCCGTTCTTCTGGTACAGCACCCCGGCGCTCATCAAACAGTGGGAGGATTTGGTCCTCCAACATGGTTGGGCGTACGGGAGCCACGGCACGGCGCTCTATGGCAAGAAGATGATGAGCGCGATCACGGCCGGCGGGAGCGAAGAAGCCTACCAAAAGGACGGCTTCCACGGGCACACGATCGACGAGCTGTTGCTACCGATCAAGAAGACGGCAAACCTGTGCGGCATGGAGTATCTAGCGCCGTTCGTGGTCTACGAAACGCTCGGGATGGAGCAGGCTCGGGTCACGGATTCGGCAGCGAAGTATCGCGACAGGCTCGTGGAGCTGACCGAGGGGTAGCGCATGCACGGGCAAGGGTTCTTCTTTCAAGCATTCGTGTACCTCTGTGCGGCGGTGGTCGCCGTACCGGTGGCGAAACGACTCGGGCTCGGGTCAGTCCTCGGATACCTCCTCGCCGGCATGGTGATCGGCCCGTACGGGCTCGGGCTGATCGGCACCGAGGGCGAGGACGTCATGCACTTCGCCGAGTTCGGCGTGGTCATGATGTTGTTTCTGATCGGCCTCGAACTCCAACCCTCGCTGCTTTGGCGGATGCGCGGGCCGATTCTCGGCCTCGGTGGACTCCAGGTCGGCACCACCGGAGGCATCGTGGTGACGATTGGGGTCGCGCTCGGCCTGTCCTGGCAGTCGGCGGTCGCCGTGGGCATGATCGTCGCCCTGTCGTCGACCGCGATCGTGCTGCAGACGCTCGCAGAGAAGGGGCTGCTCGAGACAGATGGCGGACAGGGCGCGTTCTCGGTTCTGCTCTTCCAAGACATCGCGGTCATCCCCATG
>JBCCEK010000074.1:0-18313 GCA_039030295.1 Myxococcota bacterium | reverse complement strand
TGTGCGTGTGCGACAAACCCCTCCGAAGTCTCTCTCGGACACCAAGAAGGAATGCAAGACATGACCGTCCAACTCGAAAGCCGACAACACGTCGCGATCCTGACGATCGATCGCCCTACGGCCCGCAACGCGGTCAACGCGGCGGTAGCTCAAGGCATGGAGTCGGCGCTCGACCGGTATGAGAGCGACGACTCGTTGTGGGTCGCGGTCCTCACCGGGAACGGCCCTGTCTTCAGCGCGGGTGCCGACCTCAAGGAGATCGCCGCCGGCAACGCGAGCAGCCTCGGGACGCAGAGGGGAGGGTTCGCGGGTTTGGTCCAGCGTCAGCGCACCAAGCCGCTGATCGCGGCCGTGCAGGGCCCCGCGCTGGCAGGCGGTTGCGAGCTTGCACTCGCTTGTGACCTGATCGTGGCCTCCCGCGACGCGTTCTTTGGGTTGCCGGAGGTGAAACGATCGCTCCTGGCTGTGGCTGGTGGGCTTTTCCGATTGCCGCGCGCGATCGGCATGGCGCAGGCGATGGAAGTCATCTTGACGGGCGATCCGCTCCCCGCGACACGCGCCTACGAACTCGGAATGATCAACCGTTTGGTCGACGCCGATCAAGTCCTTGCGGAGGCGCTCAAGCTCGCGGAGTCGATCGCCGCCAACGCACCCCTGGCGGTGCAGGCGAGCCGCCGCCTCGCGGCCGATGCGTTTTCTCGCGACGAGGCGTCGTTGTGGCAAGACGGGTTCGACGCGTTCGCCAAGAACCTTGAAACCGAGGACTCGAAAGAGGGGCCGCGCGCCTTCATCGAGAAGCGACCGCCGTCTTGGAAGGCGCGTTAGATTCGTTTGGAAGCTGGGCCTTAGGCGGCGGCTTGTCGTGACTCGCCCGAGCTCTTGGGGTTGGCGCGATTGGTGAGCGCCGCGCCAAGGAACCCGAGCACGGCCTGAACCCTCGCACTCTGGCGTACGTCCTTGTGCACGGCCTGCCAGATCTGCCGGGGCTCAGGGGCGCCGTTCACTGGAATGCGCACCAGGCGTTCGTCCCGGTCCGCGATCAGGCATGGAAGGAGCGAGATGCCCACGCCGGCGACCGTGGCCGAGTACACGGCCGACACGCTGTCGACGCGAACCGCGACGTTGGCGCGCGCGGCACGCGCTTCGAGCCAGGTGTTCTCGCGGTGAAAAGGTCGCCGGTCCGCGAACATGACCAGCTCATGGCCGTCGAGGGTGTCCGAAGGCGTGCCAAAGCGTTCGATGTACTCCGCCGCGGCGTAGAGCCCGACGTCGACGAATGCGAGGCGCTTGATCACGAGATCGTCCTGCGTCGGACGCAAAAGCCGTACGGCGATGTCGGCTTCTCGCCGCGTCAGGTTGACCTCCTGATTCGTACACATGAGATCGAGTTGAATGCCCGGGAACTCATCCCGGAAACCTCGCAGGTGCGGCGCGAGGAAGCGTGTCGTCAGCATCTCGGTCGCTGCGAGGCGAACCGTGCCTTCAAGCTTTCGGTCTTCGCCGGCGACGTCGCGCTCGACCCCCAGCACTTCGCGCTCGATTCCCGAGGCACGCGGCAAGAGTCGGTGACCCGCCTCGGTCAGCACGTACCCACCCGGGGTCCGATCGAAGAGTCGGGCGCCGAGCTTGTCCTCGAGTTTGATCAGTCGTCGACTGACGGTCGTAGGGTCGGCCTGGAGCGCCGCACCGGCCGCCGCGAGCGTGCCGTGGTGGTGGAGCGCAAGGAAATAGCGGATGTCGTTCCAGTTGAACATAAGTAAGTGCCTACTTACAGACAGTCTTTCTGCGAGTCAAGCCGGCCCTTGTCCTGCAATCCCGCATCGGGACGGCGGCCCCCGCGGGACCCGCCGTCTCGCAGAAAAGCCTTTTATTCTAGCTTTTTACTGGGGGCTGAGGAACCTCGGCGACCGCAGCGTCCTGGAAAGCATGGAACAACTTCGTGCACAAGGCGTCCCATCGGTCGCACATGTCGAGGGTGGCCGGATCGGTGGCTGCCAGCGACTCGTGTGCGAGGACGGCACCAAGCTCCAAGGCCAACTCATCTCGCTTCGCGGCTTCGGTATCCGGCAAGAGCTCGTTCACAAACTCTTCGGGCGAGTACCAACGCTGTGCAGCTCTCTGCATGTCCATGAAGATGCGGGTCAGCAAGAGGTTTCTCGGGCCCTCCCAGGCACCGTTGAGGACTACGACGTCGCGATAGAGGCGCGGGATGGACGAGAAGTCTTCCATCAGCCCGTGACCTCCGAAGATCGACATGGCGGTTTCGGTGAGCCGCGCGGAGTCCGCGCTGACCACGAGCTTGTGGAGCATGATCAACATGCGCAGCCGAAAGCGGCGCTTCTTCTCGGCGACCTCGTCGTCGGCGGGAGTATCGGCTTCGTCGAGTTTCGCGACGTCGGTGATCTCGCGCTGCATCTTGAGCAGGCTGGCCACGTTGCGCTGGGAGGCGCGCTTGAGCTCTTGGACCTGGCGGGCGACGAGGCCGAAGCGCTCGATCTTGATCCCGAACGCGGTACGCCACTGCGCGTACTGCTCCGCTTCACGCGCTGCGCGGATCAGGTAGGCCGCCGCGCCCACGCCGGTGGCGAACCGCGAGTGGGCAAGCACGATTCCAACGATGTTGGCCAGGCCGCGCTTGAGGTCGCCCACCGGGTACGCCACCGCACCGTCGAACGTGATCTCGGCCGTGGGTAGCTCCCGTGTGCCGAGCTTCGACTTCAACTTGTTGATGACGTAGCCGTTTCGACGCTCCCGCGCTTTGTCGCCAGAGAGCCACATCGGAACGACGAATGCGGCGACGTCTCGGCTGCCAGCGGGTTTCGCGGTGATGATCGCGTAGTCGGCCTGCGACGCCGAGCAGTAGAACTTGGTGCCGTAGATCCGCCATCCTTCGTCGGTTTGTACGGCTTCGACCAGGTTGGCTTGGACGTCCGAGCCGCCTTGAATCTCCGAAAGGAACTGAGCGCCGATCGCGAACTCACCGTCCTTGCCTTCTTTGAGGTGCTCGAGGATCTCCTTGAGCTCGGGGGTGTCGGCGAGCTTCTCGAGGATCAAGACCAGCCCGCTCGTGCAGCAGTGCGCACAGCCGACGCCGGCTTCGCCGATCTGCGCCATCAGGAACGTCTTGATGAACGTGACCCACGGATCGACTTCCGCACGGAACATGCCTTCGGCCCAGATCTCCCGCTCGAGTTCGAGCGTCTCTGCCGGTCGGACGATCCGGTCGATCCGGTTGTTGTGCCCGTCGAAGTGAAGAAGAGAAGGGGCGTTCTCCGGTCGACCGGCAATGTCCGCCAGGTGTTGCCATCGCGTCGACAGACGGTCCGCGAACTTCGCGATATCGGCCCGCGTCTCCGCATCCATCGGGGGCGCGAAGCGCTCGAGCGCCGAAAGCAAGAACGGGTCGTCTTCGAGGAAGTTGACGCCGCGGCGCCACTCGAGAAAGTCGTCGAAGTTGTAGGGGTTGTTGCGGTCGGGCATGGACATGGTTCTTACGACTCCTGTTTTGGTTTGGGTGTGACTTCGGTCGCCTCAGGGCCGAGCCGAAGTCCTCCCGCAATGAAGTTCCAAACTTCATCGGTAAGTTGGTTGCGATCCGGCCGTGGTTCGTCGGTGAGCGCTTGCGCGACCGCGTGCCGAACGGCGCCGTTGATCAACGCGGACAGCACGCGAGGCTCGCTCCCCTTCGGAAGTACACCGCGACGCTGTCCCTGCGCGATGTTGCGCGCGCCTTCGTCGACGACGCCGTTCCACCGCGCTGTCGCGACGCCGACGACTTCGGGCTCGGAAGCGAGTTTGCTGAAGACGATCGCAGCGACCGGGTTGTCGTAGACGAACTCGATGAAGCGCCGCGTCCGCTCGCGCTCGCGTCCGGACCAGTCGTGCGCAGGCCAGTGCGGGATCTCGATCGCCTCGAGCAAGCGGTCGTACATCCGCTCGACGACGGCGGCGATCAGCCCCGCCTTGGACCCAAAGCGGTGGTAGGCGAGCCCGACCGAGAGCCCCGCCCGACGTGCCACTTCCTGCACTTCGAAAGACCCCTCGCCCGCCACGAGGGCAGCGGCAGCGGCGTCGACGAGGCGAGCACGGTTGGCCAGGGTTCCTCCCATGAAAACCCGGATAGCATGCAGGGAATTGAATTCAATTCAATTTTCTTGCCCCGTCACGCTCGGTCCGGGCCCCACGAGTGTGCTACCAAGCGGCGTGGACAAGAAAAGCCTCCTGATCCTAGTGGTCTGCGGCCTTGCAGTCGCTTGCACCAAACCGCGAGAAGCCGCCGAATCGGCCCCCGAGGCCCCGGAGGCCGCCGAAGCAGAGGGCGCTCCGAAGGCAGACACGGCGACGGGGCCGGACCCCACACCGGTCTTCGAGGAGGCCCGTCCTTCAGTCACGGTCACCGCGCTGGGCTCAGCACCCCGCCACATCGTCCGCTGGAAGTTCGACAAAGGGGCCACGGGGACCCTGACCTTGGCCATGGAGATGGATGTCGAGGCGAAGGTCGACGGGACCGCTCAGCCGAGCAACCCGACGCCGCCGATCCGGACGACCTTGGCGATCGAGGTCCAAGACGTGACCGAAGAGGGGGTCGCCTCGATCGGCGTGACGGTGAAATCGGTAGGCACCGACCCCGACGACGAGGTCCCCGAGGCGCTCGCGGCCAGGATTCGGGCGTCGCTCGCGACGATGGTGGGGACCCAGGGGACCTATCGCTGTGATTCCCGCGGTTTCGTCTCGGACGTGGTGCTCGATGGCGGCGCGCAAACCCCACCTGCCGTTCGCCAGGCCCTCGAGAACATCCGCCAGTCGATCCGTCAAATGATCGCCCCTCTTCCCGAACCTGCCATCGGGAAGGGCGCGACTTGGTTGGTCGAAGCCGACTACCCCTATAGTGGCATAGTCGTCAACGAGCGGGCGACGTACACGGTCGAGAAGATCAGACCGCCGAAGCTCGCCGTCAACGTGTCGATCGAGCAGCAAGCCGCCGACCAATCGGTCGAAGGGGCCAACGGCAAGTCTGCAGAGCTCGACTCGCTCACCACGAAATCGGAAGGTGTGAACCGGTGGAATCTCAACTCGCCGGTCCCTCGTCGTTCAACCCGCGATACCAAGATGTCGATGACGATGAAAGGCCCCGGGACCGACGGGAGCGCCCACGTCGTCACGCTGGGGATCCACTCGGTGGTCACGTTGACCGGCGAAGCCCCCTGACCGGAGACGACGGGTTGCGCTCAAAGGCGCCGTGTGGTGCAACAGAGCCGTGGATCCGCTGCTTTCGCTCTTGAGAGAGCATGGTTTTCGGCGTGGGCGCTTCGTGCTCAGTTCCGGCCGGGAAAGTGACTTCTTCATCGACTGCAAGCCAGCGGTCTTGCTTGCGCGCGGGCACGTACTCGTCGGCGAAGCGCTGCTTGCGCGGATCCGAGAGCTCCCTGAAGGCGTCGAAGCGGTTGCGGGCGTCGAGCTCGGCGGGTGCCCACTCGCATCCGCGGTCGCGGTCGCGTCGGCGAACGACCCTCATCCACTCGACGCAGTCTACATTCGCAAGACCACGAAAGACCACGGCACGCGCAAGTTGCTCGAGGGCGCGGACCAGCTCGCGCCGGGCTCCAGGCTGGCGATCGTCGAAGACACGGTGACGACCGGAGGTTCGACCTTGCGCGCACTCGACGCGGTACGGCGCGCCGGGTTCGAGGTCGCCGGTGTGGTCGCCGTGGTCGACCGCCTCGAAGGCGGCGCGTCGGCGATTTCGGATACGGGCGTGCAGTTCACGGCACTCTACGATCGAACCGACTTCATGGGGCCGGCGTGAGCGGCCTCTCTGCGCATCGGTGGGTCTCGTGGCTCGTCGTCGCGTCGTTGCTGGGTGTCGCCGGTTGCAAACCGACGCCCGTGACGCTTCAACCCGGGCCTCGCGTTTTCACGCCCGACTCATACCCCTTGGTTTGGGATGAGTGGACGCGCGAAGCCGAGTCGTTCTCGTGGCAAGACCTTGCGCACGAACTTCACGTCTCGGCGACCTTCGAGTCTTGGGAGTTCCGGTGGGCTTACGTCGTTCGGTACGCACGCGACTACAGCCTTCTTCCCGACGTGCGCGATGAGATGCTGCAGGCGAGTCTCGAGAGCTCGCGGCAGGAGCATCGATTCTTCGTGACCTTGGCCGGGTTCAGTTTCCGTGAGTCGAACATCGCCGGGAAGCAGTCGGCTTGGCGGGTCCTTCTGATCGACCCAAGCGGCCAGCAAACGGTGCCTGTTCTCATGGAGCGCGTCCGCCGGCCGAGCGCGACCGACCGTGTCTACTTCCCTCAGGTCAGTGCTCTCCGAGAGACTTTTCGCGTGACTTTTCCAGCAGTTGGCCCAGACGGACGGCACTCGATTCCCGAGGACAGTGACTTCGTGGTGCTCCGTTTCACGGGGGCCCGAGGGCGGGTCGACCTGCGCTGGGACCTGACGGGCGCTCCAGCGGGTTGACGAAGGTTTGACAGTTTCGATCCCCGCTCGCTATGATTTTGGGGTCGCGTAAGCCTTTGTAACGAATGGGGAAACAGGGGTGCGTGGGGAGGTTCAGCATGAATATGCGCCACAAGCGGTGGGCCGTTGTAGTTGTCGTTGCAGCGTTAGGTGTTGGTTGTCACGCGGCCGAGGATGATCCGGCAGGGCAGGCGAACGAGCTTGCCGATCCGGTACGTCGCGAGAATGCCGTCTTCAATCTCAAAGAGATCTACACATCGACGCTGGCCGAGCATGGTGGCGATCGGGCGAATCCGGCGGTGCAGGCGGTCGCAGACGTGACGGTCACGCCGCTGACCGACACCTACCTCGCTTTTCCGGAGGACCGCATCAACGGCCTCGCCATTCTCGATCTGCTGAACGAGATGCAGGACCCGAGGAGTCTCCCGGCGCTCCTCGATGCGCTCAACTGGCGAACCGAGGTCTCGGAGGATCATGCGATTCGTGCCGCTCAGACCCTTCAGGCGATGGACGTTCCGGCGGGGGATCGAGCGCAGGCGATTCAATCGCTCGCACGATCGCTCGAGCGCATCACCGGCTCTCGCACCGTCGACAACAAGATGCGCATCGCGATGATCCGCGCGCTTGGGTCCCTCGAAGACCGTGGAGCGACTGAGATTCTGACGACCATCGCGACACGCCAAGACGAGAATCAGAACTTCCTGATCAACCGGCTGGCCGCACAGCAGTTGGGTGAGCTACGCGACCCGGCGGCGATTCCCGCGCTGATCAAGTCGCTGTTCTTGTTCGCCCCGAACCGTCCGGATCTTCGAATGAACGACGTCGCTGCGGAGGCGTTGATCCTCATTGGCCGGCCTTCGCTCGATCCGCTCTTGAAGATGATGCGTGGCCAAGATGAGACTGCCAATGCGATTGCCAAAGCGTACATCGACTCGATCAAAGCGCGTCGACCGGACCTCGCGAACAAGATGACGGTGCGGCAAGTGACGGGTGCCGAAGCTTCGTTTGCCCTTGGCGCCCTCGGCTTCGCCGAAGCCCTCGAGCCGCTCCTCACGGAGGCGGGATCCAGCGACACCGCACGCAAGCTCAATGCCGCCATCGCGCTCGTCCGCCTCGACGTCCCGCCCGCGCAGCAGGAACGGGTTCGCGCCACGCTCAAGCAGGTCTATGGGAGCCTTCCCAAGGGGTACGAGGGAGTTCGGATGCGAGGTCAGCTGCTCGCGGCCATGGCCCATACGTACGACGAAGCTCTGATGCCGTTCGTGCTCGAGCAGCTGAACGACAAGAAGGCAAACCCCGAGGTTCGCTTGATCGCCGCTCAGAACTACGCGCTTCTGGCGAACAAAGCTGAGGCTGCCAAGCTCACCGCGGCGATTGCGGCAGAGAAGCCTTCGGAGGCCGGGGGCTACCGGGAGAAGTTCGCTGAACACAAGCCTCTGATCGACCTCGCTTCCGAATGCGACACGGCCGTCGAGTGTTGGGTGGGTAAGATCGGAAGCGCCGACACCAATACGGCCCGCAAGGCCGCCTACATGTTGGGACGCTACGGCTCGGGCGATTCGAAAGCCATCGCGTCACTCGTGGGTCAGCTCGGGAGTGAGGACATCGGCGTTCGACTGGCGGCCCTGATGGCCCTCGACCAAATTGCTGACGACGGAGCGCCGGATGCCGTCCTCAAGATCGACGACCTACGAAAGCGCGAAGAAGGTCAGTCCGTATGGACGATGTTCCGCGTCGAGGCGCTTCCGGTCCAAGCAAGGCTCCGAAGCCGGGAACAGAACGGCTAACCGCCAGGCAGGTGCATCATGCGCCGAGCCCTGAACATCATTGCACTCGCCGCAGTGCTTGGGGTCGGCCCGGGTTGCGACCCGACGCCCGATACGACGACATCCGTGGCGAGCCCCTCGGAGCGTGAAGTCGATTTGGTCGCGACCGTAGCCGGTCGTCCGATTGAAGCAGACGCCGTTCGGGCGCGGATGGCCCTCGAGGGGGTCGATGCCAAGGAGGCCCTCACTTCGCTGATCGACGAACAGCTCCTTTTGGTCGCGGCCGAACGCGCTAGGGTCGATGCGGCTCCGGAGGGCCTCCGCGCTGCTGACAGGCAGATGGTACGCGCTTTCCTCCGTGACCTCGAAGCCGAGCACCAGCCCGCCGACGTCCCCGCGAAGGAGGTCCGAAAGCACTTCGAAGAGCATCGAGACGCCTACCAGGTGATGGAGCGCCGCGCGTCGACGCACCTCTTGGTGAAGTCCGAAACACCGGCCGCCCGAGCGGTGGCGAGAGAGGCCCTCGTCGCCGCCCAAAACGCACGCGACCCAGAAGAGGCGCTTCGTCAGTTCCTCGACTCGCGCGCTGACGACGGTGAGCTCGACATCGTCGTCGAAGAACTGCCGCCAATCACCAGGAAAGCGGAGATCGAAAAGCCTTTTGTTGACGCCCTCTTCAGCGCCAAATCTAAAGGGCCGCTCGGAGAACCGATCCAGACCTCCTACGGCTGGCACGCCATCGTGGTGACCGAGATCGCGTCGGGCGAAGATAATGCCCTCGCGGACGTGGAGGACGACATCCGGGACCGCCTCAGCGACCAAGCCAGGTTCGAGGCGCTGGTGGCGGTCGTACAAGAGCTCGAGGCGGAAGGGCTCGTCGAGCACCGGCCGGCGGTTCGAACGAAAGTCCTACATCGGTCCGGGGCAACGACACGTGACGAGTGATGCGAACCCCTCCGGCGGCGGCCGCGCCCAGCAAACGGGATCGGTCGACGCAGACCGACGGGGTCAGCGCGTCGGACCCTACGTCGTGGACGAGTGTGTGGCAGAGGGCTCCGTGGGCCGGATCTTTCTCGCGCGACACGCCGCGAGCGACGAACCGGTCGCGCTCAAGATCCTCCACGGAGACGTCGCGAGAGACCCGGTCGCCGTCGAACGGTTCCGACGCGAGCACGAAACCGCGTCTTCCCTCGTTCACGAGCGCATCGTCCGCGTCTACGACTTCGGCGACACGGATGACGGGAGCCACTACATCGCCATGCAGTACGTCGACGGCCGAGAGCTTGGCGCGATCATTCGCGATGAGGGGCCCATCGGGTACGCCCGCCTCGTGCGCTTCGTCTGCCAACTCGCGCAAGGCCTTCAGCATGCCCATCGCGCCGGCGTCATTCACCGGGACCTGAAACCGGCCAACATTCTCGTCGCGGATACCGAGGACGGGGAGCGAATGAAGATCGTGGACTTCGGGTCGGTCAAGCTTCAGATGGAATTGGGGCCTAAGCTGACCGCCCTCGGAACGACGCTCGGTTCGCCGTACTACATGTCGCCTGAGCAGGCGATGGGGAAAGTCGACCTCGATCTTCGGAGCGATGTGTTTGCATTCGCCGCGATCGTGCACGAACTCTCCACCGGGGAGTTGGCGTTCGGCGCGTCGAGTACGTCAGAGATTCTGAAGCGAGTCACGACCGACGAGCCGCCTCCGGTGAGTACGCTCAACCCCGCGTACCCCTGGGCCTTCGACGAAGTGATCCACAAGGGTCTCCGAAAAGACAAAGCCGCGCGCTTCGGCACGGCAGAGGCGTTTGCTGAAGAAGCGCTTCGTGCGCTCGGGCTGCCCCCGGACGTTGCGCGTTTCGCCGAAGCCACCTCCGAGGAGATCGACGAGGCGCAAGAGCTTCCCGAAGCGAAGCCGTTGACGAAAGCGCGCCCGGCGCACGAGCCGAGCCTTCCACCGTTGCCGATCCGCAAGGGAGGGCTCGGCACACGGGTTGCGGCCGTCACCATCGCGCTGGCCGTCGCGGTTGCCGTCGCCTGGTGGCTGAGTCGTTAGCTCGGTCTAAGGCTGGAGCTCGAGCTGGTCGCCGGCGATCTCATAGACCGCGGGTGAGTCATCTGGCACCCGCTCGCTGGAGAACGCGTCCATCGACGTGACGGGGCTGACGCGGGCACCAAGCTCGAGGGCGTCGGTGAGCGCCTCGCGAGTCTGGTAGCCCTGGCGTAGGGTTGACGAGATAAGGCGGTAGGCGTCGTACCCGTAGGCCGCGAAGGTCCCTGGGGCGCGGCCGTAGCGCTCCTCGTACCCCTCGCGAAAGAACACATTGGTCGTGGCTTCCGAAGCTTCGTAAAACGGGACGACAACCAGCGCGCCTTGGAGGTAGCGTCCCGCGCGACGGATGAGGCTCGACGTCCAACTCGGGCTCGGCAGGAGGAAGTGAACCTCGCGTTCGGCACTTTCCGGGAGGCGTCCGTCGGCGGTGCTCCACGCGCCTTCCGCGGCGAACGTGGGCGTGATCGACGCAACCTGGGTCGCCGCGTCGGCCAGCAGGATGGTGTCGCAGCCGCCCGCAAGGACCGGCTTGACGTATTCGATGAACGAGCGGGTACCAGGCGGATACGCGACCGAAGTGCACGCGGTTCCCCCGGCCGCGCGGACTTCTTCCTCGAAGATTCGGCGCATCGTGCGGCCGTATCCCTGGTCCGGGTAGAGCGACACGAAGCGGGTCTGTCCGCGTCGACGGGCCGCACGAATCAGTGCGCGCACTTCGTCGCGGGGACTGTAGAGGGTTCGAAACACCTGAGGCCCGATGTCAGTGACGCGCTCCGCGGCCGAGAACGTCAGCAGCGGAACTTGGGTGCCCTGAGTCGCCTCCGCGGCGGCCTCGGTCGTTCGCGTTCCCACGGGGCCGAGCACCGCCACGACGCGCTGGTCTCCAACGAGGGTTTCGACGGCGGCCTCGGTCGTCGACGGGTCGCCTGCCGTGTCTTCCACCAAGAGCTCGGGGCCTCCCTCGTGGAGGGCCGCGAGCTGCATTCCCTGAAGGAGTTGGCGACCCACCTCGCGGCCTCGACCACTCAATGGGAGCAGTGCGCCCACCACGAAAGGGTTCCCGTGTAGAAACTCGTCTCCCCGTACGACCAGCATCCGGACCTCGGGGTCCGACATCCACGCGCTGTCGCGAAGCGCTTCCGTGGACCGGGAGACGAGGTCCGCATCCTGGGTGCTCAGGCCGTGCTCGAGCATCCGTCGCGCGACGCTCAGCTGGGGCGCGCCCCCCGGTCGGAGGTCCTCGAACAACACGGCGGCCTGCTCGATCGTGAGTTTGAGCGCAAGGGTAGAGATGACCTCGCTGGCTCGTTCGGGATCGGGCGGATCCCCACCAGTGAGAAGGGTGTCCAACACGCGTAACCCTGTCTCGGCATCGAGCGTCTGTTCGGAGGCCCCGACGGCGGTGTCCCACAACAGCTTCTGCTCCGAGTCCGTGAATCGTTCTTCCGCAAGCGGCGCCAGCGTATGGAGCGCTTGATCCGGCTCGGACGATTCGAGTTGGCAGTCGGCCACGCGGAGCGCACCTCGAAGCGCAATCGCCGGGTCTTCGCTGTCCTGGGCCTGGACGAAGTGGGGCATGGCCCGTTCGCCACCGACGCTGGCCGCCTCGAGGACCCCAAGCTCCAGCCGCGCGAGGTCCGCCTCCACCGTTCCTGGATGCGCGATGAGGAATCCTTCATAGGCTCGCCGAGCCGCAGAGACATCGCCGCTCTTGGCGAGCGTGCGGGCACGCTCGATCTCCGGGGGTGGGGCCTTCTCGACGGGACTCTGCACGCCTCTGGGGGCGCACCCAAGCATGGCGAGCAGCAGGACCAAGCTGGCGACCCGAACGCGCCTCATTTCGTGTCCCCGCAACTCTGCGCGAGGATCGACGCGAACGAGTGGACGGGGACGTCGCCGGAACGGGACAACTGGTGCGCCGACCCAGGGCACGCGGTCACGATGGCGCCACCGCCCATCCATTCGTGCTGCGCGAGGCGCGCACGGCCGACGGCGATCGCCGCGTCGGGATCAGTCCGCGGCAGCTGGCCCCCTGCGCCGGTGCACACCGCGTCGCTCCGGTGGCGGTCAAACTCCTCGACCGGGTGACCGAGTGCTTTGTGCAAGACGCGCCGCGGTGCCTCGTAGATGCCGAGCCCCCGGCCCAGCCGACACGGGTCGTGATAGCGCATGCGAGCGGGCTTCGGCAGAGGCTGCACCCTGTCGATGTGACTGGCCGCCAACTCGCTCACGTGTCGGAGTGGGGTCGCAGGGAGACGAACCCCGTGGCGGGGCGCCTCGACCCTGAGCGCGTGGAGACAACCCGGGTCGAGAAACACGACGAGCTCGGCCTCGCTCCACGTCGACAGAAGGGTCGAGGCGGCTGCGACAAAGCCGTCTGGATCTCCCGCGTCGAGCAGGGGGAGCCCGCAGCACGGGCCGGGGACGGCGCGTACAGGTCGGTCGGTGAGCGCGGCGGTCGCCTCGTATCCTGCCAGGGCGTCCTCGGGTCGGACCACATTTGCGGTACAACCGGGAAAGTACGAAACCTTCGCCTGGGTGCGGGTCTCCGCGTCGTCGAACAGGGCATCACCGGCGACTTGAGCGGCGTGGGACCGCTGGGCGTGTTGGCTGATGACGGCGCTCGCCTCGTTGGGCGCGACCTGGTGGCGCACGGCCTCGGCGCGCGCCGTATGAAGGGTGGCCGCCACTTCGTGTTGGTGCGTGCAGTGACTTCGGCAGCGCAGACACCCCGTGCACCCGTACCAGCTCGCCGCGACCGTCTCGCTCATGGTGAGGTTGCCACGGTCGACGTGATGGGCGCTCGTCATCTTCGCCCAAGGGGTCGTCGTCTCGCTCGCGTGGGCGACCGAAACCGGGCACGAGAACCGACAGAGCTTCGGACAGTACGTGCAGTACGTGTGCTGCTTCTCGAACGGAGCGAGCAGGGGCAGTCGACTTCGCATGCGGAGCGCACGATACATGGGCTCCTCGTCGCGCGCCAAGCCGAAGCCCAAACTCGGTCTATCCTGCCGCTTCCCATGCGCGCCCGAGGCGCACGAACTCGTCGATCGTCAGGGTTTCGCCACGGCGTCCCGGGTCGATTTCGCTCTTGCGGAGCGCCTCATCGGTTCGCGAGGCGTCGCCGACCTGGCGAAGCGCGTTTCGGAGGGTCTTGCGGCGGGTGTGGAACGCGGCTCGGACGACCGTTCGAAACCCGTCGGTCTCTTCGGCGAGCGGTGTTTGGCGCGGCTCGAGCAAAACGACGGCGCTTTCGACTTTGGGCGGCGGGTAGAACGACCCGGGCCGGAGCCGACACACCGTCTCGATCGAGCAGGCAGCTTGCGCGAACACGCTCAGCGCGCCGTAGTCCTTGCGGCCGGGCGCTGCGACCAAGCGATCCCGGACTTCGCGTTGCACCATCAGCACTGCGCCCCGCATCGCGTCCCGCTGCGCAATGACTTGCCGGAGGATGGCGCCGGTGGCCTGGTAGGGGAGGTTGCCGGTCACTGCGAGCCGAGTCCCCCGCTCAGCGGCATGCGCACGAAAATCGAATGTCGCCGCGTCGCCCTGAATCAAGTGGAACCCTGGGTGGCCCCCGATCTCCGCGTTGAGGACCTCGACCATGTCCTTGTCGAGTTCGACGGCCGTCACGCGGCATCCGCGTGCGAGAAGCGCATGCGTGAGCGCGCCCAAGCCCGGACCGAGCTCCACGACCTCGGGCCCGAGGGCGACGGTGGCGTCGACAATCCGTGTGACTGCACCAGGTTGGACGAGAAAGTTCTGAGAGAATGAGCGTTTTGGTCGAAGCCGGTACCTTCGCAGCAGATCCCTCGGGTCACTCGCTACGCCGTTAGGGTCGTTCATCGTGACAACTCGCGAGGATCACGGCGGTTTCGGCACGAAGAGGACACGATAGTCTCGGTTTTGGCACACACGTTGTCACCGGAGAAGGCGTTATTATATTGGTCGGGTCCCAGGATTGACCTAGGTTAAAGACGAGAGGCAACCAATGCTCCCAGGCTTCATCATTGACCAAATCAGGCAGCGTGAAGAAGAAGAGCAGGCGCAGCCCACGCGGCCGCAGCTCGAGTTGCCCATCCCGGCCCGCGAAGGAGCGCCCCCGCAGGAGCGCGAAGAGGACGCCGAGCGGGGTGTCGTCATCATCGATCTGATGGGGCTGTAGCGAATCCGCTATGCTCTGGGTGTGCCAGAGCGTGCCGAAGCGAGCCTCGTTGAGCTAAACGCCGCCCTCGAAGCGAGCCTGGAGGCTGCCTCCGACGCGAGGCGGCCGGGGATCGAGGCCGAGATCGTGTGGTGCTTGGTCGAGCGAGGGGCCATCGGTGCCGCGCTCGAGCGGGTTTGCGAAGACCGGCGGGCACTTCCTCCGGCGCTCCGCACGAGCCTCCGGGCGGAGCTCCACGCCTGGGTGGGCAACGAAGAAGCAGCCCTCGGGTTGCTGTCAGACGCGCCGGCGGCGCACGTGCGCGCGCTCGTTCGCGCACGGGTATGTGCGGCTCGCGGGGACTGGGAGGGAGTCCTGTCCCACATCGCGGTGGCTGCCCAAGGCCGCGAGGGTCGTTCGAGGGCCCTTCGGATCGGGGCGCGCGCCGCATTGGAGCTAGGCCGGCGCGAAGTCGTCGCAGAGATGCTCGAGGCGCTTGCCGCGGAGGCGGGTGTCGAGGGGCTCGAGGCCCGACTCCTTCGCCGTGACTCCGCCGATTCGGTGCGCGCCGTCGCGAACGAAGCACTCGGCGTAGGCGCGCTGCGGCTGGCGGCAGACGCTTGGGGGGATTTGGCGCTCCTCGAACGGGACCAAGATGCTTCGTTGGCGCGGAGGACGGCGACTTCGGCGGTCGAAATCTGGGACGACGCCGCAACCTCGTTGCCACCGCCGCTTCGCCATGGGTTCTGGCGGGACGCCAAGAGGCGTGCCGTGAAGGTGCTGAGCCGACCCGAGGCTCCTGGCGAAGTCACCAAGCCCGCCTCGGCCCTCCTCCCATTGCTGGACAACCTCCGCAAGCTGGCCAGCGAGCGCGACCTCGAGGGGCTCCTGTCGGTCATGACGGACGGGGCGGTCGCTCTGAGCGGCGCCGAGCGCGGTCTGGTCCTCCTCACCGATGCGCAGGGCGGACTCGAGCCGGCGACCGTCCGGGACGCCGAGGCGCGGGCCGGCACTGCCACCGCGGCGTTTAGCCAGTCCATCGCGGAGACGGTCCTGATCGACGGAGAGCCGATCGTGACGGTCGACGCGGAGGAAGACCATCGGGTTCGGGACTACCTGTCGGTCCACCAACTCATGCTCAAGTCGGTCGCCTGCCTTCCGATTCGTTCTCGAAGCCGCACTTGGGGCGTGCTGTACCTCGAGCACCGCAGCCAACGCGGCCGGTTCTCGGGGGCGGATCTGAACCTCCTCCGGGCGTACGCGGATCAGGCCGCCATTGCGCTCGAGACCGCGCACCTGTGGTCGAAGGTGCAGGCGCAGAAGCAAGCCCTCGAGGAGGCCAACGAGGCGCTTCGGTACGCCAACGAGCAGCTCGAGCGACGCATGCAGGGCCAAGCCGAGACGCTTCGCCGGACCGAGCGAGAAGTCGCGCGGTTGCAAGCTTCCGTTCCCGAGGGCGTGCGTTGGGGTCTCGTAGGGGTCAGTGCGTCGATGCGAAAGCTCTACGAGGTGATTGAGCGGGTGGCGCTGACAGAGGTCCCCGTCGCGCTCTTTGGTGAGAGCGGAACCGGCAAGGAGCTCGTCGCCCGTGCCATCCACCAAAGCAGTGCTCGCGCTGATGCGCCTTTCGTCTCTCTCAACTGCGGGGCGATCCCCGAGGGTCTACTCGAGAGCGAGCTCTTTGGGCATGTCGCGGGCGCGTTCACCGGCGCAGAGCGAGACCGAACAGGCGTGTTCGTCCAGGCCTCGGGCGGGACCCTCTTTCTCGACGAGGTCTCGGACATGCCCGCGCGCATGCAGGTCGACCTCCTCCGCGTGATCCAAGAGCGAACGGTCCGTCCCGTAGGGGGAGCCGCGGAGCAGGCGATCGACGTTCGCTTGGTGTCCTCCTCGAACCGACCGCTCGAGACGTTAGTCACGGAGGGTAGGATTCGAGATGACCTCTACTACCGTCTGGCCGTCGTCGAGCTTCGAGTTCCTCCGTTGAGGGAGCGACTCGAAGACCTCCCGCTGCTTTGCGAGCACTTTCTGTCCCGCCTCGCCAAAGAGCAGGGTGCACCTAGGAAGATGCTGAGCCGGGACGCGCTTCGTCGACTCGGGACACATTCCTTTCCCGGCAACGTTCGTGAGCTCGAGCATCTCTTGATCAACGCGGCCGTGTTCTCACGCGCCGACACCATCGAGGCGGACGAGCTCGCCCTCGGTGGTTCCCCCCCAGACTCGGAGCGCTCGGTGGAGCCACAGAACTACCAGGACTTCAAGGGCGTCGAGCGTGACCGAATCGTGGCGACGCTGAACGCGCACGGGTGGAATCGCGCCAAGGCGGCGCGGGCACTTGGCATGGCCCGACGAACGTTCTACCGGCGCCTCAAGGAGCACGGCATCGAACTCCCAAAGAGCCGAAGCTGAGGGGATTCATTGCCCGAGGGCGCCTTCGGGGGGTGACACGGCGGTCGGTGTCCCGGCGTCAAACTCCTCGGGCGACTGCCCGGGGGGCAGGTAGAGCGCTGGTTCCCCCGGTCGCGACCAGTCGACCCAGTACGCCGCCTGCGGACGAACGTCGATGTGGACGAAGCTGCTCCGCGGATAGTATCCGACGCCGAGGCGAGAGAGCGTGAGGCAGTAGTCGCGCAGGACTTCGTTGGGGACGCCCTCAACGCGAATGTCGACGGCCTCTCCGGTCGCGTGTCGGCTCGATTCACTACCGCCGCTCTTGGGGGAGCGATAGGCGCTCACCACGACGATGGTGCGGCCGTTGAAATGGTCCGAGAGGTACGACAGCACGCGCATGAGCCGTACGTGAGGACGACGCACTTCCCCCGACTCTCGATCCCTCAGGAAGCGCGCGAGGCTCTGACGGCCTTTGGGGATCACCTTGCCCCTGCTGTCGAAGAGCTTCACCCGCAGTGTCTCGTGATTCGCGGGGCGTTCGAGGATCACGAGCCCGCCGAGTTTCGAGTTTCGGCTTTCCATCTCCTGGGCGCGAGCCCTGTAGCCCGGCAACTCGAGACGCTGCCCGACGCGAAGGGTGGCATCGGGTTTGAGACGGTTGGCCTTCGCGAGAGCCTTGACGCTCACCTTGTTGGCCTTGGCCAGGCCGGACAGGGTCTGGCCCGGATACACGAAGACGACCCCCTTCGGCGGAACGCGAAGGACTTGCCCGACACGAAGGCTCGAGGTCTTCTTCAAGCGGTTCGCGGCCGCCAGGTTCATCACGGACACCTTGTAGCGCTTGGCGATGGCCCCAAGGGTCTGCCCCTGCTTGACGGTGTGCTTTCGCTGAGCGTGCGCGGGGGCGCCCATGACGAGCGCCATCCACACGACGGCGATGGCACACCAAACCCCACTTCGGCACATCACGACCCGGCGAGTATTGTTGAGGGTGCGCGTACGGCAAACTAATCGATTTTTTTGCCATCGGCTTCAGGCGTTGCGACCATGATTCTGACGTCTTTGTTCGTTGACAACCGATGGGTTCGCGCGTGGAGCACAACCAGTGCTGGACGATCGCGGATGTCTGCGTTCCGTTAGCAAGCTACGCCTAACTTATGCCTAATTAACACATAATTTAGTGGTAAATTTTTCAAAGTTGCTTGACCCTCTCATGCTTCGGTCATAACGTTGTGAAGGACTGGCAGGGTGCCTTTCCGTCCTTCGAAAAGCCAAATCATGAGTTACGAACCAGAGGCACACGAAGCCATCCCCAAGCCCGAGGCGGCAGGTGATGCAGTGTCCTCGGCGGGCGGTGATGAAGGGGCTCAAAAGCCCAAAGCGAGCAAGAAGAGTGGCAACAAGCCAAACAATGTTCGCAAGATTCGGATCGAGCGCATGATGTCGAAGGCGGAGTTGGCTCGTCGCGCGAACCTATCGGTGTTGACGATCGATCGCGTC
>JBCCEK010000073.1:0-18606 GCA_039030295.1 Myxococcota bacterium | reverse complement strand
GGCTTCGAGCAACGCGTCTGCGTCAAGCGAATCCTGGCAACCTTCCAACAGGAGCCGGAGTTCGTCGCGATGTTTCGCCGCGAGGCCCGCCTGTCTGCGCTCCTCCACCATGGCAACATCGCACGCGTCCTCGACTTCGGAGTCGTGGGCGGGGCCCACTACCTCGCACTCGAACTCATCGAGGGGAGCGACCTCCGTGGCCTCATGGACGCGGAACGGAACGAGGGGCGCACCCTCGACCCGCAGCTCGTCTTGTACCTTGCACGTTCGCTGGGCTCCGCCCTCGAGTTCGCGCACACGGCGGACGAGCGGGGCGTCGCTGCGGGGATCTTGCATCGCGACCTCTCTCCCTCGAACGTCCTGCTGAGCTTCGCGGGTGAGATCAAGCTCGCCGACTTCGGGATCGCCAAACAAACCCATCGACCCGGTAGCCTCCGCAGCACCGCGATCAAGGGAAAGGTCCCGTACATGGCCCCTGAGTACGCCCTCGGACGTCACTACGATGCGCGGACCGATCTCTTCTCTCTCGGCGTGCTCCTATACGAATGCCTCGTCGGGCGCCGACCATTCGACGGAGACAATGATATCGAGACGCTCGACAACGCGCGGCACGGCATACACGAACCGCTCGAGTCGGCAGCCCCGGCCACGCCCAAGGTCCTCATCGCGGCGATCGAGGGACTACTGCACCCCCACCCGCCGGATCGGACGGCCAACGCAACGCAGCTCCTCGACCAGCTCGAGGCGCTCCAGGAGTCTCCCCTTTGTCGTCGCGCGCTGGGCGAACTCGTCCGCCGAGCTGCAGACCGCGCCCCCATACCGCTCGCGACCGCTCTCGTCTCGACTCGGCCGGCCCTTACTCAGCGTCCTCGGAAACGCCTTCCATCTCGGAATCCGCACCGCCGACGACGTTCTGGCTCTGCTCCTCCAGAAGCGTAAGCCCAATCGCCATGGCTTTGCGGACGCGCTCGAGAATCGCCTCGTCGGTGGCGATCTTCTGCATCGCGTCCGAGAGTTTCGATTCGAGTTGCGACTTGACCGCCTCGAGCGAACCCACGCGGGACTCGAGCTCGCGCTTCTCGCCTTCGAGGGTCGAGACCCGTCCGGTACTCGCGTCAAGCTCGGAGCGCAGCCCATCACGGGCCTCTTTGGTCTCGGTGAGCTCACCGTGGAGCCTGTCCCGCGTCTCCTGCGCTTCGGTGAGCTGCGTGGTGGTGGTCGCCAGGGTCGCCTCGACATCGGTGAGCTTCGTCTCGAGTTCGGCACCCCGTTCCGCGTTGAGCTGCTCTCGCTCACGCGCACCTGACAGCTCGGTCTCGGTGTCCGCGAGCTTTCGGCCGAGCGTCGCCAGTTGCTTCGAGTGATCGGCTTCGAGCGTTTCGACCGCGAGTTCCTTCTCCCCCTTAAGCTCGGCCTCCTTCTCGGCGAGCGTCCGCTTCCAGGCGGTCTCCACCTCGACCACCTGCGCAGCCGCTTGCGTTTCGAGCTCTTCGCGAGCCGTGGCGACCGCTGCGGCTTGCGCAGCAGCGGCTTCGGCCGCGGCTTGCGCAAGTGCTGCCGACTGCTGATCGGCCAACTCGGAGCGCAACGCCCCGAGCGATGTTTCTTTGTCCTGCTGCGCGGCTTGAAGCGCTGCGGTGTTGTCTTCTTCTAGCTTGGCGACGGACGCTGCCGCCTCTGCTTTCACCAACGTCAGCGCATCTTCGTGCGCAATCGCAGCCTTCCCAAGCTCTGCATCATGCGCGCTCTTGAGCGCTTCGACGTCGGCCGCCCGGCCTTGGCGTTCCTCTGCCAGCGACTCTTCGAGTCCCGAAGCTTTCTGCTGCTCGCGCTCGAAGCGTGCTTTCACGTCTTCGAAGCGCTTGTTCGCGGCTTCCTTGTCTTCGGTAAGCCCAGCGATCGACTCCTGGGCCTTCGACAAGGTTCGCTCTAGACCGGCGGTCTTCTCGTCGAAATCGGCGCGCGCCCGTTCGAGTTCAATGGACTGGTCTTTGAGCTCGATGATCTCTTTGTCTTTGCCGGTCATTTGATCCCGAAGGTCGAGGATCTCCTTGTCCTTCGAGTTCAAGGTCTCGCGCAGGTCCAAGAACTGCCGGCTCGAGACGCCGCCAGAGGACTCGGCCAGCTTCGCCTTGAGCTCCGAGATCTCGGACTTGAGCCGCGCTACCTCGACCACCCCCATGTTCTCACCGGGAGGGGGTCGCATCGATTCGGGCGGCGCGGCAGGCGGCATCGAGCTTGGCTTCGCGACTTCCTCCGGTGGAGCGTCGGACACCATGATCACATCGTCGAGTTCGACGTCCTCGTACTCGCCGGTCGCTGGGCCATCGGACGCTTCCGGCTCATCGGCAGTCTCCGCGGAGGCTTCGGCAGCACCCTCGGCGGGCTTGTCTTCGCCCCCCATCATCAGCGCGTCAAACGCATCATCGGCGAACGCGTCGATCTCTTCGTCGATCTCCCCGCCATTCGCTGGCGCATCACTTCGCGTGTCGTCGGACATCTCGTCTTCCCCTTCGATTTCGTGGTCGGTGGCGCTCAGAGGCTCGAGCGGAATTTGGGCTTGGATCCTGGCAACGAGATCCTCGGCACTGATCGGCCTACGTACATAGTCCTCGGCCTTTGACTTTGTCTTTTGATGTTGCTCAAACAGATTATCAGCGTTCTCGTCGTTTGACAGAATGATGATGGGAACGTGTCCGAGGCGTTTGCTTCGTCTGAGCTTTCGCCCGATCAGAAACCCGTTGTCATCGTTCAGCTCAACCGCAAGCACCACGATGTCGGGCGTTTGCGCCTTCGCGGCGGCCATCCCAGCCTCGCCCGTCGGCGCGAGCTCCACGTCGGTCGCATAACGCCCCTCGAGCTCAGCCTTCAGGCTGTCCGAAAATTCTCGATCGCTGTCGACCACCAAGACCCGGTGCAATGCGTTCCCCCCGAACTTGCAAAGTTCCGATACCGTCAAAAAGAGAATAGATGCCGGAGGGTTGCCCTGTCAACGGCGACACCGGGTTTACAAGGCGATTCGGGGCGACGGGCTAGTTGCCCACGCGGGCGTTCGCGGCGAGTTGGAGGAGCGCCGGACGCTGGAGGTCACCGAAAAACGCGTAGTTGAGCCCACGATGCTGACGGATCGGGACAACATGATTCCCGACGTTGTAGTAGTGGAGTTCACGTCCGCCTACATGGGTGCTCTGGGCATCCTCGACCAACCCAGGATCTCGAAACACGAGCAGGGTCACGCGGCGCCCACCGTAGTTGTAGTAGAGCGCCGCCGCCGGCTTGTTGCCAAGACGAATGTACCGCGCGCCGACCAACTGCGCGGTCGTCTGGCCATCGAACATCGCGGGCTTCACCGGAAACGGCGTCTTGCCGCGGAAGTAGGTGACCACCTGCTGGGGCTCGGCCGCCTCAACATCCGATGGGAGCTTCTGCGAGTGTAGGTTCACCACATCCTGCAGCATTCCCATGCTCGCGCCTTGGTAGCTCGTACCCTCCGGAAGCCCGACGACGCCCCCAAGCACGAGAAGTGCGAGAGCCGCTGCCGCAATCGGCCAAGCCTGCTTCCAACGCATCGGTCGCGCGTGAGCTACCCCCACATGATCCTGGCGCGCATCGTCGATCTCATCGAGGCGATTGAGGACGCGGCCCCACAGATGGTCCGGCGCATCGTCGCCGCCAAGTGCGCCGCGTGTCTGTTCATGCATCGACGTTTCGAACGCGAGGTGCTCCTGGCAACGCACGCAGGTTTCCAGGTGTCGCTCGAACTCGATCTGAGTCGTCGGGTCCAGTTCTCGATCGACGAACGCCCCGATATGACGTCGTACGAGTTTGCAGTTCATGATCGCGTAGCCTTCCGTGTTCGAAACGCCTCAAGGGAGACAGGTTCGGACCCCTCAGCCTCCTCGGCGTCGTTCGGTGCGACGATACCAAGCTGAATCGCGTGCGCTTCAAGTGAACCCTGAAGCTGTTTGCGGGCGCGGTGCAGCCTCGACATGACCGTGCCGATCGGACATCCCACGATATCTGCGATCTCTTTGTAGGAAAGCTCTTCGACGTCCGCGAGGAGCACCATCGCCCGGGCGTCGTCTGAGAGCTCGTCGAATGCGCGCGTGATCTCCCGCGCTATCAGACTACGCTGCGCGTCGCCTTCGGGATCGGTCAAGCCCCGCATCGTCGCGCGGCTCATCACGCCCTCGCCGACGGGCGCGGCCATCGGGCCGTCGAGCACTTCGCGTTCTCTCACGGCACGCCGGTATCGGTTCACGAAGGTGTTCATTTGAATCCGGAGGAGCCAGGCCTTGAAGTTCGTTCCCGCCTCGAACCGGTCGTAGAACCGATATGCACGAACGAGGGTATCTTGAACGAGGTCCTCGGCGTCGACCGGTGACCGGGTGAGCCTCAGCGCAGCGGCGTAGAGGTTGTCGAGATGGGGGCGCGCGTCCGCCTCGAACAAGCGGCGCTCACCGGCAATCTTCTTTGCACTTCTCGCCATGGGCCCTATTCCGCCAACCCGCGGCCGCCGAGATTATTCCGAAGAGTCCGGGGAGTCGGGCGTGGAGGACGTCTTTTCGGCAGTTTGCCTTATTTTCGCTTCCAATTCCTCGATTCGAGCCTGAAGTCGCGCGACCTCGCCCTGAAGCTGCTTCACATGCGCGGCAGCGCCGTCGAGCAGGGCGCGAACACGATCATCGGCGGCCTCGCGGACTTCAGCGCCGATCTCCTCGGCCCGGCCGACGAGCTTTCCGACAGGGCCCTCCTTCAGGGTGGTCAGGAAACGCTCCCGCCCCTCTTGGATGAAGTCCCGAAGACTGCCGACCGACCAAGCCGTGGCCTGGCCGCTCTTCTGCTCTTCATAGATGATCTGAGCCAGCGTGACCTTCGTAAGGTCCTTCTTGGAGCGGTTGTCGAGAACTCGCACCTCTTCGCCTTCGCGGACGAACTCAGCGATTCGATCGAGGGTCACGTAGCGACTATCTCGGGTGTCGTAGAGTTTGCGGTTGGCGTACCGCTTGATCACCCGGACTTGCTCGCTTTGCGTCATGGCGTAGCGAAGCTAGCGCCTCGACGCAACGCGTCAAGCTGGCGATTCGAGACACCGTCGCTAGGCTTGCACGGGGGGTTTGGTGGCAGCAGAGCAAGCGGCGTACGAGGGTCTTTTCAAGCGGCTATCGCGGATCGACGAAATCGCCATGCGAGCCGGTCTATTGGTCGAACAACTGAGCTCGCTCGAGCTTACCGAGGGCCTTCAGCTGATCGAAGGCGCCTATCGGGGCGCCGCCCTCGGGCTGCCCGATGCACAACGGTCCTTTCTCGCCCTCGGATGGTCGCTGTTCGACCCCAGGCTCGAGAAGCGCCGAGCGGCGCTTGGCGTGGAAGCGCGTCGAGAGGAACGTCACGGGCTGTCCGACATTCTCCTTGCTGCGAGCCCAGACGATGGGGGTGACGGCACTCCACGGCGCATCCCAGACTTCGGGCGTGGGCGCCCCCTCACGCTTGGCGAGCGAAAGTCGCTGGCTCGGACGCATGACCGCGACCTGATCCAGAGAGTCGTTCGCGACCCTCACCCCGACGTCGTTCGCATCCTCCTCGACAACCCAGCGCTGACCGAGGAGGACGTGGTGCGCGTCAGCGCGCTTCGGCCGAACGACCCCGAGGTCCTACGGGCGGTCTACCTTCACCCCCGGTGGGTCGTCCGCTATCGGCCGCGGCACGCGATCGTTCGAAACCCGGCATGTCCCCTCGACATCGGCCTCCTTCTCGCACCCCACCTGCGCACCGCGGAACTCAAGGAGGCGGCGATGGCGTCAGGCCTCGCTCCACCGTTGCGGTTGAGCTGCCGTGCGATCCTCGAGCTCAGGGAGGCGCAGTCGGTCACTCTCGGGTGAGCACTGTTAAGTCTTGGTCTCGACTTTGCGCTCGACCACCTCGGCATCCTCGACCCGAGACGCAGCCTTCTCAGGAACCTGCTTATCGCTCGGGGTGACGTCGATGTCGTCGTCCGTGTTGAGACCGCGCTTCAGATTGCGAATCGCTTTGCCGATCCCTTCGCCGATCTGAGGAAGGCGGTTCGCCCCGAAGATCAGAATGACGATCAAGAAGACAATGGCTAGCTCGCCGAATCCTAGATTGGGCACGGTTTCCCTCCTTCAACTACGGTACGCCGGCCAGAAGGCGACTGCAACCCCAGGGGGTATGGTATGGAAGGGAAACCACGCATGGAGCACTACGTTAGCCTAGATCCGAGCAAGCTCCGTGGCGTCGTCTTCGATATCGACGATACCGTAACCAGGGACGGAATCCTGGAGGCTGAGGCGTTCTCAGCGCTGCACCGACTGCGTCAGGCCGGGCTCTCGCTGGTGTCGGTCACCGGCAGGCCGCTTGGGTGGGCCGACGTGGTGGCTCGGATGTGGCCAGTCGACCTGGCGGTCGGCGAGAACGGCGCTGGCTGGGCCTGGATCGAGGGCGGTCGATCGCGCGAAGGTTACTTCGCGAGCGAGGAAGAGCGCCGCGAGCACCGGGTGATGCTCGACGCGATCGCAGACGAGGTCGCCAAACGAATGCCACACGTCCGTCTCGCCAACGACCGTGGTGCGCGTCGGTGCGACCTGGCATTCGACATCGGTGAAGAGCAGACGGTGTCGGCGGATGAGATCGACCTTCTGGTGGAGATCATCGAGGAGCACGGCGCGTCGAGCTTGGTGTCGACCGTTCACGCGCATGCCACGCCGGGGGGTTGGGACAAGGCGCGAGGTCTCGAAAAAGCGTTTCGCGAAGTGCTCTCAGTCGAACTCTCGGCGGAGCCGGATCGCTGGCTGTTCGTCGGCGACAGCGGAAACGACGCCGCCGCTTTTTCGTACTTCCCGCTCAGCGTCGGAGTCGCGAACGTGCGCCAGCATCTCGCCCGACTCCCGACGCCGCCAGCGTACGTGACCGACTCCGATCGCGGACTCGGTTTCGCCGAGCTCGCGGACCACATCTGCCAGGGCCGTGGATAGCCGTCATCGAAAAGGCGCGAAGTCCCGCGCAAACACACACTACTCGGACGGGCGTTACTACGATCAGACCTATCGCCGTCGCCGCGACGACGTTCGCTTCTACGTCGAGCGCGCCCTGGGATCAGGCGGTCCCGTTCTCGAGCTTGGCACCGGTACCGGTCGCGTGGCCTGGGCAATCGCGCGGGCAGGGGTCGAAGTTGTGGCGCTCGACGACTCGGAGCCAATGCTTGCCCGCGCTCGCGACAAAGCCGAGCGACTTCCGCGCTCCGTTCAGAACCGCGTCGAGTTCAGACGTGGCGACCTGAGAACCCTTCGACTGAAGAGGCGGTTTGCACTCGTGATCGCTCCCTTTCACGTGTGGAACCATCTGTACACGCAAGACGACGTCACACGCGGCTTTCGGACGGCCCACCACCACTTGAGGCCGCGCGGGAAGTTCGTGTTCGACGTGCTCGTCCCTGACCCGGCCACGCTCGCCCGCGACCCCACCAAACGCTACCGGGGGGGCCTCGTGCCCCACCCCAGGGACGGCGGGAAGTACCGTTACGGAGAGTTCTTTCACTACGATACGGCCTCCCAGGTCGAGACCGTCACGATGGACTTTGAGCACCCGAGCGATCCAAGCCTTTCGTTCTGCACGAAGCTCACACAACGCCACTTTTTTCCGGCCGAACTCGCCGCCCTAGTCGAGCACCACGGGTTCACAATCGACTCTCACACCGGCGACTTCGGCGACGAGCGCATCACCCGAGCCACCGAAACCCAGGTCGTGGTCGCGCGACGTCGATCTCGCTGACGTGTCATCACGAGCCCCGCCGGGCTACTCGCGAAGGAGCACATCGCAATAGTACTTGATGCGCCGCACGAGTTTGCCGTGGGGTCGTTGATGGATGTCCCTCTTCAGTGCCAACAAGACCCGTCGTTGGAGCGTGTATGTGTTGCGCTTGCGAGGAACCGGCGGCGCGGCGCCCGCGGCCTCGAGCGGGAGCCAAAGCGCGTCACGAGGCCATTCCCACGCATCGAGGTCCTGGTCGTCAATTGCGCTCAGCATCTGCTCGCAGAGCTCGCGCTTGCCCGCGTCTCGGACGACCTCGGCGGCCCACTTGTCGATCGAGTCGTCGACGGGGCGATCGTGCGCGTCAACCGTGATGGGGTCGCCCATGCCCTTCTTCGCCGGGGCTGCCGCACCATAGTTCACCGCATCGGGGTCGTGATCGACGCCCAGAAACGCAAAGACTCGTTCGAGTTGGGAGTCGGGGCTTTGCACGAGATCTTCATAGGCGACCTGCAGCAGCGGCACAGGGCGCTCTCGCAAGAACCGACCCATGGCGGGAACGTAGCGTTCGAGGATGGGGTTGTAAGCGTGCGCGGCCTGCCAGTCGCCCTCGAAGAAGCTGTTGGCGTACGAGCTGAAGACGGCCAGCGGATGCCGAGTCAGCAGCACGTACTTCGCGTCGGGATAGACTCGCTCGAGGAACGGCAGAACCAGTGCGTTGGCAGGGGTCTTGTCGAGGAAGTAGCTCGCTTCCGAGGTCGACAGCATACGACCATACAACGTGTCGGTATAGGCCCGCACCGCATCGAGGTAGTCCTGCTCTCGATTGGGAAGGTCTTCGATGAACGCACGCATCGCCTCCGCGGCATTGATGTGGTCGTAAGGAGCCTTGTCGACGTTTCCGTAGACGCCGAGGTGGGCCATCGGCGAGATGAGGTGGGGTTCCGGGTGAGTGAAAATCTCCCGATGAGCCCCCAGCATTCGCTGAAGTAGGGTAGAACCCGCCCGTGGCGGCGACACGACGAAGACCAAAGACACGAGACCCCTACCCTGACACCAACGGCTATCCCGACGCCTGCTCGTTGGCCGCGAGCTGTCTCAACACGTACTGCAGAATGCCGCCGTGCAGGTAGTACTCCACCTCTTGCGGGGTATCGAGCCTCGCTTTGACGTCGAATGACGCGCCCGAATCCGTGGTGACCTTGAGGTTCTTGCCCGGGGCGAGCTCCCCGCTGATCCCGGTGATCGAAAAGGTCTCTTCCCCCGTGAGGCCGAGGCTCTCTCGGTCGTCGCCGTGACAGAACTCGAGCGGCAGGACGCCCATGCCGATGAGGTTCGACCGGTGGATGCGCTCGTAGCTCTCAGCGATGACGGCACGGACACCAAGAAGCAGCGTGCCCTTGGCGGCCCAATCACGCGACGATCCCGTTCCGTACTCCTTGCCCGCGATCACCAAAAGCGGCGTGTTGTCCTTCTGGTAGCGCATCGCGGCGTCAAAGATGCTGGTCTGCTCGCCGGTCGGAAGGTAGCGGGTAATGCCTCCTTCCGTCCCTGGAGCCAGGAGGTTTCGAAGCCTGATGTTGGCGAAGGTGCCTCGCATCATCACCTCGTGGTTGCCGCGACGGCTCCCGTAGCTGTTGAAGTCACGTGGGGACACGCCGTGCTCTTGAAGGTAGCGAGCCGCTGGCCCGTCCAGCGCAATCGCGCCTGCCGGGGAGATGTGGTCGGTCGTCACCGAGTCGCCCAGGAGACAGAGTACGCGCGCGCCTTCGATGTCGGATGGCGCTTCCGGCGCTCCCGCCTGGACTCCCTCAAAGAACGGCGGGAGCCGCACGTAGGTCGACTCTGGATCCCACTGGTACTGGTCGGCCTTCTCGAACGTGACTTGCTGCCATTCGGGTGGCCCATCAAGGACGACCGCATACCGCTCGAGGAACTGCTCCTTCTTGACGGAGGAGCGGAGCGCGTCGGTGATCTCTTGATGGGACGGCCAGACATCGCGAAGGAATACGTCCGAACCATCGGCACCCTGGCCAAGTGGCTCCGACTCGAAGTCGATGTCCATCGTGCCTGCTAGGGCGTAGGCCACCACGAGCGGCGGCGAGGCGAGGTAGTTGGCGCGGGTCAGTGGGTTTACCCGCCCCTCGAAGTTGCGGTTCCCGCTCAGCGCGGAGGTTACGATCAGGTCGTTGCCCTTGACGACCTCGGCGATCTCGCGGTCGAGCGGCCCGGAGTTGCCGATGCACGTCGTACATCCGTATCCCACGAGATTGAACCGCAGCGCCTCGAGGTCGGTCATCAGGCCGGACGCCTCGAGGTACTCCGTCACGACTTGGGACCCGGGCGCGAGGCTCGTCTTGACCCACGGCTTGGTTTGCAGACCCTTCTCTCGCGCCTTCTTGGCCACGAGGCCCGCGGCAAGCATGACGGACGGGTTCGACGTGTTGGTGCAGCTGGTGATCGCGGCGATGACCACGGAACCGTTCTGTACGGAGAATGTCTCGTCGCCCCGCGTGACCTCAGCCGATGTTTCGGCCGAGGCCTCGAAGCCCTCGAGAACCTTGTGCCAAGACCGCTTGGATTCCGACAACGGAATACGGTCCTGTGGACGCTTCGGACCTGCGATCGACGGCACGACGTCGCCGAGGTCGAGCTCCAACGTGTCGGTGAAACGAGGTTCGGGGGCGCTCCCCGAGTGGAACAGCCCCTGCTCCTTGAGGACACGCTCGACGACCTCGACGTGGGTCTCATCGCGGCCGGAGAACCGAAGGTACGAAAGCGTTTCGTCGTCGACGGGAAAAAATCCCATCGTCGCGCCGTACTCGGGCGCCATGTTCGCAATCGTCGCGCGATCCGGCAGCGAGAGCGACTCCATGCCCTCGCCGTAGAACTCGACGAACTTTCCGACCACACCTTTGGCCCGGAGCATCTCGGTGACCGTCAGGACGGCATCGGTCGCGGTCGCACCCTCGCGAAGCTTGCCGCTCAACTTGAAGCCCACCACCTGGGGAAGGAGCATGCTGATCGGCTGACCGAGCATCGCGGCTTCGGCCTCGATGCCCCCTACGCCCCATCCGAGAACACCGAGCCCGTTGATCATCGTCGTGTGCGAGTCGGTCCCGACGAGGCTGTCGGGATACGCCACCGTGCCTCCGTCGAGCTCGCGCGTGAACACGACCCGCGCAAGGTGCTCGAGGTTGACCTGGTGGACGATCCCAGTGCCCGGGGGAACCACCGTCATGTTCTGAAAAGCCGTCTGCCCCCACTTCAGGAACTGGTAGCGCTCCTGGTTGCGCTCGAACTCGCGCTTCACGTTGTCCTCGAAGGATCGCAAGAGCCCATACGAGTCGACTTGAACCGAGTGATCGATCACGAGGTCGGCGGGCTGCAGCGGATTGATCCGGCTCGGATCGCCGCCCATCGCGGCGAACTGGTCCCGCATGGCCGCAAGGTCGACCACCGCCGGAACCCCCGTAAAGTCCTGGAGCAGGACCCGCGAAGGCCGGAACGCGATCTCCGTGGAAGGTGTGGCAGCCGGATCCCAGTTCGCGACGGCCTCGATGTCCTCCCGGGTGACGGTCGACCCGTCTTCATAGCGAAGCAGGTTCTCGAGCAGCACTCGAATCGAATAGGGGAGAGTCGCGATACCCTCGAACCCTGCCCGAATCAGCGCGTCCAACCTGTGGATCACAACCTGCCGGCCCCCAGCATGAATCGTGACGCGGCTCTGAAAGGAGTCCTGTGATGTCATGTGGGATTGCCTACCACGCGGCGTGTGGCGCGCCAGCCCGATCCTCCGCTAAGCTCGAGAACGGCGCGTGACAATGGCTCGGATCAGAGCTACAAGCGCAGCCCTCAAGGCGCCGTAGCCAAGTGGTAAGGCAGAGGTTTGCAAAACCTCCATTCGCTGGTTCGAATCCAGTCGGCGCCTCCGGTCCCATCGTCCGATTCAGGGGGCAGCAGAAGTCCGATCGACCGGACGATGCGAACACGGGGCTAGGTCATGCTCGTAGGTTCCGCCGCCATCGATTTGCTGAGACCCCGCCCTCGGAACCTGCGCCGTCGCATGATCCGGAACCTCACCCTTGTGGTCCTGCTGACGGCGGGTGCGTTCGCCGCGGTCATTCTCTTGAACGCCCGAAACACCGAGAAGCGCGTCGCCCAGAACCGCATCGAGCACGCGACCCAGGTCGCGGCGGAGCAGTTCGAGAGTCGGATCAGCCCCGTCGAACAGGGGCTGACGATGGCCTGGGAATGGGGGAAGATGGGGCTCATCGACGCCGTTCGGGTCGACCGGGTCGTCAAGGAGCTCACGCCGGTGCTCCGTCCCCTCTCCAAGGTCTCGTCCGTGATCGTCGCCGACGCAGAGGGCAGCGAGATCCTGCTCGCGGCCAACCGCGGGGTCGACGGGACGCTCGAGGGGTGGACCACCCGGACGCGGCGCCCCGGGGCAGATGGCGCCACTTACGAAGAAGGCCGGTGGAACGTCGAGGGCAAGCTGCTCGAGAAGACCCCAACCACGATCGGAGACTACGATCCGACGACGCGTCCGTGGTTCGTGGGTGCTATCGACCATACGCCCATCGAATCGGTATTCCGGAGCCCGCCCCATCCGCTTCCCGACAGCGACGCGTATGGGGTCAGCCAGTCGATGCGATTCCAGGCGGGCGAGGCGCCACCGACTGTCGTCGCCTTCGACATGCTGCTCACCGGTCTCTCCGAGATGGTCAACGAGATCAACGTGAGCGAACATGGCGCGGCGTTCCTCTGCAACTCCGCGGGCGAAGTCTTCCTCCCCTCGTCGGCGTCGGCCTCCGAACAGCCGCTTGCCCCGATCTTCGTGCCTCCGACCGAGGTCGGAAATCCGCTCGTGGCCGCAGCCATGCAAGCGTGGCTCGGCGACGGAACCGACGACGAACGACCCGTGCATTTCGGACGGGGTCGCGACGCAGGCTGGGCCGGCTTCACCCTACTCGACCCGCGATCCCAGCTCTGGATGGGTGTCGCCGTCCCCGACGAGGACATCTTCGGGACCCCCTTCGAAGGGACAGAGCGCCTGTTGTGGGGCCTCGCTGCGATCCTCTTCTTCGGCATCTTCGCCACCGTGTACCTGCTGCGAGGGTACGGCGCGAAGCTTCGAGACGACTCGATCACCCGAGTCGAGGACGAAACCTTCGCCGACGACGTTCGAGCCCTGGTCTCCCGTGGCGAGGGTCCCACCATCGAGTTCAAGTCGACCGTCCGGCGAAACCTCAAGACCGACAAGAACAGCAAGGACATTGAGCTCGCGTGGCTCAAGGGAGCCGTCGCCTTCATGAACTCCGACGGCGGCACCGTCCTCATTGGTGTGGGCGACGACGGAGCGCTCCGTGGCATTGAGGAGGACAGGTTCGAGAGCCCTGATCGCTGCCAGCTCCACCTCAAGAACCTCGTCAATCAGCATATCGGCGCGGAATTCTCCCAACTGATCCGCTTCGCCGTCCACGCGGTCGATGGGCGCAGCATCGTGGTGGTTGAATGCGAACGTTCGTCCAAGCCGGTCTTTCTCAAGTGGAACAACAAGGACGCCTTCTTCATTCGGAGCGGCCCCTCCAGCGTCGAGCTCTCCTCACGGCAGGTGCTCGAGTACGTCGGCCAACGCTCCTAGGCGAGCAAGGAGAGCTGGCAGCGGCCCGCCAGGATCCCGTCGACGTCAAGGCACCTTGGTGAGGGTGTTCCGGTCAGTATGGTGGAAGAGCTCGGACTGGCCCTTGATGCGCATCACCGTATCTTCGTCGTAGGTGAACGAGCCGTCGTCGCCGAAGCTCACGTCGATGTGGTAACGAACCGTCTTGAACTCCGCGTCGAGAAACGGTCCGGAGCAAATCCCGAACACATCCGACCCCACCTCTGCCTCCAACCGGAAGCTCCGAGCATCGGGTTCGGCTTTGCCACCCGCAAGGACCATGATCCCGCGTGGAACGATGAAGCTCAGCATCACTTCGCTCCGCTCGGCGTCCCAAAGCCAGTAGCCGACCTCCTCGTGAAAGGGCTCCTCCGCACCGAGGCGCCAAGCCACCTTGGAGTAGCGCAGCCCATAGAGGGACTGTTGGTGGTTCTCGACGAGACCCGTGGGTTCGAAGGTCAGCCGCTCGCGAAACGAGTTGCGCTCAATCTCGCGTGGATCATCGTCGGGCGACACGTCGGCACCGTGGTCGCCCTCCCAGACCCCTTCGAGAGGCGCCAGCGGCCCAAGTTCAGAAGTACGCGATTCGTTCATGCGCCGCACTCTGATGCGAGCTGCGGGTTCACGCCAGTCGCTCCGCGACCAATGCGCGCGCCTCGACGATGTTGTCCTCGATCGAGCAATACCGCCACGACCCGTACCTGCCGATCGAGTAGACCGATTCCTCGGCGAGCATCGACTTGAAGAGCGCCGCTTGCTCGGTCGATTGCGTCGTGATGTGGACGTAGGCGGGGTCAAGCAATGCATGGTGCGACGCGATCAACGCCTGGTCCTTCAATACCCCGCACGCCTGGAGATCGGACAGCACACGCGGCAGCCACCGTTCGGCGAGGCCGGGCTCAGACTCGGTCTCACGGCCCAACCCGATCTCCACGTAGAGGCTCATCCGATCGTCCCCAAGGATATTGTCGTAGTAGCCGACTCGGTAGAAGGAGAGGCTTCGTTGCGGGTAGTACACCCAATGCACGCCTGACAGCCCTTTGCGATCGAAGCCTAGATTGAAGACGAGCACACGGTTCCAGTCGAAGACCGAAGGATCGTGCGGCAACGCGCAGATCTCGAGCAACGAAACCAACGGCATCGTGCTGACGAGACGGTCGTAGGAGATCGAGCGTCGATTCGTCGTTGCTACTTTCGCGCCCAGATCGATACCGACCACGCGTTCTCGGCAGAAGACTCGATCGGGAGACACGTTCTCGGACAGCGCCTCGACGTACTGCACGGCGCCCCCTTCTGGATACGTGAAGGTCGTGTTGTAGCCGCTCCCTTTGGTGGGCTCTCGGCTCAACATCTCCGCGGTTGTCGCGTGGGGAAAGAACCGGCCCATGGCATCGACGTCGAGCGTCGCCACGTTCGTCGCGTAGAGCTTCTCGTTGTACGGGATGAGAAACTTCTCCGCGATCCCGCGACCGTACCGTGCATAGAGCATGTCCTTGAAGTTGCCGATGCTTCGCGACTCGTCTCGGGCCTCGAGGTCGCGGACGCACTGCTCGTACTCATCCGGCGGAAGCTGATGGAGGTGCCGTTGAAACGGGAAATCGATCAGCGAGTTCGCGTACCAGATGCGACTGGCGCGCTCCACGCGCAACACACGGCCGGTCATTCGGCTGACGAGATCGGCCTCGATCTCCGGATCGCGAAAGTGAAAGAAATGACCGGAGTAGTCCCAGGTGAAGCCATCGCGCTTGACCGTGCGACAGTAGCCGCCGATCTCGGGCTCCGCCTCGACGATCAGATAGTCTGCATCGCCGAGTCGGTCGGCGCAGGCCAGGCCGGTAACGCCGGCCCCCACGATGAGAGTGTGGGTGTGAATCACCTCTTCAGCACTACCACACCGATAGACTACGCGTCGCGAACGAACCCACGCACGACGCGCAATCCGTCTCCCTGCCTACGCCCGATCGCAATCGGCTGTCCATCGATACCGAAGAGCGCGAACGAAACCTCCGGTCCGGCGTCGCGCCAAAGGTCGTCGAGAATGTTCTCAGGCGGGATCGCCCGGCCGTGTCGAGCGTGCTGTGCGCCTTCCGCGTCTAGCGTCGCCTTCGGGAGGGCATCACAAGCCTCGGCGAGCGAAACGAGTCGCGCTTCAATCGCATCGCGCGTCATCCCGTCTCCAGGGACCGCTCGGGTCAGGTCGAAGTGACCGCTCGCGGTTCGCCGGAGCTTCTTGATGTGGCCAGCCGTGCCGAGCGCCTCGGCGAGGTCTCGCGCCAACGAGCGAACGTAGAACCCTTTCGAGCAGTGGAGGCTCAGGCTGATCTCCGAAGGCGACACGGTTTGCACGTCCGCCGAGAACAGTTCCACCTGGCGGAATGGCGCCTCGACCGATTCGCCGCGGCGCGCGCGGCGATAGAGGGGCGTCCCGTCCACCTTGATCGCGCTGACCTCCGGCACACGCTGCGGATGACTTCCAAGAAACGGTTCGAGGGCCCTGTTGACCTCCGCCTCATCGAAGACCGGCACGTCACAAGTCCCCGTGACGGTGCCATCGGCATCGAGCGAATCCGTCGTGGTCCCTAGCGCGATGGTCGCGTCGTACCGTTTGTCCTGCGCCTGTAGGAACGAGGCGAGTTTGGTCGCTTCACCGACCGCGACGACCAGAACACCGGTGGCAAGCGGGTCGAGCGTTCCCGCATGACCCACGGAACGCTGTTGGATCGCCCTTCTCACTCGCTGCACGACGTCGTGCGACGTGCACCCGGAAGGCTTGTCGACGACGACAACGCCGTTCATCCGAAGTACTCGGACAAGACCTGGCGGAGTCGCCGATCCCCCTCTTCGATACTGACGTAGAGCTGGGTGGCCGCGGCCGCACGATGACCCCCGCCCTGGAGCTTCTGAGCCACCTGAGACACGTCGGCTTCGCCGCTCGAGCGCAGGCTGATTTTGGTCTCGATGCGCTCTTGGCCGCCCGGATCGGTCACCTTCCACTCCCACAGAAGCGCGCCGATCTCGACGCCGTCAACGCGGCGTGCGTAGTTCACCATGCCCTCGACCATATCGTCGTCGGCCCCGCATCGCTGAAGCATCTCGCGGGTCACGCGAAGGATGGCGACGCGACCCTCGAAGGTCACTTCCAGCGTGGCGATGATTTCTGCGAGGAGGCGCAAGCGCGCAGGCTCCCATCGTTCGAACAACTGGTATGCGATCCCCCACGGATCTGCACCGGCCTCGACCAGTTTGGCGCCGAGGCGGAGCGTTTCCGGCCGAGTCGAGGCGTACCGAAACCCTCCGGTGTCCGAGACGATGGCGGCATAGAGAGGCGTCGCTGCGCCATCCGGGAGCCCGGTCATCCCGAGCGCCTCGATCAGTTGCACGACGACTTCCCCGGTGGCCGCGGCGTGGGTATCCCGGACGACGATGTCGCCCACGTCGTCGTGCGCATGGTGGTGGTCGACGATGACCACGGGCCCCGTAACCTCAGGGCCCGGAAGGCCCGGCGGTAGGAGCTTTCGCGCGGCGATGTCCATGATCCAGGTCGCATCAAAGGTCGTCCCTGGGTCGAAGGACGCCACGCCGGCCTCGTTTTCCACCAAGAACGCGAGCGAGTCCGGGATCGATTCCGCCATGAAGAGCGTCGCCTCCTTGCCCATCGCGCGAAACATCGCGATCAGGCCGAGCGCTGAACCGAGCGAGTCCGCATCGGGCCGTCGGTGGCAAGCCACCAAGAAGCGCTGCCCCTGGCGGGCGACGCGAAGTGCGTCTTCCATCATGGCGCCCCTCCGGAATCCGGAGGCTCGTCGCCCTCCCGAAGCTCGTCGAGAATCGCTTCGATGCGCAGAGCCGAGTCGACGACGTCGTCCCAGAAGAACTCGAGCGTCGGTACGTGCCGAAGCTGGAGCCTCCGGCCGAGCTCACGACGCAGGAACCCCGACGCCCGCCCGAGTGCGTCGACCACGGCCTCTTGCTGGCGCGGACCCACCTCCTCGAGAACGCGAACGTAAACGCGCGCGATGCTGAGGTCGTCGGTCATGCGCACGACCGAAACGACAACCCCCTCGGCGTCCGGGTCGCGAATGCTCCCGCGCAGGACGAGATCCATCAGCTCGGTCCGAATCCGCTCGGCCACCCGATCGGCTCGCCGAAACCCTTTGTTCTGCGCCATCAGCGTGCCCACTCCCCGAGTTCGCCCACCGACAGGAGCTCGGTCGACCGATCGACGATCACGGCCTCGGTTGCACCTTCGACGAACGTGGCCACCGACTCAAGCATCGCGTCGGCGTGCCGCCGGTCGTTCGAGACGACGACGAAGCCGAGCAGGGCCTGCCTGTGGACATCTTGGCGGCCTACTTCAGCAACAGCGACGTTGAAGCGGTTCGAAGCACGGTCGACCACGCGGCGCACGATTGAACGTTTGGCCTTCAGCGAGTTAACACCGGGAAGAGACAACGAGATTTGGCAGACTCCGACGACCATGGGGGACCTCGGGATTTAGTTCACTCGAGGGTTGCCTCGACCTGTTTCTCTTCGAAGCACTCGATGACGTCTTGCTCTTTGACGTCGTTGTAGCCTTGGAGGCCAATACCGCACTCCATACCGGCCTGCACTTCCCTGACGTCTTCTTTGAAGCGTCGGAGGGAGCCCATGGCGCCTTCCCAAACGACCACGCCATCCCGAACCAGACGCGCTTGGGCCCCACGGTTGATCTTCCCCTCGAGCACCATGCAGCCGGCGATAGTCCCGATCTTGGGAATCCCGAACGTCTGACGCACCTCGGCTCTTCCGAGGTCGGACTGCACGACGGTGGGCGCCAAGAGCCCCTTCATCGCAGCCTTCACATCATCGATGGCTTCGTAGATAACGTTATAGGTACGGATCTCGACGCCTTCCTTCTTGGACGTCGACGATGCCTTCCCCTGGGGACGGACGTTAAAGCCGAGCACGATCGCCTGCGACGCACTCGCCAACATGACGTCGTTCTCGGTGATGCCACCGACCCCGGTGTGGATGACGTTGACCTTCACTTTCTCGGTCCCGAGATCCGAGAGCGAGCCTTGAAGCGCTTCGACGGACCCTTGGACGTCGGCTTTGACGACGAGCCGAAGCTCGCGAACGTCGCCACTCTGCATCAGCGCCTGGAGCTGATCGAGACCTCGCAGCCCACCAGCGGG
>JBCCEK010000072.1:0-19035 GCA_039030295.1 Myxococcota bacterium | reverse complement strand
CCGTTGAGGTCGGTTACGCCGCTTACGGTAGGAGGCTCGGGCTCCTTGGTCGGGAACGGAAAATCGAGAGTTTGGCTGGTGGCATCGGACGATACCGAGATGAGTTCGGTGGCGGTGTTTCCGTTGGTAATGCTGGCCTTGGTCGAGAAGCCTACCTCGGACGGTTCGTCCCCGAGCGGCACTGTGATGATGAACGCATTGGTGGCCACGAAGGTCGTGGTCATGTCGTTGTCGTCGCTGACGTACTCATAGTTCGCCTGACCGCGGGAGGATCGATTGAACACGACCAACGACGAACACTCGGTCCGTGTTTGGCACATGAACTGAATGCCACCTCTAGCGACGAATCCCGAGACACCTGACGTGAACCCAAGCGTGTATGTCTGCTGAGTGACCACAGTCCCTGTACACACGGTGGACGCGGGCGTGTTGTCGACTATCACGCTCCCCGCGGGGCCAGCGTTGTTCTGCGTGTACGTGAAGCTCTGCGAACCGTCGGGCTCGTTTCCGACTCCCGTATTCGTCACGGTCTGCGTCACTAGGTAGTAGTCGATCTGTTGTAGGAATGAGCGCGTCGAGTAGACCTGATTGGCCACTGTGATGGCGTTGCCGGCAGGATCGCAAGCGTGGGCTTCAAAGGTCGCCTCGTGGGACAGGTTCGAAAGGCACGTCGAGGGATCCTGGCAGAGGGTCTGTCCTCCCTCGGGGTCGGGTCGTCGTGTTGTCACGAAGCGATCGCGAAGCCATTCGGTCTCCGCGCCCGCGTCACCAGGGTTTTCGGCGTCCTCGAGCTCGACCCACGCCGATTGAATCCGCTGCTCCGGCCCTTCGCTCTTCTCCAGTCGGCGAAGGATCGTCAGCTGTCCGCGCGTCGGGGACTCGAGGTCACGCAGGTTCGTGTAGCTTCGCGCGCCGGCCAATTCCGCCAGCTTGGAGACGGCATCGCGGCTCACGCTGGTGACTGCCACCGCAAAGCCACGCGCGTAGGCCGCTCGCAGCAGGGGTGCGACTGCAGGATCGTCGAGGTCTTCGGGCGCGACGATGGTATGTGTCGTCGTCTCCGTGAGTGTCACCGTTCGGTGGCTTCGTTCCAAAACCGAGACCGCACGCGCGCCCTGGGCCTGCCGGCTGACGCGGATGTCGTCGAACGCCCCAGCGGATGCCCTGTGCGCGGCCCCCGGCGCGAGAAGGGCAAGGAGGAGCGTGCCAACGCCGAGTCTATAGCGCGTCACGGCGCACCCCCGACATCACAAGTTTCGTTGATCGTGATCTCCGGCCCTGTGACGAAGTTCGTTCCGACGCCGACGCCCACCAGCTGATTCTCGCCCACGGCCTGCGACAACGGAACCACGGCGTACACCGTGGTGTTGTTGCCGTCGAAGAGCGGCTCCCAGGTGGGGACCGCCTCGCCGGCGATCTGGACCTGGTTGATTGCCGTCGAGAACAAGTTGGTTCCCGTCAAGGTGATGATCGCACCGCGACAGGCGTTCATCGGAACCGCGGAGGTCAATGTCGGTTTTGGGATCGAGGTCGACGTGGCGTCGAACGGAATCGGGAGGTCGTGCGTGAACGTCCCAGAGAGCCCTTGGCCTGCACCGGCGTCCGATACTGCCTGCATCGCGAGACTGACACTCACTGGCATATCGTCCGACCAAGGGACCCTCCAGCCCCATTGCTGGATCATCAGGAAGGCTTCATTCGAGTACGCTCGAGAACCCAGGGTGTAGATGAACTCCATGATGCCGCTCGCCTCCGCGACCGAGTCGATGTTCATCTGTGGGCAGATGACGCGATACTGGTTTCCCCAAGTGAAAGCGCCTGACACACTGGCGACGAGGCCTTTCGTATTGAAGCCCAACTGACCTGAGAGACTCGATTGATTGATGTTGATTTCCTCGTCCATGCAGGTTGAGGTAGCCGGGAAGAACGTCACCACGCGCGGAGTAGACCCCGCGGGGGGGATGCTTAGGATCACAGAGTTCTGCCAGGTGTTGGTCGACACCGCGTCGGACAACGTGCTTCGGAAGTACTGCGTGAAGAAGTAGTAGTCGGCCTTTTCCGCGAAAGCCCGAGTCGACCAAACGAACGTCGAGAGGCCGATTTCGTAGTCTGGCGGCGCGCCCCCCGCGCCGCCGGACCCATCGGCGGACGTTTTGAAGTCGTCGAACCGCGTGGTACCGGCCAGCTGCTCGAGACACGTGCTGGGGTCGCTGCAGAGCGTCGGCTCCGTGGAGCCCTCCGGCGGTTCGGCGGGATCGTCGACCTCGCTCGAATCAGAGCAGGCCCAAACCAGCATCGTAGATGCCGCGACGCACAGCAGTCGCCACTTTGCGCGTGGCTTCACGAGCAAGAGGTTACCACGACGCGTCAATGTTGAGCAGGTGCCTTCACTCTCCCGCCCAGAAAGAGATCTGAACTGCGCCGCTGATGCCCTCGGGGCTTGGCGGAGCCGTGCGCGGCGCCGGAAGGACGACCGCCATGGCCATTGCCGCGTAGCTGGCGCCTCCCGCACCCGGCAGTGGAAGTGAGTTCCCGGCGTTGCCGTGCCCACCGCCGCCGCCGCCACCCCAGCCGCCGCCGCCGCCACCGCCACCCGACGTGCATGACTTGGAATCGCTCGCTCCGTTACCTCCGACGCCACCCGCCAGGATGGCCGCGGCCGTGTTCAGCCAGCCCACGGCGGCTCCACCCGAGCAGCCCGGCCCGTTGCCCCCCGGCCCGCTGCGACCGCCGAAGCCGCTCCCGCCGTTGGTCGCGTTGTCGTTGCCGCACATGTCACATCCGCGCCCACCGCCAACGCCACGTACTCCACCCCAAGGCCCCCCCTTTGTGCCGACTTCGGGGATCTGCTCCGGAATCGTTCCGCCATTGGCCGAGCCCTCGGCGAGCAACGTGGCTATCGCGGGCCGTCCACCCGCGGCGCCACCGAAGGCGTTCTTGCTCACACCACAGAGACCCTTCTGGTTCCAGCCAACACCGCCCCCACCGCCTCCGGCGACCAGGATTGTGTTCACCGCGGCGGACGCCGTCGCGGTGAGGTCTTGGGTCGCGACAACTGAGGCAGCCCCACCCGAAGCGCCACACTCCCGAGTTCCGGTGCCGAAGCCGACGCTGCCAACGTAGTAATAGAATGTCGAGGTCCCATGGGCAGCTTCGTAGAGCTCCGCCGTCATGGCCGTCTGAGCGTAGCCTCCTGGGCCGCCGGGGTACCCCCCGCTCACGTTGCCTCCGTTGCCTCCCCAGGCTTCGATCAACATGGGCGTTGTCGTCGTGACCTGGGGAAGATCGATCATCTGTTGGTCGATCTGCGCGTTGACCTGCTGGATCACCGTTGCGAAGTCGGCGGAGGACGCCTGGAGGCTGAGCCAGCAACGTGCCAGTCCGTTGGTCGTGTCGAAAGAGACCTGGCATAGATCAGCCGCCGGGTCCGCCGGTGGATCACCCGCATCGAACTCGGCAGAGTCGCCGCAGCTCATGGTGGCGGCGATCAGGAATGCGGCAATTGCTTGGGAGGTGAGCTTCGTCTTCCTCATGCGGCTATCCCGGTCCGTTGTCTCTCGTGGGTTCGTCTGCTGAGACTTCCACCAGTCGCGTCGCAGGTCAATGGGGTTTAGCGCGATTAGCGGTCAACGTGGTTCATGCGACGGCCTCGAACACGTAGTTGAACGGTGTCTCGGCAATCCGCCGCATTGCACTGAAGCCGGCCTGTTCCACAACCACCTCGCGAAGCCGAGCTTCGCCAGCTTGTGCACCGAGGGCGGCCTGCCCGCGCTGGGCCAGGGACGCCGGCACGCAGACCATGGTGGATGCGCTGTAGTGGAGGCGATTCACGGGGGTGATGTTCTCGGCGAGGTCGTCCGCCGCGATGGGCTCGACGATCATGACGGCGCCGCCGGGCCTGAGAGACTCGCGAATCCGCCGCATGGCGCCCGCGGGGTCGCCGAGGTCATGCAGGAAGTCGAACAGGGTGATCAAGTCGTGTTGACCGTCGAAGGTTTCGACCGACTGCACTTCGTACTCCAAGTTGGTGAGCCCGTGCTCGACCGCGTGGCCGCGTGCGGTCGCGATGGACGGCTCGTGAAAGTCCACACCACGCACCTTGGCGTTTGGAAAAGCGTCCGCGAGGATCATGGTCGCGTAACCATGGCCGCACCCCACGTCGGCAATCGAGCCCCCTTCTTGCAACTTCGACACGACGTCATCCATGGCGGGCAGCCACTCCTGGAGGAGATGATGCGCGTAGCCCGGTCGGAAGAACCTCGCGATGGCGCACGCAAGACATCCCTCTTGCTCGCCCCAAGCGACCCCTTCGCCCGTCTGAAACGCCTTTTGCACGACGGCTCGATTGCCCTGAAACCCGGCCGCGGTCGCGAACGCAGGCGGCATGTACATCGGGCCTTCCTGGTTTGCGAACACGAACGCTTGTTCGGGCGTCATGAAGAAGCGCTTCGCGTCTCCGTCGTACGAGATGTAGGTCGATGCTGCCTGAGCGCTCAGCCACTCCCGTAGGTAGCGCTCGTTCAGCCCCGTTGCATCGGCGAGCTCTTGGCTCGACAGTGGCCCTCCTTCGGCGAGGGCCTTGTAGATGCCGAGCTCCTCACCGATTCGTACCAGTGGGACGCTGAACGCGCCCCCCAGATCCTGGATGATGGAACCCACCAGCGTTTGGAGTTTCGTGTCGTCGATCATTCGGTGCCTCCTTCGTCTTACGAGGAGAAATCCTACGAAAAGCGCGTTTTTGGGCCATGACCATACCTCCGAGCCTCTTGCTCGTTCGTCCGTTCCTTGCGAGCCTTCGCAAGGATGGACCTGCTCTCTGACCTCTTACGGACTGTTCGGCTCGGAGGCTCGATCATGCTTCGGGCAGAGTTCTCGGCACCGTGGCAGTACGCGACGGCCAACTCGGCCGCGCTCGCCCATGTCCTGTTGCCGCGGGCCAAGCGTTTGATCCAGTTCCACTACATCGCGGCCGGTAGTTGCATTGCACGCGTCGGCTCTGAGCAAGAGGAACTGAGAACGGGCGACGCCATTGTTTTTCCCTACGGTGATCAACATGTCATGGGCCAGGGCGACGCGCCTGTAGAAGACATCTTCTCGGTGCTACCGGAACCTCCGCCCTGGGAGCATCCCCCGCAAATCAGCGCAGGTGGTGGCGGCGAAACAACAGAGATCCTCTGCGGCTTTCTCCACTGCGACGATGCACTCTTCAATCCGTTGTTCGATACCTTGCCGCGAATGATGGTTGCACGCGCGGACGAAGGCCCGACGGCGGCGCTCCTCCACAGTGGGCTTCAGACTCTGGCGGGGTCACTGCGCGAAAAGCAGCCCGGCGGGGTGTCGATTCGTGAACGGCTCACCGAGCTACTCTTCGTGGAGGTCGTGCGTCAGCACGCGTCCAACCTCAGCCCGGAGCAGGCGGGCTGGGTGGCCGCGATCTCCGACGAGGGCATTCGTCGAGCGCTCGAGCGGATTCACAGCGAACCTGAGAACGACTGGTCTGTGGAGGAGTTGGCGAAACACGCCGGCATGTCGCGGTCTTCGTTTCACGATCGCTTCACGGAGCTTCTCGACGACTCTCCCGCGCACTACCTGATGCGGTGGCGCATGCAGCGCGCCGCGCACTTGTTGGTCGACAGCGACGAAACCTTGCTTCAGATCGCGGGCAGGGTGGGATACGGCTCTGAAGCCGCGTTCAGCCGCGCGTTCAAGCGACACAGCGGCGAGTCGCCCTCGGTGTGGCGCCAAGAGCGTAGTTCCCTCTAGCGATCGAGGAAAGAACTAGCCTTCCGTCTGCCTCGGGGGGTCACCCTCGAGCAGCCACGCGAACGCTTCTCCCACGATCCGGTGTGCGTCTTCGGTGATGCACGTACCGTGGGCAATGACGACTCGGTCGAACTCCCATTGAAGGAGGGCCTGGGCGCTCTTCCGTGCGGCGGCGGGATCGCTGAAGGTGAGCCATAGGTCCCGGGCGGTGCCGCCGGACGCGGCTGCAGGCGTCCTTGCGGCTCCGTGCGATCATGTTTGCGTAGCCATCGAAGAAACGGGTTCGCGGGTGATCAGCATGCGGACGATGGCGCCATGGGTGACCACGAGCGCAGGGACATACCAGCCGAGTAGGTAGTACATGGCGCCGATGTGGTTGGCTGCTTCGAACCGAGACGCTTGTACGGCCGCATAGACGAGATCTCCGATGCCGAACGCGCTGAAGAGCCAGACCAGAAGAAGGGCCGATCGCCAGCGAGCGCGGAGCGCGACCACGGCGGCGAGCGCCAAGGCCGCCGTGATGTAGTCTCCCCATGCCTGTGGGACGGCAAACTCCGGTGCGAGGGTCGGGAGCGTCACTCCTGGAACGAGGGAGATGGGGCCGATGAACCGGCCGCAGTGAAGCAGGATCAAAGGCTGCAGTGCCGTGGATAGCTCCAAGCCCTCGAGCCGCGGACGAACGTACCATCGGTACACCAAGGTGATCGTGACCAAGACCCCAGTGAACGTCGCGGCTAGATAGACTCTCGGCACGTTGTTGGCTCCTCTCTCGGCCTGCGAGGCGCGTCGCCGTGCACCCTCGAGACTCCTCGGAGTCACCGAGCCTAGAGTGATCCTTCTCAAAAACAAAACTGATTTATCTAATGTCAAATATTAAGTTTGCTAATATTATGTCCAAGTGACCCGAATCGAAGTTCGACACGCCCAACTCGTTCAAACGATTCGCGAGTGCGGGACCGTGACCCGCGCGGCGCGGGAACTCGGGATCACTCAGTCCGCGGTCAGCCAGCAGTTGCTCGATCTCGAAGACCGAATCGGTCGACGGCTCTTCGAACGCGCGCGTCGACAAATGACCCTAACCGCGGTCGGTCAGGAGTTCTTGGACCGTGCCGTCCCCCTCCTCCGTGAAGCTGAGACGCTGGACGCCTATGTCCAACACCTGGCTTCCGGCGAGACGGGCACCCTTCGCGTCTCTTCGGACAGCATCTTGTGCTTCCCTTGGCTGCCGGGCGCGATCCGGAGATTCCGGCGCTTGCATCCCGGTGTGAGCGTCCAGCTCGTGCAGCATCGTGACGTGTTGCGCGCCGTCGCGAAGAAGAAGCTAGACGTAGCACTCACATACCCCCGCGCCGTGATCGGTGAACTGGAGGTCGCGCCACTGTTCGACGACGAGATGCTCGCCGTGCTTCCTCCCATGCATCCCCTCACAGCCAAGGCGAGACTCAGGCCCGCGCATCTTGCGGGAGTGGACTTCATCTATCACGTCGAACTCGAGCGATCGATTCTGTATCAGCAGTACTTGAAGCCAAACGGGATCGAGCTCGGCTCGTTTACGTTCATCGAACAGCCCGATGCAATTCTTGCGATGGTTCGTGCGGGACTCGGTGTGACGTTTCTGCCCCGATGGTCGGTCGCCCGCGACGAAGCCGCAGGGTTAGTGGTGACGCGTCCGATTCGAGGAGGGCGTGGCTTTCGCCTCCGTTGGGTGGCGGTCGTTAGGCATGGCGACGAGCCTGCGTTCGTTCGTGACTTTGTCGACGGTGTGCGCGCCGAGGCCAAAGCCCGATAGACGCCAATGGCCCCAAGGAGACGTCAGGTCACTCCACCGCCACTTGGAAGTTGTCGATGCCGTGAATGTTGGTCTGGGTGCTGCCGGGAGTGGTGTGCGTAGTTGCGCGGAAGTAGCCAAAGGTCATCTCGGAGCCCGCGAAGTCGAGGCCTTCGGGCAAGAAGTCGTCGGGCGTGAGGTCGCACAACTCAACGGTGACCCATCCGCTCGTCGCATCGATGTTGGGGAGGTCTCGCGCGGTCGGGTCGACCCGATAGCGGGTGCCGTCTTGCCAGACCGCGAAACTCCATGCGACCTCGGAGTTGGCCACTGCCGGTTCGGTGAGCACGTGGCTTTCCGCGTAGTCGATCGACGTTGCTGGCCCCGCGTCGCTTGGATCGTAGGCGCCCGCCTGGTACTCGTGGAACACCTGAAGCGTGAACGAACACGCATCGACCTCGCACCCCGGGCTCCCCGGAGTGGGGTTGTTGATACTGTGGTTCATCGACCGGTAGGCGCCGTCGTCACCGCCGCTCGTTTCTTGGCCAGCCGTGGTTCCGGTGCTGTCGCCCCCTGCGGTGATGGTCGTGGTCTCGGACCAGTCACTTTCCGCGAACTCTTGGTCGAGGATCGTGAACGCGCCCGCGGCTGGCGCCCCACACGGCGCGGCGACACCTGCACCTCCACCGGTGCCCCCGCTTGCGCCAGCCCCCGAGCCCCCGGTGCCCCCAGTCCCCGAGGGCGGTCTGAAGTCGGGCTCGCATGTTCCGTCAGCGCAGATCTCGCGCTGCCCACACTGATCGTCGGTGTCGCACTCGGTCGTGGGGTCACAACCCATCAGAATCGGAGCCAGGGAAACACCCAGGCCGAGCACGAGGACCAAACCTTGGAGCTTGTCCTCCCGATGCGATGGTCGAGAGGGCTCTAGGGTTGATTGCATCCCACACCTCCATGTCGTTGATTCTCTGCGTCGACGCTAGCATCGGCGTGACGACGCGTTGGGTCAAGCCCCTAGTGATCCCCACGCGCCGGGTCGGCTGGCATTCGGGATCTACAGGTCCGCCAATGGAATCATGCGGACGCGCGTCGTATTCGGCGCCGAACCCTCCGCCACGAGAACCAGAGCATCGTTATGGCGGAACAAGGCACGCGGCGCACCGTCGACGTAGTGGGCAGACAGAATGTTGAACGCGGCGTCAAGCACTCGGATCTGAGTCATGGCGCCAACCGAGTCCGCGAGATAGTAGTTGTCATTGGCGAACGCGACGTCGGTGAAGCTCAGGCCCATCGCTGACTGGTAGGACAGGTCGGTGGTCGAGAACAAGAGCCCGCTGCCTACAATGATCGCTGACTCGTCAGGCAGAAGCCGGATAGGGTTCGGCAGCGAGTAGTCGCCGTGGTAAGGCGAGTCGACCTCCTCGCTGAGGGTTCCGTTCACGTCGTCGATGTCGACGTAGTTGATGTCCGTGGGCGATACACCGCTGTTCAGAAAGAAGAGCCGACCCATGCCCGGGGCCCACGCGAATGAACGGCCCGTATCGCGCCACTCGTCGAACGCCAACCGAGCGCCAGTGGCGCGATCGTAGACAGAGTGAGTGTCCCACGCGCCCGATGCGTCGATCGTGAAAAGCAGACCACCTGTGACGACCATGCTCGAGATGTTGTCGGGAGCCGCCCCAAAGAACGCACCCGCGCCCGTGTCCAAATCGAAGTCGTCGATACGTCCACCCGCGTACGCCAAGTACGCGCCAGAGTCATCCGGGGCTACTGCCATGGTCGCGACCTGACTGCTCCCTACCAGGGGGGGGAGCAGGGCTCCCGAGGAGATCTCGTAGCGATGAATGCGGTCGGCTTCGAGGTCCAGGAAGTAAAGGATACCGTTGCTCGAAAAGGCCACTTCGCTTGCCACGAAAGCCAGGTCGGTCGCTGGCGTCCCGTCGTTCAACGAACCGTCGACGACCACCTCCCCCGTGCCCGGGTCCGTCCCCGGGTCGACCGTGTCCGGACAGTTGTCGTAGTTGCGGTACAACTCGACAGAGGCCACGGCCGGCTCTCCCGCGATGACATCGACCAGGGTTTCACCCTCGTAGACGACGAGAGCCTCGGCGTTGTGGGCGCGGACCTGGATCAGTCGGCCGGTCCCAACTGGAACGTCTGGAATGCGTCCGACGATGGTGTCGCCGCTCACGTCCAGATCGAGCGGGCCGATCGCCGGCGAGAAATCCGCCGCCGAAACCATGGCGTCGGCGGTCACAACTCCGCAGTGGTCTTCCGCAAGCGCAATCGAAAACGAAACGAGCGTTTCGTCCGCGTCCAGTTGTCCCTGGGAACACCCGACGAACGGGACGATACTGACGGTCAGCAACAGAAGGCTTCTGCAATTCATGGGACTCCACCTGTGGCGAGGGGTTAGAGGCGGGCGTTCTAGAACAGTATGCGCGTGTAATCGCCGCTGATACTCTCACGCTTCGCGCAGTCCGTAAACTCGAACGTCGACCCCCCTCGCCCTCGGATTGACCGAGTTGCGAGCACGATTCTGGCCAAACGCCGGTCTCGCGCGGCGATCGCGGTCAGCCGGAGCGTTCGGCTAGGAATACCCCGATGATGGGTTCCACCAGCTGGTCGACGAGGCGCCAGATCGCTCGGTCGCTCGTCCGCGTCCATCGCCCGGACCAGATCTCGATGCAGATGCCGTGGGCGACCACGCTGGCGCGCCAGGCCAGTGCGTCTCGTTGACGCCGACCGAGGTGGCCGAAGCGTTCCGAGACGTCGAGCGGGCCGGAGAAGCCGGCTCGGAGCGCCACCCAGTCGGGCGGTGAGGGGTGCGTGTGGAGGAAGAGTGCTTCGTAGTAGTACGGATGGTCCGTGGTGAAGCGGGCCATGGCGAAGGCCGCGGCTCGGATTGGGTCGCTTGCCTCCGTGGCGTCGATCGCTGCGATCAGCTCTTCGATCAGAGCAGCCACCACGGCGTCCGTGAGGGCCTGCATGCTCTCGAATGTCGCCAACACGGGGGCCGTCGACGCCCCAAGGGCCTTGGCGACGGTTCGGGCACTCACACCCCGGAGGCCATCGCTCCGCACCACCTCGAGCGCGGCGTCCAGGACCGCCTGGCGGGTGTATCGGGTCTTCGGAGGCATGCCCTCAACTAGCACGAGCAGAGATAAAATACGAGCGTTATATGACATATGTCATTTTTCTGCTTGCGCCCCCAAGATCGTTAGATTACACCCGTCATTCAAATACAGGCAGAAGCCAATCAGGAGAGCGCTCATGAACATCGCCCAACCGCAAATCCCCGCGACCCCAAGCCCTGTGCAGCAGCCCGCGCCGCGCCTCGAAGCCGAGCTCAATCTTCAGCGCAAGGCGGCCCTCGTCGCTGGCGGCGCCGTCGACCATGCGGGCCGTGTCCGCGTGGTCCCTATGGAGAGCTTCGACATGGGGCGGACTATTTTCGGTGGCCTCCAGGGCACGGTCGAGCGCGCGGTCATGCAGGACAAGCTCGCGAAGGAGCCCTTCTGGAGCGACGCCGCGGTCAGCGCGATCGAGATGGCGTACTCCGACGCCGAGGCCAACGCGCCCACGCCGTCGGTCGACCCAGACCTCATCGCGTTCATGGAGAACGAGTGCGACTTCTCGATGGAGCACGCAGACGGCACGTTCCTCGAGCACCTGGTGTTCTGCCATGACTACGCGGCGCGCTACTATTCGGACTGTTCGCCCAACGTGGCCTTGCTCCACTCGATCCTCGGGACAGGCACGAACACATTCGCGATGGGCATCGAGAAGCTGCCAATGCTGCGCGAGCGGCTCACTGACTTCGAGGTCCAGCAGATCGAAGCCTTCCCATCGCTCGTTCGGCTTTTCTACGATCGAGCGTTGTTGGCCGAGCTCACGGCGAACCTGCACCGATTGGACAAACTCGAAGCGCTTCATTGCCATCGGGTCATCGACAACGAGCCGATCGTCATGGATGCCGAGAATCTGTGGATTCAGCTGAACTACCACCTGATGCACTTCGTCGACTTCATGCCCTCGGCAAACTGGGGCGCTCGCCGGAACGACCCGCTCTTGATGCAGTTCCAAGAACTGTCGACGTTCCTCGACCGAGCCGGCCAGCGGCGCGCCAAGGTCGACGTCGCCTTCCCGGCAGACTCAACGCCAGCCGTCGGCGAGCATATTTCGCTCGTCGGCCGCATCGCCAGTGCGCTGCCCGTCTCCCTCACTCAGATGCTCGCGCAGAAGACCATCCGCGCGTACTCGAGCGAGATCGGCCATAGCCTCGACTACCGGCTCGTATGGGGGTCGGCGTAACGCCTGAAGATCCGCAGATGGATTCATCCAGACGAACGAGTCGTTCGCGACCAATCTGCGGATCGTCTGGGCGATCGGCGACGTCAAAGGGTGGACCGGAGCTCTCAGCGCCGCGGCTTCAGGCTATTCGGCTGCGGTGGCCCTTCTGAAGTCGCCGCGCTAGCCGGTCTCGGGCCTGATGGTGCGGAGCCGCGCGTTCTCCGCGACGCACGCCGCAGACTTGGATCCGACGAGTGCTCCGTCCTATCGTTTCGCAATGCGCGACGCCGACCAGGGCCGTTGTCCCCGCAGCATGGTCTGGCTTGCCTGCCTGGCGGCGTGGGCGCTCGGCGCCACCTTGGGGACCGCACCCTCCGTTCATGCGCAAGACGCTGCCCTCGATAGTCCAGCGGAGCGCGCCGAGGGCCAGGACGAGGACGACGACGACCACGACGATGACGTCGACGACGAAACGGACGACGATGACGAGGGTGCTGACGGGTTCGACCCGCACGAAGGGCAAGCGCCTGGTCTCGGGCGGGCCGCCTCGGACATCTTCTACGCCGACAAAGCGTTCACCTTCTCGGGGTACGCCGAGGTGGCCATCAACACGGGCTTTGACCAGCCACGCGACACTTCATCCGGCGACCTCGAACTTTACTACGACAGCCTGATCCGCGCTGCGCCGTTCTTCGGGTTTCGGCTCCTCCCTCGGTGGTTCTGGATCTCCGAATTGGGGCTCGAGTTCTTCCAAGGCGCGGGTGAAACGGACTTCGATTTCTTTCCGGAGAGTTACTTCGACGTTCTGGTTCGAGAAGAGATCGCACTCCGCGTCGGGATCCAGCCGTTGTTCATCGGCTACATCAACAACAACGAAGAGCCGGTTCTCTATCAATCCGTCAATCGGCCCGAAGTCGAACGTCTGATCATTCCGTCCGAGTGGATCGAAGTCGGGGCGACATTCTACGGCGATGCGGGGGACTTCGGCTATGCGCTGATGGTGACGCACGGGCCCGACCTCGGGGAAGCCCAAAGCGCCACATGGATCCGGAACGGCGCGGAGGCACGGTTCAAGGACTACGCCATCGCACTGAACGCGCAGGTCGCGTACCACGGCATCCCCTTCACCGAGTTCGTAGTGAGTGGGTACTGGAGCTACACGGGGGGCGAGACGATCGAGCGAGACTCAGGGCCTGAGAAGTTCTGGACCCACATGGGCCTCGTTTCGGTACACGCGCGGCTCGACTTTCGCGGCTTCACCTTCATCGGACTTGGGACCGTCGGGTTCATCGAAGACACCGAGGGCGTGTTTCTTCTGACCGAAGAAGAACAGGGATCCGGGCAAGTGATCGGTCGACGTGCGTACGGTTTCTACGTCGAGTTCGCGTACGACATCGCCCACACCTGGGAACGCAAGTTGGTCGGCGTGGTAGACCGACCCAAATCGCCGTTTCGCATTGGACGAATCGCGATACCGATCTTCGTCCGATACGAACGCCTCAACACCCACGCGTCGGTGGCCGCCTCGCTGGCCAACATCCCGTTCTTCAGCAACGACCTCCACGTCATCGTTGCCGGGATCAACTTTCGCCCGAATCACGTCGTGGCCATCAAGCTCGACGGGCGCTTCCGCAACAACCTGGCGGCTGCAGCCGGTGAGCCGCGGTGGGAACGACTGCTCGAGTTCGGGATCGGCCTCGAGTTCTAGTCGCGACTGTCGGCTCCCGTCCTGTTCTCGACGGGTGCCGTCTCTAAGGCCTGCGGAAGCTCGTGGTGTAGCTTGCGGTTTCGCCGCTCTCGCTCTCCCCGATCTGTTGTCCTGCCACGTGGAGACCATGCGACGCGAAAGACTGAACGTGCCCGGGCGTCAGGAGCCACGGCGGCCCGTCGTCAAAGCTCCGTTCATCGCTGCCGACTACGGCGATCACCAGAAGCTCACCACCCCGCGCGACGAACTGGGCAATGTTGCGGATGGCCGCGTCTTCATACGATGGGGGCACCGCCTGCACGGTGTAGATCTCCAGCACGAAGTCGAAGTGGTGTTTCCAGGGGGAGGGTGGATCGAAGAGGTCGGCCTGAACGAACTCGACCTTGGATTCCGGGAACCGCTTCTTGCAGTACGCGATCGCCGAGGGCGACACATCGAAGGCGGTCACGTCGAAACCGCGGGCCTCGAGTTCGATGGCATCGTCTCCCATGCCGCAGCCGACCACGAGCGCGGACTTGCCCTGGCCCTCGAGGTCAAGTGTGCCAAGCCAGGCCGCGAACAAAGGGTGGGTCTGCATACTCGCCCAGGGCACGCCGCCCCCGTCCGTGTCCGAAGCGCCGTAAAGCTCTTCGAACCAGCTGAGGGGCTCATCCTCACGAATGCGGAGATCCCCTTGGCCTTCAATCGAGACCGTCTTCGTCCGGCCGGTTTTTCCCTCTTGCTGCGACATCACCGAAGTCCAGGCTGCCGCGTACGATGGACGATTCGATCGAGCTCGTCGAGGGGTTGGACCGCTCGAGGTTGACAGATCGTTGCCACTCTCGGTACCAACGCCCCTGGTCACCGGCAGGAGGAGTCATGGTAGGGAGATCCGCAGTCGCGTTCGTTGTTGCCACGCTTATCGCCGCATCTGGGTGCGCGCCCACTTCGAGCGACGGGCTCGAAGCCGGAGAGGTCAGTTCGGCCGAGGCGCCGCTCTGCTGGTTTTGGTGCTCGAGCTACACCGAAACCAAGTATCCGATCGTACTGGCGCACGGGTTTCTCGGTTTCGACGAACTCCTCGGGGGCGTGATCGAATACTGGAACGGAATCCCGGACGCCCTCTCGGACGGTGGCGCCGAGGTGTACGTCGCGACGACGGCGGTCGTGAACTCCTCGGTGGTGCGAGGGGAGCTCATCATCGATCAGCTCGAGGAGCTGTCGGCCATCACGGGGCACTCGAAGTTCAACCTGATCGGCCATAGTCAGGGAGGGCTCGACATTCGCTACGTCGCCGCCGTGCGGCCGGACCTCGTAGCTTCGGTCACCACGGTGGCAAGTCCGCATCAAGGTACAGGCATTGGCGACCTCGCGTCGTCCGATGGCCTCGCGCAACTCGGGGAAACCGCGCTCACATTGCTCGCCGAGCTCCTGATCCTGCTCGGTGCGCCGGATGGTCCGATCGACTTCGATGCGACGTTTGAGGTGTTCTCGGCCGAGGGTATCGCCGCCTTCAACGCTGCGTACCCAGCGGCGCTTCCAAGTGGGTGCGGCGAGGGTGCCAAAGTCGTCAACGGGATTCGGTACTACTCGTGGAGCGGCACGGGCGTGCTCACGAACGTTCTCGATCCCCTCGACGCCCTCTTCGGCATCACCTCGCTTTTCGTTGGGGAAGCCAACGATGGGCTCGTCGGACGTTGCAGCTCGCATCTCGGAGATGTGATTCGCGACAACTACTTCCAGAACCATCTCGATGAGGTGAACCTGTTCTTCGGCCTCGTATCGCCGTTCACCTCGAACCCAAAGACGCTCTTTCGCAATCACGCGAACCGCTTGAAGCGCAGAGGGCTCTGAGGCGGATCGCGTCCGTGCGACACGCCCTCGCGACCGGGGCTCTTGCGTTGGTCATCACCGCGGGTTGGCTCTGGTGGTTTGACGCGGAGCGCGCGGGGCTCGTCCGTGGCGAGGACGTTGAACCGCCGCCTCGCCTGACGGCGGGAAGCGACACGGCGGTTCCGACGGACGGTATTGCGGCGTCCGGACCGACTCACGCGCGAGGCCCTACCATCGAGGTGCCGCCCTCGCTCGAGGGGACCGAGGTGGACGGTTACTTCTCGGTCGTCAACGGTCGCTTCGTTCGAGATGCAAACGCGATTCGCGTGTTCGAGTACTTCCTTTCCACGCGTGGTGAGGTGAGCGATGCGCAGATTCGCGCGCTCATCGAGCAAGTGGCTCGCGCCCAGGTTCCGCCGGGAGAGGAGTCGGCGGTGATGGCCCTTTACGACGACTACCTGCGCTACCGCGAGGCGCTTGGGGACCTCTCGCGCGGTTCGTCTGCGCGGGAGTCTTTCGAGTATGTCCGCGGCGTTCAGAACGAGATCTTCGGCGACGATGCAGGTGCCCTGTTCGGGCGAGACAACCGAATGATGGAGTACGACCTTTCGCGAAGCGAGGTCATGACGGACCCATCGCTCGATCGCGACGAGCGACAACGTCGTCTCCAAGAGCTCGATGAAACACTGCCGGCGCCGCTGCGGGAGATGCGGAGCACGATGACACGGCAAAGAGCTGCGTCGGCGGTCGTCGATCAGATGCGCCAGGACGGACTGAGCGAAGAAGAGGTGTTCGAGTATCGCGCCGATGAGTTCGGCGACGCGGCAGCCGAGCGACTCCAAGCGCTCGACGAGCGGCGCGCGCAGTGGAACGCCCGTCTCGAGGCGTATCAGGTCGAGCGAGACGCGATCCTGGATTTAGACCTCTCGGGAGCCGAACAGGCCCAGCGCCTCGACGAACTTCGCGCAACCCACTTCGAAGGTCCCGACCGCCTCCGCATCGAAGCCCTCGATAGGGAGACACTCCCTCCTCGGAACGAACCTTAGTCGCGAGTTGAGACCTGCGTCCCGGCCTCGCTACATCACGCGCTGGCCCTCGAGTTTCGTGGTGGGCGGCAGCTCAAAGACTTCGACGAAGACCACCTCGACGAGGTTGAGCGCGGCGGGAACGTCGCCACCGAGATCCTTCTTGTAGTTGACCAAGACGACCGGTTTTTGGTCTGCGCCAATCGTCGTCGTCTCGAAAGTCGTCTTCGGGATGCCGAGCCGCTTCATCGTCTCCTCTGCACGGGCGGCTTCCTCTTGGGACAAGGGCATGACTGGAAGATCAAACTTGAGGCCGGATCCGGAGAACTGCACGAACTTCGTCGTTCCCGGGGCCTCGACGACGAGCGCGCGGTCCTCCGCTTTGAGCCACTCGAGGTCCGCTTTGAGCTGCTCGCGGGTCGCACTAGGGAGGCCGCCGGCGCCCTTTTCCGCGACCGCTTGTGGTGTTGGCTCCGAACTTGGTTCCTGCTTCTTCGAACAGCCGGAACCAAGAACAAGAGCGCAAAGGAGAGTCAGGGTGATCGATCCGTTCATCATGTCGAACGTTCGTACAGTATCTGCCGCGCTCTTACAATCGGTACGACCGGGTGGAGGCGTCGAACTCCGGGGACCGTGAGGCGGAGCGCCCCGAGTACACCCTTCCTGGGAACCGTGAACGCGCTCGACGCCTTGCTGGTTCAGCCGTCGGAGATCGCCTCGAGTTCCATCCATCGTGCCATCAGCTGCTCGAGTCGTTCGCGGTTTTGACGGTGGCGCTCGACGATTTTGGGGACTTCGGGAGACCGGTCCGCGTAGAGCGTCGGATCGTTGAGCACAGCATCGAGCTCGGCCGCGCGTGTCTCTGCCTCCTCGATGGCAGAGACGACCTGCTCGAGTTCTTGCTTCTCTTTGTATGAGAGCTTGCGGGGTTTGGAGCTATCCCGTGGAGCGCCCGAAGTCGTAGCTTTCGAGCGCGCGGCCTTTCGAGTCGACTCGCGCTTGTCGCGGGATGTCCGGTAGTCGGAGTAGTTCCCAGCATACCTCGTGACCGTGCCATCGCCCTCGAACGCGAGAATACCGGTCGCCACCCGATCGAGGAAGTACCGATCGTGGCACACGATCAGCGCAGTGGACTCGCCTTCGACCAGCATGTCTTCGAGTGCGGCGAGGGTCGACACGTCCAGGTCGTTGGTTGGTTCATCGAGCACCAACACGTTCGCCGGAACGAGAAGCATCTTCGCGAGCGCGGTCCGTGCGCGCTCCCCGCCCGACAATGCCGACACCTTGTCGCGCGCGCGATGGGGCTCGAACAAGAACCGTTTCAGGTAGCTGCGAACGTCCACCGATCTCCCGCGAAAGTCGACGTGCGAACGTTCTCCGGCGACGTTGTGCTGAAGCGATTCGGCGTCGTCGAGCCCGGTGCGACCTTGATCGAAGTAGGCGAATGTCGTGTTCTTGCCGACGGTGACCCGCCCACCGGAGGGTTCAAGGGTCCCGAGGACGCCCCGGAGCAAGGTTGTCTTCCCGGCCCCGTTGGGACCGACGATCCCGACTCGCTCGCCCCGTTGAAGGACGAAGTCCAACGAACGAACCAGCGAGTGCCCGCCGAGCTCGAGGCTGAGTTCGTGGGTCTCGAGGACGGTCCCACCAAGACGCTCCGCTTGCAGTTCAAACTGAGCCGACCGCTCGGCACGCGGGCGTTCGGCAGCTCGCAACGCGACGGCGCGGTCGACGCGAGCCTTCGATTTTGACGTCCGCGCTTTCGGGGAACGTCGAAGCCATTCGAGCTCGGTGCGCAGAAGGTTCTGGCGGTTCGATTCGGCACGAGCCGCGTGGGCCAGACGTTCTGCCTTGGCGGTCAGATACGCCTGCCAGCCCCCCGCGTAGCTGTGCACGGTGCCGCCTTCGATTTCAAGCGTCCGCGTCGCCACCCTGTCGAGGACGTAGCGGTCGTGCGTGATTAGCAGAAGAGCGCCCTTGTACTCCTCCGTGAGGTAGCTCTCGAGCCACTCGATTGTGTCGGCATCGAGATGGTTCGTCGGCTCATCGAGGATCGCCAACGTCGGCTCTTCGACCAACAGCTTCGCCAACGCCACGCGCCGTCGCTCACCGCCACTGAGCTCTCCGACCGGCCGCGAGGTGTGTCGCATCCCTAATCTCTCGAGAAGCACGTCAACTCGGTGGCTTCGTTCCCAGCCGCCGAGTCGCTCGACTTCTTGCGCGCTCGTGGCCTGCGCTTCGAGTAGCGCCTCCCACCCCGCCTCTTCCGCCGCGATCCGACGGCTCAGCTCCTCGTGTTGCCGATACGCCTCCGCCCAAGCCCCAAGACCGTCCGCCACCACGTCTCGAACGCTGCGATCCAGCGCCAGTTCCGGTTCTTGCCGAAGGTAGCGGACGGTCGCGTCGCGCCGTTGCGCCACCCGGCCCCCGTCCAACTCCTCGATCCCGGCCAGCACCCGCGCGAGCGTCGACTTCCCCGCGCCGTTCGACCCCACGAGCCCAACGCGTTCTCCTTCATGAATCGAAACGTCGACTCCATCGAGCAATGCGACGTCCCCATAGCTCTTGGTCAGGTTCTCGGCGACGAGAATGGGCATCGGAGGACGTAACACCTCGAAGCAGAGCGGGCCACGTCCTCACGCCGTGCGATTCGCACGACGCTTGGTGCT
>JBCCEK010000071.1:0-19061 GCA_039030295.1 Myxococcota bacterium | reverse complement strand
GGCGCGTCGATCCACCGTTGACGATCCCCGGCGGCACCGATAGAACCGGGCGTGTGCGGGGCGGCGAGGGTCCCCGCGACCCGCCCGCCGATGAAGCTACCGTTTCCAATCGCTGAGGCCACGTCCGCGATCACCACCGGCGCCGCCCAGTCCACCCGCATGGCGAGCCGAATCCTCGAGGCCCAGCGGAAGGGTGCGCCGCTCTTGCTGACCGCCACGGTCGTCGGCGCGCTTACCGGGACGCTCGCGTCCCTCTTCCACAAGGTTCTCGATTGGGCCGAGGTGTTCCGCAATACCTTGTGGCGGTCGGACGACCCGCTGGTCATCTGGGGGATCATCCCCGTCGCGATCGCACTGTGCCTCTTGATCTCGGTCGGGCTCGTTCGTCGCTGGGCGCCCGAAGCCGGCGGCAGTGGGGTTCAGGTCGTCGAGGGTCTCCTCGATGGCGCCTTGCCCATGCGCTGGGCACGGGTGATCCCGATCAAGTTCATCGGCGGTTGCCTCTCGCTCGGATCCGGGCTCCTGATGGGACGCGAGGGGCCGTCGATCCAGATCGGGGCGGCGATAGGGCAGGGGTGCGTACGGATTCTCAGGCTCCCCAAGACCTTGATGCATGGCCTCGTCGCGTCCGGTGCCGCGGCCGGGCTTACGGCCGCATTCAACGCCCCGTTCGCCGGCATCCTCTTCATGATCGAGGAGATGCGACCGCAGTTTCACTACAACGTGCTCTCTGTCCAGGCCGTCGTCCTCGCATGTGCCGTCTCGGACGTGGTCACCCGTCTCCTGACTGGCGACGTCAACGAGATCGCCATGCCGATCCTCGCGATGCCCGAGCGAGGCACCCTCTGGCTCTTTGTCGTCTTTGGCGTCTTGTTCGGGTTTCTCGGTTTCGTCTTCGAGCGTGTGTTGCTTCGAGGTGTCGACTGGTTTCGATCCCTTCGAACCTGGCCGTTCATCGCCGCCGTCGCTCTCGTGGGGCTTTCGATCGGGTGGTTGGGCGCTGCCGACATTCGGTTCGTCGGCGGCGGCGAGGATGTTCTCGAGGGGTTTCTCACCGTACGCACCCCGATGAAGGTACTCGGCCTGGTCTTCGCCGTCCGTTTCATGGCCACCGTTGCCAGCTATTCGACCGGGGCACCCGGCGGCCTCTTCGCACCCATGCTCGCGATTGGCACTATCGCCGGGGTGGCGTACGGCCAGGTTGTCCACGACCTCGGGATCGGCGGCTCGCTGGTCCCCGCGCACTTCGCGGTGGCCGGCATGGGCGCGTTCTTCGCCGCGGTCGTTCGCGCGCCGCTCACGGGGATCATTCTGACTGCGGAGATGACGGGCAACTTCACGCAGATCCTCCCGCTGATGCTGACCTGCATGGCTGCGACGATCACCGCACACGGTCTCGGCACGCGACCGATCTACACGGCGCTGCTCGAACGTGCTTTGGCTCGGGCCGGCAAGCCCCAAGACGAAGCGCGCGAACGGGAAGCGACCTAGACAAGCCCCGTGGCTTGCCGTTGCCCCGCCACGCCCGGGCGTGGTAGGTGTGCTGTCTGACTGCGGGTAAGCTTAGGTCCCCGCGGTTCGCGGTGCCGGCATGTTCGATCCAGTCAGCCCACAAGCGAGCGCGATCTCGGACCTGTTCATCCTTGTCATGTGGATCTGCGCGGCCATCTTGGTCGTGGTCGTCGCGATCATCACCTACGCGATCGTGCGCGCGATGCGCGAGCGCGCCCGTGGCCAAGAGGCACCCGACGCCGTCGACAACGATCATCCCATGCTCGAGGCGATCTGGACCGCCATTCCGCTCGGGATCGTCATCGCGATCTTCGTGTTGTCGGTCGGGGCCGCGCGCGACTCCGACCCTACGCCCGAGGGCGCCCCCGACGTCGTGGTCCGCGGCCACCAGTGGTGGTGGGAAGTCGAGTACCCCGGTAAGGGCGTCATGAGCGCCAACGAGGTTCACGTCCCGGTCAACACCAAAGTGCACGTCCAGCTCGAGTCCGGTGACGTCATCCACGACTTCTGGGTGCCCCAGCTCGCACGCAAGATCGACGTCGTTCCGGGCCGCGAGCACCACGTGGTCTTCGAAGCGCAGGAGACAGGCCTCTACGAGGGAGTGTGCGCCGAGTTTTGCGGCGTGCAGCATGCGTGGATGCGTTTCGACGTCATCGTTCACACGGCCGACGACTTCGACGCATGGTTGGCGGCCCAAGCCCTTCCCGCCGAGCCGCCTTCGTCTTCTGCTGCTCTGGCCGGCCTCGCCGTGTATGAGCGCGAAACCTGCAGCACGTGCCATGCGCTCGATGGGGTCCCCGCGGACGGCCTGCCCAAGCAAGTCGGCCCCGATCTCACCCACCTCGCGAGCCGTCAACGCATCGGGTCCGGCGTCATGGTCAACAACGAGGCCAACCTCGCGCTGTGGATGAAGAACCCGCAGGCGATCAAGGAAGGCTGTCACATGCCGAACTTCCAGCTGTCCGCCACAGATGCGGACGCGCTGGCGGCCTACCTCCACGGGTTGAAATGAGCCTCGAAGCCACGCTCGAACCCGAAGTTGAAGCCGCGCCCACCGGGTTCGTGTCCTGGGTGACCACCGTCGACCACAAACGGGTCGGCATCATGTATCTGATCACGTCGGTCGTGTTCTTCGCCATCGCAGGCATCGAGGCCTTGCTGATGCGGATTCAGCTCGCGGTTCCCGAGAACGACTTCATCGCTCCCGAGCTCTACAACCAACTGTTCACCATGCACGGCACCACCATGGTGTTCCTCGTAGGCATGCCCCTGATCGCCGGCTTCGGGAACTACTTGGTGCCGCTGATGATCGGCGCGCGTGACGTGGCCTTCCCGCGACTCAACGCGTTTAGTTTTTGGCTCGTGCCTTTCGGCGGGCTGATGCTTCACTGGAGCTTCCTGGCCGGCGGCGCGCCCAACGCCGGGTGGTTCTCGTACGCCCCTCTGACCGAGCTTCCCTTCAACCTCAACGAGGGCGTCGACTACTGGCTGCTCTCGCTCTTGGCCCTCGGCATCGGTTCGGTCGGAAGTGCGATCAACATCATCGTCACGGTGGTCACCCTGCGAGCCCCTGGGATGAAGGTCTCGCGCATGCCGCTCTTCATCTGGATGATCTTCGTGACGTCGATCCTGATCGTCCTCGCGATCCCGGCCCTGAACTCGGCGATCGTCATGCTGTTGGTCGACCGACACCTCGACGCCGCGTTCTTTCTCCCCGACCGCGGCGGGAGCGCCGTCGTGTGGCAGCACTTCTTCTGGGTGTTTGGGCATCCCGAGGTCTACGTTCTCATTCTTCCGGTCTTCGGCATGATCTCCGAGATTATCCCCGTCTTCTCGCGGAAACCGATCTTCGGCTACTCCTTCGTGGCGGCATCGACAGTCGCGATCGGCATCTTGAGCCTCAGCGTGTGGGCCCACCACATGTTCGCCGTCGGGATGGGCCGAGGCCCCGATCTCTTCTTCACCGCGGCAAGCTTGCTCATCGCCGTCCCGACCGGCGTCAAAGTGTTCAACTGGTCGGCCACGATGGTAGGGGGCCGAATTCAGTTCACCACCGCCATGCTCTTCTGCATCGGTTTTCTGATCGAGTTCGTCATCGGGGGTCTCAGCGGGGTGACGCTCGCCTCGGCGCCGATCGACTGGCAGGTGACCGACAGCTACTACGTCGTCGCCCACTTTCACTTCGTGCTGTTTGGCGGCTTCGTCTTCGGCATGGCGGCGGGCCTCTACTACTGGTTCCCGAAGATCACCGGTCGCATGCTCAGTGAACGCCTCGGCAAGTGGCAGTTCTGGCTGATGCTGATCGGCTTCAACCTGACGTTCTTGGGGATGCACTTCCTCGGGTTCATGGGGATGCCCCGCCGGGTCTTCACGTACCCCGACCTGCCGGGTTACGAAGCACTCAACATGGCCTCGACGGTGGGCACAGTCGTGATCGCGGTATCGGTGCTCGTCATGCTCTACAACATCGCTATCAGCTTGAAGCGCGGCGAGGTTGCCGGGGACAACCCCTGGAACGCGTGGACGCTCGAGTGGGCCGCCACCTCGCCACCCCCTGAGCACAACTTCGAGCTCGTGCCTCCGGTTCGGAGCAGGCGCCCGATGTTCGATTTGGCGCACCCCGAGGTGGTCCGCGATGTCCCGCTCCCGCCCGACGACGCCCCCAAACGGCCCCAGGCTGCCATCGTCTCGGTGGTCGCGTTCATCGCGTCCGAGTCGATGTTCTTCTTGATGCTCTTGGTGGCGTTCGTCATTTACAACTTCTTCGAGTTCGGCTCTGGCCCAGGCCCGCTCGACATCCGACGCACCGGCATGTTCAGCGTGGCGTTGTTCGCGAGCAGCGCCACCCTCTTCGTGGCAGAGCGCCACCTTCGCCGAGGCAACGGCGGTGGCGCCACCACCTGGCTCGGCATCACCATGGCCCTCGGCCTCGTCTTTCTGGCGGGGCAGGCTTGGGAGTACTACGACCTGATCACGGCCCACTTCACCCCGGAGGGGTCGATCTTCGCCGCGACGTTCTTCACGACAACCGGCTTTCATGGCTTTCACGTCTTCGCCGGGTTGCTGGCGCTCTTGGCCGTCACGCTCCTTCGCCGAAACGGCGGGCTCGGCAAGAACGAAGAGACGATCGTCAAAGCGACCGGGTACTACTGGCACTTCGTCGACGTCGTCTGGGTTTTCGTGTTCTCGATCATCTATCTCGGGAGGATCCTATGACCACCTCGCAAGCCCTAGCCGAGCTGTGGCGATTCGGTTCGCCGGCATGGTTCGTGGCGATCGCAGCGATGGCGCTCTACGTGTGGGCGTTCGGGTTTCGCATGGGAAGGCGAATGGGTGCCATGCTGGCGGCTGTCGCGCTCTTCCTCATCGCCACGGTTTCACCGGTCGCGGTGTTGGCCGACGGCTATCTCTTCAGCGCGCACATCGTTCAGCACCTCTTGTTGCTTCTGCTGGTTCCGCCACTCTTGATCGCGGCCCTTCCGCCCGCGCGCGTTGAGGCGGCGCTCACGCGCCCGTCCGTTCGTTTCGCGCAAGATACGTTTGGCCGCGCGCCGATGTCGTGGATGCTCGGTCTCGGGATCATGTGGCTTTGGCACATCCCGACCCTTTGCAGCGCCTCGGTCACTTCGACCCCGGCCTACGTCGCCCAGTGCGCGACGCTGTTGGCCGCCGGCGTCGCGTTCTACTGGCCTGTCGTGCACCCGGTGCGTTCCGAGCGCCTCTCCGCGCCGGGTTCGATCGTCTATCTCTTCACCGGCTGCCTCGCCTGTACCCTGCTCGGCGTGCTGCTGACATTCGCCCCGGTGTCGGCGTGCCCGGTGTACATGCACCCCGTCGACACCCTCGGGATCATGCCGCTGCTCCACCATGGGTGGGGACTGACCCACGCGAGCGACCAACAGCTCGGCGGCCTCATGATGTGGGTCCCCGCTTGCATGGTGTACCTCGCCGGGATTCTGGTCATCGCACGACGGTGGCTTTCGGAAAGCAATCTCGATGTCGTGCAGGGAAGGGGGAGCCATGGCGTCCGATGACCCAACCGATCGAACGGGCTGGACCAAGCCAGGTCCCGAGCATCTTCCGAGCCCTGGGTTCTGGCCTGCCGGCCTTGCGCTCGGGATCGTCTTCTTCGTCATTTCCCCGGCCTACGAGTACGTGGTCTCTTACGTCTTCGTGGCCACCGGGTTGCTCATGATGGGGTTTTCGCTCCGCGGATGGCTCTTGGACATCCGCAAGGACATTAGGAGTCGAGATGACTGACAACGAAGACGACCGCGAGAACGATCCGTCCCGGCGCCGAATGCTTGCACGCCTGTCGCTCGCCCTTGGCGCGTTGAGCGGAGCGATCCTCGGGATCCCCGTCGTCGGGTTCGTCATCGGTCCCTTTACCAAGCGAGTCAAAGAGGTGTGGCGAGACGTCGGCGCGATTCACGACTTTGAAGTCGGGAAAACCGTGAAGGTCCAGTACGAGGATCCCTCGCCACTGCCCTGGGCCGGGGTCACGGCCAACACCGCCGCTTGGCTACGGCGTGACAACCAAGAAGCCTTCACGGCGTTCACCGTCAACTGCACGCACCTCGGTTGTCCCGTCCGCTGGATCGATTCGGCCGACCTCTTCATGTGCCCGTGCCACGGGGGCGTCTACTACAACGATGGCACCGTCGCCGGCGGCCCACCGCCAAGACCTCTGCCGCGATACCCCGTGAGGGTCCACAACGGGCTCGTCCAGATCCGCACGAGCCCCATTCCGTTCACCGTCTACCCCGATCCCGAGAGCGAAACCTGAGGGCACCCATGCGGCGACTGAAGGCGATGTGGCAGTGGATCGACGATCGCGGTGGCTTCAGCGAGATGCTCAAGCCCGCGCTCGAGCATATCGTTCCGCGCAACGCGACTTGGTGGTACGTCTTCGGCTCCGCGACACTTGCCGCCTTTGCCGCGCAGATCCTCACCGGCATCGGCCTCGCGTTCTCGTATGTGCCGTCGTCCGGCGAAGCCTACGACAGCTTGGTCTACATCACCGACCACGCCTTGTTCGGCAGTTGGCTCCGCGGGATGCACTACTACGGCGCATCCGCGATGATTCTCCTCGCCGGGATTCACCTCGCCCAAGTCTTCTTGCACGGCACGTACAAGTACCCCCGCGAGATGAACTGGATGACAGGCGTCCTGCTTCTGATCTTCACGGTCGGCATGGGGTTCACGGGCCAGCTTCTTCGTTGGGACAACAACGCGATTTGGTCGGTGGTGGTCGGTGCCCAGCAGGTGGCGCGAGTCCCATTCGTCGGTGAAGAGCTCGCACGCTTCGTCGTCGGCGGGGACACATTTGGAGGCGCGACCCTCAGTCGGTTCTTCGTGATTCACGTCTTCTTGCTTCCAGGTCTCATCATCGGCTTCGTCGTGATTCACCTCTCACTGGTGTTGCGCCACGGCATCAGCGAGATGCCGAAGGCGGGAGAGCCGGTCGACCCCGAGACGTACGTCGAGGCATACGAGTCGCGTCTCAAGAAGGACGGCGTTCCCTTCTGGCCCAATGCAGCCTGGCGCGACATGACGTTTGGCTTCCTCGTCCTGTTGGGCATTGCGATCTGTGGCTATGTCTTCGGGCCCCCGGTTCTCGAGCCCCCGCCCGACCCCGCAATCATCGACGCATACCCACGCCCCGACTGGTACCTCCTTTGGTACTTCGCCGTGCTCGCGTTGCTCCCTCCGGCGGTCGAGAGTGTCGTGATGGTCGCCGTGCCCATCGTGGTGCTTGGCGGGCTCTTCGTCCTGCCGCTCTTCTACAACAAGGGCGAGCGTCACTGGACCCGGAGGCCGTGGGCCGTGGCCATTCTCGCGCTCATCGTCGTCTTCGTCGGGTCGATGTGGATCGCCGGTGTGCAAGCCCCGTGGTCGCCGGACTTCGAGGCCAAGCCGTTGCCTCCCGAAGTCGTCGGCGTCACCGAAGGGCCTGTCGCCGAAGGCGCGGTCTACTTCTACGAGAAGGGGTGCCTGTACTGCCACCAGGTCGAAGGCTATGGCGGGCATCGCGGTCCAGACCTCTCGGACATCGGGGATCTACTGTCGCGTGACCAACTGGTCGTTCGGATTCACAACGGCGGGACCAACATGCCCGGCTTCGCGGGGAACCTCACCCATGAGGAGCTCGAGCGCATCGTCGATTTCCTCGAAAGCCGCAAGAAGGAAACACCACGCACCCTCACTTGGTGATCCGACCCTTCCGTGGCCACGAGGAGCATGTTACGAACCCGGCAAAGGGGAACCAGGATGAAGATCACGACGCTTGCCCTCCTCACGCTCCTACTCGCCGTCGGCACGGCAGCATCGCAGGAAAGCGGTTCGGACGAGGCTCAGACAGGCTCGAGCGAGAGTCCGGCGACCGGCTCGGACGCCAAGCCCACCACTACTGCGCCCGCGACCATCGACGGCGAACCCCCGGAGCTCAGAAAGCTCGCCGGGAGCTACACCCTCGTCGGCAACCAAGCAGACAGCCTTGCAAAGATCCACACCGCCATCGACCAAGCTACGGCTGGCATGGGCAGTCTCAAGAAGAAAGTCGCGCGCAAGCGGCTCGAGAACGTGAACAAGGCCGTCGTGCGACTCAAGATCTCGAGCGTCGGCAAGAAGGTCACCATCGGCATGGACAACTACGTGGTGACGGCGCCCCTCGACGGAGGCACGGCCGAGGTCGTGACGCCCGCTGGGGACAAGGCCACCGCGTCTTTCTCGCTCCAGCACGCCGCGTTGATTCAAGACATCGTCGCCGCCCACGGTCGCCGCGAGAACATTTTTCGGTTCGGCTCGAATGGCGAGCTCTTGATGCACGTTCGCGAAACGAGCCCTCAGCTGTCCGACAAGGTGCTCTACACACTCGTCTACAAGCGCGCGGGCCAGTAGCGGCCAGTACCGAACGATCAGCCACGAAAAACGCCGCGCTCAAACCGAGCGCGGCGTCTTTGTCCGGGCCTCGTCAGGCTCAGGCGACTTCGAGGAGAAGCCGTGCGACCGTGTACGGGTCGATGTTCGCGCAGGGGCGACGGTCCTCGAGGTAGCCCTTGCCGGCGTGGGCCGTGGCCATCGGGATTCGAATCGACGCGCCGCGGTCTGACACGCCGTACTTGAACTCCTGCCAGGACGCCGTCTCGTGCGCGCCCGTCAGGCGGTCCTTGAGGCCGGCACCGTAGTTGTCGAGGTGCAGCGCCACTCGCTCCGGCTGACCAAGCTTCTCGCAGTACGCGGTGATCAAGTCCATGCCGCCATCTGCACGCATCGGGGCGGTGCTGAAGTTGGTATGGCAGCCGGCGCCGTTCCAGTCACCCTTGGCGGGCTTGGCCTCGTAGGAGATGTCCACGCCGTACGTTTCGGCGATACGTCCGAGGAGGTAACGCGCCATGTACATGTGGTCGCCGCTCTCGACGGGACCCGCCGGACCGATCTGGAACTCCCACTGCCCCGGCATGACCTCGGCGTTGATGCCCGAGATCTTGAGGCCAGCTTCGATGCAGGCCGTCATGTGGTCTTCGACGATCTCGCGCCCGTAGATGTACTCGGCACCGACGCCGCAGTAGTAGGGGCCTTGGGGTCCGGGGTAGCCGTTCTCCGGGAACCCGTACGGGTACCCTTCCTTCATCATCGTGTATTCCTGCTCGAACCCGTACCAGGCGTTCAAGTCCTTCTTCTTCTCACCCTCTTCGACGACCGCTCGTCGCGTGTTCGTGGGGTGGGGAGTGCCGTCGGCGTTGTAGACCTCGCAAAGCACCAAGAGGTTGTCGCCGCCGCGAAGCGGGTCGCGCGTGGCGAACACTGGGTAGAGCTGACAGTCGGAGTTGTCGCCAGTGGCCTGCTCGGTGCTCGAGCCGTCGAAGCCCCACTTGGGAAGCTCCGCCACGCCCGCGATCGCACCTAGAACTTTGTCCAGGATGCCCGCTTCAACCATCTTCGTCTTCGAGCGAAGAAGCGGCGTCGGCTCCGTGCCGTCGATCCAGATGTACTCAGCCTTGATGATGCTCATCGTTCACTCCTACAAAATGCGTTGGGTTCGCCGGTGCCTGCGAACGACAAACGGCGTTTCTATCACGAGCCCACCGCAAGTTCTGCGGAAACCCACGTCGAAAGGGGCTCATCGTCCGGATCTCTGTCCGCTGATTGTTTCAGGAAGGTTTCGGAGCGCTTTCCTCATTGAAAAAAGCCCCAGGGCCGGGAGATCGCCTCACCCACTTCCCCGCATGCCGCCCTCGCCCCGTGCTTTTTTTCGCGATTCAGTAGGCGTGCGCGACCATGGGGCCGTCTGTACGGGATTGTGATCTTCTAAACACTTGAAACCAATGACCAATTCGTCAGAAAACGACCGCGGCACGGTTTGCGCGCCTTACAGAGTAGATGTAGAATGTCGACATAGTTGGCTTTTTAAATTCTCTGGGGAGTTCGTGATGCATCGTTGGCTTTCGATCCTGTTCGTGGCGTTGGGCGCCTTTGGTCTGAGCGCCTGTAGTGGCTCAGGCAATCCACTTGGCGCTGGAGGCGCCGGCGGCGGCGCGGGTGGGACACCTCGCCTCAACTGCGACGAGGTTCAGGTACCGCCGCCGAGCTGCGGCGACGCCTGCAACAGCGACTCGGACTGCGCCCTCGGCGCCTACTGCGACGGCGACTGCACGTTCCAATGCACGGAAGAAGTCCCGTGCCCGGGCGACATGGAGTGCAACGTACGCGGCCGGTGTATCCCGATCTTCGCGGGCACGGGCGGCACAGGCAATGCCGGTGGCACCAACTGCCAGTCGGTGGAAGTCACTCCGACGCGCAGCATCCCGAACGTCATGTTCTTGGTCGACCAGAGCGGTTCGATGGACGAGGAACTGTCCGGTGGCTCGCCGGAGCCCGGTGAACCGAACCGTTGGGAAGTGGCCCGCGACGCGATCACTACCGTCGTGTCGGAGCTCGACTCGATCGTTCGCTTTGGTCTGACCACGTACACCTCGGACGACGGGTTCAACTACCCCCAGAGTCCGGCACGCGAGTGCCCCAAGCTTCCGACGCAGATCGACTTTGCGTTGTCGAACTCGTCGACCATCGACAGTGCGCAGTACCCGATGTCGTACCCGACCGCAGACGGGAACGACACCCCGACCGGCGATAGCATCGATGCGCTGGTCAGCGAGATCCAGAGCGCACCCCCACCGAACGAGGGGCCCACGATCATCGTCCTCGCGACCGATGGGTTGCCGGACTCCTGCGAGTGTCCGGATGGCGGGCACCCGGGTTGTTCCCAGTCCCCCACGCCGGACGACGCCCGCGACGAGGCCGTCGCCGCGGCTGGACGGTCACACGACGCCGGGATTGATCTCTTCTTCCTGTGGGTCGGGCCCTTGTCCAACCAGAGCGTCGAGAATCATGTTCAGGAAGTTGCCAACGTCGGCGTTGGGCTGGCGGCGGACGGCTCCGGTGGGGACGCGACCTTCTGGGTCGGCGACAACCCGCAGAACCTCGAAGACGCGTTCCGAGAGATCATCTCGGACAGCGTCTCCTGCGACATCGAGATCGACAAACCCTTCGACGACACCGAGAAGGCTTGCGACGAGGGCGACGTGCGACTCAACGGAGTGGCGCTTTCATGCCCCGAGGACTGGCAGGTCAAGCCCAGCGCGAACAACGTGATGGAACTCCTGGGCGACGCGTGCGAGACCTTCAAAGCCGAAGCCGCCACCTTCACCGCCGAGTTCCCCTGCGGCGCCATCATCGTCGAGTAGGGTCACTCCACCCCTCCAAAACCAGACTGATTCTCAGCACCTACAACCCGCACGGCGAAAACCCGCGGAAGCGCCCCCCAAGCTAGTCGCTCAGCAGGTCGCCCAGCTCGAGTTCGAGTTTCTTTCGGGCCCCCGACTGAACTCGCACGACCCGCTTCTTGGAGGGACGTTCGCGCCCTACCTCGACGACGTGGCGCCCCTCGGTGACCTTCGCGGTCACCGGGGCTCGTCCCATCCACACGCCGTCGATCCACACGTTGCCCCAGGGCTGCACGACGACTTGAACCCAGCCCGGTCCCGAGCGGGCGGCCGGCGAAGCGGGTCGCGGGCGTTTCGGGGCGGCCTCCCTCGGCGCGGCCTCCTTCTCGACCTCTGGGCTCGATCCCTCGGCCTCGACGTTGCCGGCCAATGCCTCGGCCTCGACCTTGCGGCCCGATGCCTCGGCCCCCGCGTCGCTGCTGACCGCCGCATCGTCGCGCTCGCCTGGTGGGGCAGCCGGTGACTTCGGAACGGGTGCACGGTTCCCTTCGCCAAGCTCCGAACCCTTGGTCGACGCCTCGATCGTGGTTTCGTCCACATCCCCCGAAGGCGCGCGAAGCGCCGATGCACCCACCGCGATGGCCAGCAAGAACAGCGCACCGAGCAGCCAGCGAGAGGTCGTTCGGTGCCGACTGCCTCCAAGGCTCTCCCGCCCCTCTTGCTGCGCGCCGGCTCCGACAACCCCAGTTGGAAGCTCGTGCGCCGGGCTCATCTCCGTATCGCGTTCGTCTCGCCGCGCGCGAACATGCATGCGGGTCTCTGGCCCGCCGCGCTGCGTCTCGACCATGGAAGCGAGTCGCCGCCGTGCGCTCGCTTGGGGCTCGAAGACCGACAAGGCCTCCACCAACGCCGATGCGGTTTGGGTTCGTTTGGCAGGGTCTGTTTCGAGAAGCCCCTCGATGCACTCACACAACGCATCGGGCAGATCTGGCGCGACTTCCCGGAGGTCGGCGCGTTGGTCGTCGACCACCTGTTGCATCGTAACGACGTCGTGCGCCCCTTGAAACGGTCGCACCCCTGCGGCGGCCTCAAACAACACCACGCCGAGCGAAAAAAGATCGGACCGCGCGTCGACGGGTCGACCGCGAATCCGCTCCGGGGACATGTACGGAACTTTGCCCTGGACACTTCGGCCCTCGGTCATCACCGCACCCTCGATTGCCTTGGCGATCCCGAAGTCGGCGAGCTTCGCGTCCCCGGTTCGGCTGATCAGGACATTTGACGGCGAAACGTCGCGATGAACGACACTGCCGTGTGCATGCTCGAGCGCATACGCGAGGTCGAGCCCGATCCAAGCGACCATGTCGGGGTCGAGCCTGTGTTCCGGGATCGACTTCAATAGCGACCGCAGGTCGACACCATCCACCAGCTCGAGCGCGAGATAGCTCACTTGGCCCACCTCACCAAAGTCGGTGACGCCCACGATGTTGCTGTGGCGCAGCCCGGCTGCAAGTTGCGCCTCGCGCCGAAACCGCGCGGTGAACTCCGGGTCTTCACCGTAAGCAGGGAGCACCCGCTTCAGGCATACCCGCTGCTCGAACCCACCTGTGCCGATCCGAACGGCCTCGAACGTTTCAGCCATCCCACCGACGCCAAGACGCCGCAGCAGGCGATAGGATCCAAACTGCCTGGGCTCGCCGGCCATCGACCTCAGCCTACCACCGGATGCCTCGCACGAGACGCACGCATTCGAAAAGCACTGGCGTGTCCATCCGCGGCGATACACCCTCCAGCGCCGCAATGAAGGCGCAGCCCGATCTATCTTCAGGCGTCGACCGCACCATTTTCCGACGCCTCTTCGATCTGGCCATGCCGATCGTCGGCCTGAATGTGCTTAGCGTGATCACCCTCGCGGTCGACACCGCGATGTGCGGGCGCCTGGTCAACGCCGAGGACGCACTCATGGCGCTCGGGTTCGCAAGCCAGTTGGTGTTTCTCCTGATGGTCGCGATGCTCGGCCTGACCGTTGGCACGGTGGCGTTCGTCGCCCGCGCACACGGAGCGGGCGAAACCCATCGAATCAACCACGTGCTGCACCAGAGCATCCTGCTCACGTACTTCGTGTCGGCGCTCGTGGCGCTCGTCGGCAACCTCGGGGCGACGCAGGCGATGGCCTGGCTCGGCGCGGCGCCCGACGTGGGCGAGCTCGGCATGTCGTATCTCCGGCCTCTGCTCACCTTCACGGTCTTCTACTACCTCAACATGCTTTTTGCGGCGGCGCTCCGGGCCGTGGGGAACACCATGCTCCCGTTCATCGTCTCGATCGTGAGCAACCTCCTCAACATCGTCCTCAACTACGGTTTGATTCTTGGACGCCTCGGATTTCCCGCGCTCGGTGTCGAAGGAGCCGCCTGGGGCACTGTGGTTTCGCAGGCGGTGGCCGTCGTCATCATGGTGCAGATCCTTCGTAGAGACGCGATTCCAGGAATGCGCGCGCACCTGAGGCTTGCGCGGATCGACCGGCCCCTGGCGCGCGATTTGTTTCGGGTCGGGGCGCCCGCTGCACTCGACATGGTGATTCTCAACGTCGCGTTTCTCTCGATCGTCGGCATGCTGGCCCGCGTGGCGCAGGTGGCCGTCGCGGCACATGGGATCGGCCTTCGCATTCAGTCGCTCGCGTTCGTGCCTGGCCTCGGCGTGTCGCAAGCCACAGGGGCCATGGTCGGCAATGCGCTCGGAGCGAACGACGTCCCCCAGGCCCGTCAGATCGTTCGCTCCGGCGTGATTCTATCCACGGTCATCATGAGCGTGATCGGCGTCTCGATCATCGTCGGCGCGGGCCCGATCATCGGTATCTTTGACGTCAGCCCCGGCACGGAGCTCGGCGACTACTCGATTCTCTGGATGAGGGTCCTTGGTTGGGGAATGCCCGTGGTCGGCGTGCACATCGCGTTGATCGGGATGCTGCGCGGTGCCGGCGCCACCAACACAAGCCTAGGGATCAACATCGTCGGTGTCCTCGTTCAGGTTCCCCTGAGTTGGTTCCTCGGTTTCGTAGCCGGTTGGGGGGCGTTCGGGATCTGGGTGGCTCTCCCGGTGTCATTCGTGGTCCGCATGTGTCTGGGTATCCTGGCCTACAGGCGCGGTCGCTGGGCGCGTGCCGGCGCGACCCTCTGACCGCGCCCTAGACACTGCGCGAAAAGTGCGCGAGCCACTCGATTTCTCCATCCGCCCGGTTTTTGGTAAGCTGCCAGTATGATCAACGCCTTGATACGGGCGGTGTATCGGGTTGCGCATTGGGGGCTGCGCCTGATTTGGCTCATTCGGAAGCCGGAAACCACCGGTGCGTTGGTCGCGGTGTGGCACGAAGGGCGCGTCTTGCTCGTCAAGAACTCGTACCGCCGTCAGATGACATTGCCCGGCGGTTACATCCGGCCGCGCGAAGACCGCCGCACGGCGGCGGCACGTGAGCTTCGCGAAGAGGTTGGGATCAACGTGCAACCCAAACGGCTCGTCCACGCCTATCACGGGACGCACCTCTTCGAGCACCGGATGGACACGCTCGACATCTACGAGCTTGAAGTCGACACCGCGCCCAAGGTGCGCGTCGATGCACGCGAAGTCATCGAGGCCGAGTTTCATCCACCGGAGCAGGCACTCGAGCTTCCGATCGTGCCGCACCTTCAAGAGTATCTCGCCCAACGGGGGGCACGAGAGGCGGCTTGATCGCGCACGACGAGGAACGCCAGCGGGTCATCGCCGAGGCGGTTCGGCTCCAGGAAAAGTATCAGCGAGACGTGATCGAGCGTTTCGGGATCTGCCCTTGGGCGAAACAAACCCGCGAGGCCGGCCGCCTTCGGACCCACGTCGTACTCGAGCTCGAGACCGAACGAGCCGCGGTCCACGACGTCGTTGCACGTTGGGTGAACGACGCCGCGGTCGACGTCGCCTTCGTCATCGCACCGAACTTTTCGGATGGCTTCGAGCCGCTTGCCCAATGGGGTCGCGATTTGGCCGTCAACGCCGGCGATACGTTCTACTCGGCGGCGTTTCATCCAGGCGCCGAACCCGGTGCGGGCGTGGTTCGGTTCTTCCGCCAGTCGCCAAACCCGACCATTCAACTCGTCCGTCGCACACGGCTCGAAGAAGTACGCGCACAAGATCCGAGCCACTACGCCGATATCTTCTCGCTGACGCTTCAAGATCTCGAGGCGGGTTGTCCTCGAAAGACCACCGCCGCCGCCGTCCTGGCCCACAACGAACGCGTGCTCGAAACCGAGGGGCGTGAGGCCCTGCAATCCCTGATGTCCCTTGGCGATCGCGACGCCTCATAGACGGCGCTCACCGGAGAATGACGCGCGGCTTCAGCGTGAGAACCGAGACGACACAAACGCCCACACGGCGCCGACGAGGAGCCCTCCGAGGTGGACCCAGTTGGCGATCGGGCCGATCCATCCAGTGAACCCCAAGGCGAGCCAGATCAGCATGAAGGTCACGAGCGTCTGGGGGATTCGGTAGGGGAAGCTCGGGTCGAAGCGTCCTCGGAGCCAGATGAACGCGAACAGCCCGTAGACGACCCCCGACATGCCCCCGAACTTGGTCGGCCCCGACATCGCGTATTCCAAGACGTGGGAGAATATCGCGATCACCAGAACCAACACGATGAGGTAGCGTGAGGAGAATACGCGCTCGACCGCAGTCCCAAGGTCTTTGAGCCACCAGAGGTTGAAGCCGATGTGCAAGAGCCCGAAGTGAATGAACATCGGCGTCACCAGGCGCCAGGGCTGCCCTTGCCAAATTGCGTTGACACTCGTGAAGGCGTAGCGACCGTTGATCAACTCGATCGGCGTGAACGTGAGCCATCCGACCGCGTTGGTATTGTCGCCGAAGCCGGTGACCAAGAACACGATGACGCTGATCGCCATGAGTCCTCCCGTGACGGGGCCGATGCGCATGCTTTGACGCGCTTCGATCTGCCGCCGGATCTTCTCCGTTCGGGCGCGGAGTTTCTCGTCGGCTTTCGCCTGCTGACGTCGTTCGGCGCGCGCTTGCTTCGCCATCTGTTCGAACTGAGGTTCGTGCGGGTCGAAGCGCTCTAGGAACAGCCGCGCCTGGTCGATCCGATCCTCGTCCTGAACCCAAATCGCGTAGTCGCCGTCCCGAGTTTCCTTGAGCGTCGTCGGGACCCCGTCTGCGTACAGCGCGTCACCCAGCACTTTCGCTTCAGCCTCGTTGTCGACGGTGGTCAGCAAACGCATCGGACGGGCGAGTGTAGCCGCTTCGATCCCGCGATCAATCGTTTCGGACGATTGCGTACATGAAGCAGTCCCGTGGAACGTCTGAGCGGTTCGGGTGGTTCCCGTACCGACGAAGCCGCCCCTCGTACACCATCCCCACCTTCTCCATCACGCGGGCGGACCGCCGGTTTTCCTCGTCGCAGAGCGCTTGGACACGCGCGATTCGCTCGTCATCGAACGCAGCCTGGCAAACGCGCGCGAGTGCCTCCGGCATGTAACCATCACCCCAGAACCGGCTTCCGAGCGCGAACCCCACCTCGACGCGGTGAAAGTACACGGTCGTTCCGAGGGTTCCGAGGGGAAGGCCGTCGGACTTGCGGACGATGAGCCACGCTCGGTGCCCCATCCGGAGATCCCACGCGTCGATGGTCTGCTGAAAGAACTCGCGCGTCTGCGCGATCGAGGTGTGTGCCGACCACGCGAGGTACTTCGAGATCGTCGGGTCGCTCGTATAGGTGTCGAATGCCGCCTGTGCATCGTCGAGCGTTGGGCGTCGGAGCGTGAGCCGTTCCGTCTCGAGGGCTTCTGGTGGAAAATCCACCCGCCCCATATAGCACGCCGACTCTCAGCGTGACTTGTCGTGCGACGAGCTGGTACCGTACGAAGTCATGCCACGGACCACCCCCAAACTCGGAGAAGCGGCCGAAGAGTTCTGCGAGTCCCTCGGGTACGAGTTCAACGATGAGGGGTTGCTGCGCGACGCACTCACTCACAGGTCGTTTAGAAACGAGCGTCCCGATCTCGCTCCATCCGACAACGAGCGCCTCGAGTTCCTCGGGGACGCGGTGGTCGGACTGGTGGTGGCCTCGCTGCTGATCGAGCACTTCCCTTCTTCGGACGAAGGCGAGCTCACGCAACGGCGGGCCGACCTCGTGAGTGAGAAGGGGCTCGCCAAGGTGGCGGTCGGCCTTGGCCTCGGGCAGGCGATGCGTCTCGGCAAGGGCGAGGAGCGATCAGGCGGTCGAGAGAAGCCACGTCTCCTGTCGAGCGCGCTCGAAGCATGCCTCGGCGCCGTCTATCTCGATGGTGGAGTGGAGACCGCGTTCGAAGTCACCCGCCGCGTGTTCGAGTCTTGGCTTCACCGAAGTGCCCCGGGCCATCGGGACTTCAAGAGTCGCGCACAAGAGTGGGCGCAAGGCCACCTCGGCGGTACGCCGAAGTACGAGGTGATCAGCAGCGATGGCCCCGACCACGCGCGCCAATTCGTCGTTGCGCTGGGTCTCGACGGAGATCAGGTCGCCGTCGGTGAAGGGCGGTCCAAGATCGAAGCCGAACAAGCCGCGGCCCGCGCCGCCCTTCTGCAGTGGTCTCAGGCCGACGCAACTTAAGGGCCGGAGGGCGCGCTATACCGCGCGAGACGCCGCGTAGGCCTCGAGCCGTGCGTGCGCCCAGTCGACGTTGCGTTGCAGCTCGTTGAACTCGGGGCCTTCGTAGAGCTCGTCGAAGCCCTTCAGTGCTTCCTCGGCCTCTGCGAGCTCGGAGCGAACGTCGTCTGGGCTAATCTGATCCGGGGTCGCGAACAAATCCGTCAGCAACAAGACTTTGTCGGGACCTCCCTCGACAAACCCGGGCCCGATCGCCGCCAGCTTCTTTTCGCCGCCGACTTCCCAAACGAGCAGGCCGCACTTCAGCGCGGCCAGGAGTGGAAGGTGGTTCGGAAGTACACCAAACTCGCCGTTGACGCTGGGCGCTTGCACCGAGTCGACCTTCGCCGACAAAACGGCACCGGTCGGCGTCACCACATCGAGCTGGAGCTTCTCTGCGTCGGCCACGATTAGCCCTTCGAGCGCTTCGCGTACGCTTCCTTGACTTCGTCGATGCCGCCCTTGAGGTAGAAGTCCTGCTCAGGCACGTGGTCGAGCTTGCCCTCGAGGATCTCCTCGAAGCCCGCAATGCTGTCTTCGAGAGTCACGTAGGCGCCTTTGAGCCCGGTGAACTGTTCGGCGACGAAGAAAGGCTGCGAAAGGAACCGCTGAATCTTTCGTGCACGATCGACGACCATGCGATCGTCTTCGCTGAGCTCGTCCATGCCGAGAATCGCGATGATGTCTTGGAGGTCTTTGTACTTCTGGAGTGTCTCCTGGACGCCACGCGCGACCTGGTAGTGCCGGTCTCCGAGAATCCCCGGGTCGAGCATCGTCGACGTCGAGTCGAGCGGGTCGACGGCCGGGTAGATTCCGAGCTCCGCGATCGATCGCGACAACACGGTTGTCGCATCCAAGTGAGCGAACGTGGTCGCAGGTGCCGGGTCGGTGAGGTCGTCGGCCGGAACATAAATCGCCTGAACCGACGTGATCGAACCCTTGGTCGTCGACGTGATGCGCTCCTGAAGCTCGCCCATCTCCGTCGCGAGCGTCGGCTGGTAGCCAACGGCCGAGGGGATGCGACCCAGAAGCGCCGACACCTCAGAGCCAGCCTGGGTGAATCGGAAAATGTTGTCGACGAAGAGCAGCACGTCCTGGCCCTCCTCGTCTCGGAAGTGTTCGGCCACGGTGAGCGCACTCAGCGCGACGCGGGCACGCGCTCC
>JBCCEK010000070.1:0-19183 GCA_039030295.1 Myxococcota bacterium | reverse complement strand
CGAATGTCGGCGCCGGCGACTTGGGCTAGGACTCGGTAGAGCGCGGTGCGTTTCAGGAGACTGGGTTCGGTGGGGGTTCGGTCGGGTTCGGGGACTGGGAAGGTGGCGACTAGGCAGCCGTCGCCAGAGGGGGCGAACTTGGTTTCGTCGGTGAGGGATTCCAGGAGGCGTTTCATGGCGACGTTGCCGGCGAGGAGTTCGGAGCGGAACCAGCGGATGTCTCGTTCCCAGGCAGCCTCCAACAACCGGGTCAGCATGATGGCGCCTAGGCCTTTTCCATGAAAAGCATCGACGATGGTGACGGCGGGCTCGGCGGTTTCGGGGGAATCGGCCAGTCGCACGAAGCGAGCGGTGCCGACGGCTCGGTGTCGGGTGACCATTTTCGGCTGCATGGCGATCATGGCGAAGTGATTCACACCGTCGACTTCGGTGAGGTATTTGAGTTCGCGATCGGTGAGGGAGGTCTTGTGGGTCATGAAGCGGGCGTATCTCGCTTCATCGGAGAGCTGCTCGAAGCCCTCGATCAAGAACTCTTTGTCGGTCGGTCGAATGGGGCGTAGACGAATGCGTCGGCCGTCTGAGAGGGCGACGGTCTCACGATACGCATCTCCGAATCGGTAGTCTTCCCCCATGGTGTGCGTGCTCAGGTTTGGGCCATGGCGTCGACGATGGCACTCATGGCGTCGGACGCCCCGACCCGAAGGCGGTACTCGACGACGTGAGAAACTTCGCTTTGCCCTGGGTTGATCTCCACCGTGAGGGCACCCCGCCGGCGTGCGTCGAGCACGGGTTCAGCGATGTACGGAAAGACGCTGGTGGTGCCGATGGAGAAGACGGCGTCGAAGCCCTGCATGAGTTGTTCTTGGAGGAGCCGCACGCGATCGACGGGAAGCATCTCGCCGAAGAGCACCACCTCGGGGCGAACGAGTGAATCGCACTCGGGACACGACGGTGGAATCGAAACGCTCGCGTAGTTCGGCACACGCCAGCGATGACCGCAACGCGTACACGCCAAGCGGTGCACATCCCCGTGGATGTCGATCACGCGCTGGCTTCCGGCTGCGTGATGCAAGCCATCGACGTTCTGGGTGAGCGTCCAGACGCGGTCCTTTTTGCGTTCGAGCTCGGCGATGAGCTCGTGGGCGCGGTTGGGGCTCGCGTCCCTGCATGCAGCCTCGATCTGATGGATGTACTTCCACGTGAGTGCCGGGTCGCGCCGAAACATCTCGCCGGACAGCGCCACTTCGATCGGAACACCGTCGTCGGTGCTCTCCTGCTCGTAGAGGCCGCCGATCCCTCGATACGTCGGGAGGCCGGAGTCGGCGGAGATGCCCGCACCCGTGACGAAGAGGATGCTCCTGGCACCTTCGAGTCGCCGCGCGATCGCCGAAACCTCCTCGTCCTGCATTCTTCGGCACTATCGTACTATCCGAAGCCATGCCACTACCGAAGCAGCGGGGTGATCGCTATAGATCCCCCATGCTGTTTTCCTCGACCAAGAAGGCTCGGATGCCCGAACCCGAGCAGGCGCCCCCCGGCCGAGAGGCGGAGATGCCCGTGGCCGGCAGGCACTTCGTCCTCGACGCCCCGCTCAAGGGGCCGTTTCCGGCCGATACCAAGCAGGCCTTGTTTGGGCTGGGTTGCTTCTGGGGCGCCGAACGCAAGTTCTGGGAAGCCAAGGGTGTTTACACGACCGCCGTTGGCTATGCGGGGGGCTACACCCCGAACCCGACGTACCACGAGGTGTGCTCTGGGCTAACGGGTCACAACGAAGTCGTCCTCGTGGTCTACAGGCCAGCAGAGATCAGCTACGACGAGCTCCTCACGCTGTTTTGGGAGAGCCACGATCCCACCCAGGGCATGCGGCAAGGCAACGACATGGGCACGCAGTACCGATCGGGTGTGTACTACTTCAACGATGCGCAGCACCGCTTGGCGACGGCATCCAAAGAGCGCTTCGAGGGAGCGCTTGGCCAAGCGGGCTACTCCGCGATCACTACCGAAGTCCTGCCGGCACCGGCTTTCTACTACGCCGAAGACTACCACCAGCAGTACCTCGCGAAGAATCCAAACGGTTACTGCGGCCTCGGTGGGACCGGCGTCTCGTGCCCGAGCTGACACGAGATCGCGATTGCTGCGGCGCGGCGTAGCGTCGTTTCCACCGTGAAATCCTGGTTTACCGCGCGTTTTTTGTTGACGTGTTGCGGCCGGGTCCAGGTATCCTGCGCCGGCCCGTAGGCCGACCCGGATGGAGGAGCCGCCCGTCATGAAGCAGTACTTGTTCGCGACTTTGATCGCGCTTTCTTTCGTTGTGCCGTCGGTGGCAAGCGCGAACCCCGAGCCGACCGCCTACGACAGCCGGAGCACCGCAATGGGGCTCACCGGCACCTCGTATCTCGAACGACCCGCTGCAGTCGCGATCAACCCCGCCAACCTCGAGGGCATCGACAAATTCGGGTTCACGGTCAACTTCAGTGCCTTGTTGGTTAACCAGTGGGCCCCGGTCGAGGGCCCCAACACTCGTCTCGAGTCCGGTCTGGGCTTTGGACCGCTCCCGGCCGGGTTCATCGCGGCGCGAATCGCGCCACGCGTCGTGTTCGGTGCCGGCATCTACATCGAAACGGGGTACGGTTCGGACTTCAGCGACGTTAGGTGTCTCGATGGAGACGTGGTCGGCCCGCCACCCAACTACGAGCCAGCAACCCTCAACTCGACCCCGCAATGCACGAACGCGGACCCCCAAGACCTCAACGTCAGCTTCTTCGTTGGTGAGTTCTCGGCAGGCACCTCGATTCGCGTCACGGACAACTTCTGGCTCGGTGTGACCCTCAGGCTTCCCTTCTCAAAGCAGGTCGCGGACCTCTACCAGAACGTCGGCGCCGCCCTGGGTTTCGTAAGCTACGACCGCGTCAAGAACGATCTTGGCGGGGTGGGTTTCCCTTCCCCGCGCTTCGGCTTCACTTGGAAACCGCACAAGAAGGTGTCGATTGGTGCGATGTACAGGATGTACTCGAAGATCAAACTGACGGGCACCACCCAGAGTGCACTGATCACGGGGATCATCGGAGAGGACTCGCTCAACTCGCAGGCCAACTGGTTCATCCCCCACGCAATTCAGGCCGGCATTGCCATTTTCCCCAACGAACGCGTAGTGGTGGCCATCGAGGGTCGCGCGCAGTTCCATGGTGCGAACAAGAGCGGCAACAAGACGCAAACCGTCATCGTGGAGACGCCGCCCGACTCACAGATCGAGATCGCGCCGATCGTCGTCCCGTTTGGCTGGAGGAACGCATGGAGCGTGAAAGTCGGCGCCGAGTACCGCTTTCCGATCGACATGTTGCTGATTCGCGGTGGCGCCAACTTCGCTCGCTCTGCGACTAGCGGCGAGTTTGCGCAGTACTTCACACCCCCACCAGGCTATAGCGGGTTCCTGTCTGCCGGTCTTGGCTTCTATTTCGACGGCCGCGGCGGCGACCAGAAGGACATGTATCTTCTGGACCTCGCGGGCGCCTTCGCGTTTAGCGTTGGGAGCATCGGAGACCAGTTCATCGATCAGCCGGCGACAATCCCCGGCACCAACGACCAGACCGTACTTTGCAGCGACCAACAAGTCGTTCGAACGGGGTGCCCGGGCGACCTTGGCGTCTACACCTACTTTCTGACACTCGGCTTCACGGTCCAATACTAGCCGCCTGACGCGAGAGCACCGGCGCGTAGAGTTTCGGCTCGCCTCGACGCCACCAGTCGCCAGACTCGCTCCGCTCGGCGCGATTGGTGAACTCGTAGTCGTACACGACCGCACGGACTTGGGTCGGCGGGGCGTCTTCGAAGGGGTTCTCCTCCAGCAATCCGGTGATGTCCGGCTCGTTGTCGAGAAGGCCACGCAGGAAGCTCGCAAGCCACGGGTTCTTGCGGAAGTCCCCGAGTGCGGCGAACCACATCTGCCAGTCGAGTCGGGGCTGGTGGGGTGCGACCCAGCGTGGCGCCTCGTCGAGAGGGCCTGGTTTGTACCGAAAGCTGTACGGCACCCACGTTTCGCCGTCGCGTGTTCCCTCGATGATGATCTCGGGGCGTGTCGTCGTCATGACCGCGAAGAGCCCGTAGTTGTTGAAGGTGGCCCACGCGTAGAGCGGCGCGAACCAACGCGGGGAGCGACGCTCACCGAACGTACCCTGAAAGAACAGCACAGCCGTGAGCGCGATGATCAAGGACGGGCCCACCGCGGCGCGCGTCCACCAGACAGGCTTGGGTCCCCCTTCCCGCCGCCCGCCGATCTGGCGAGGCAAGAGCTTCAGCAACAGTTGGTCGTCGACGGCGGTCAGACACAGCAGGACCGCGAGAAGATTGAAGAAGCCATAGTTCCCAGTCAGCGCGATGAGCACCATGAGAAAGACGATCGACACGGCCCCGGCGCGACGCGCCCCCACCCGCGGGACGAAGAAGAGTAACGGCGCACCAAACTCGATCATGAACATCACCCCACACGACGCTTTGTCGAACCAAAGCGGGAGCTGATCGGCCCACCAAGCCACCGGCGTGGGGAGGGGCTGGGTGTAGTAGTGGTAGGCGAGCGCGGTGAGGTCTTGCCACGTGGGGTCGTCGCTGGCGAGCTTCACCCAGGCGGACCGAAACACCAGGCGCACCAACAAGAGCCAAAGAGCCCAACGCGCAACAGGGTTGGGCTCAGGATGGCCCCCCAGTCGATCCCAAGGGCGCCCCGATACATAGAAGACCGAGGTGAAGGTCACTTCGAGGAGCAGCGTGTCCCACTGAAACGACATGAACGGCCAGCCGACCGAGACGAACGACAAGTATGCAAACCAGGCGACGAGGGCCGCGACCTTGGGTAGGAACCCGAAGATGAGGGCGATCGAAGCTACCATCCCAAGGCCCAAGACCGCCGTGATTGCGCCGTCGCTCGCGCCGAACCAAAGAAGACTCGGGTGCGAGAAGAAGCCGTGGTTGGCACGTTGCGCCGAAGCTACGAACTCTGCGATCGGCGCGATCCCGCGAGCACCAAAAAGACCTTGGGCCTGCGCGCCAAGGGAGACGAACGCGATGAGCAATACAATCCCGAGGCCGCGAGCAAACAGCCACGAAGACACGATGAAGCTCCGTCTCGGCTCAACGAGATCCACGGCGGCCCTTGCTACCACAGGCGACGAGACACGAACAGGATTCGTACCGCCATCGTGGTAGGCCCGAATCGACTGGGCGTCCGGTTGATCAAGAAGGCGAGTAGGGATTGTATGGCATGTCGGTGATACCGTAGTCGATTCCCAGCTTGTGCAGCGCAGCCGTGACCTGTGAGCGGTGGTGCGTCGCATGGTTGAACAACTGAGCCCAGTAGAACCAGCGCGGGAGCGAACGAGTGCCACCAGCGCGCTCGCTTGCGAACGTGAGTGTGTCGTCCAACCAAGGTTCGGGCTGCGCGGCCAGCAACGCCTCGAGCCCTACGTCAAAAGCGGCCTGCACGCTCCGTAGCTCCCCGAAGTCGGTGTGAACAACCGTACCGAAATCGAGACTCGACGGCGGGGTGCCGGTCACGCAGAAATCGAGGAGGGCCTTGTCGAGTGCGAGAATGTGATCGAGCGTGTCGTGGATCGAGCCAAAGAACATGCCCCGGTCTTGCTTGCGGGCATCATCGGACATCCCAGCGCAGAGCTCGTAGAGGCACTCGTCCTGCCATCGGTTGTATCGGGCCATCTCGAGAGCCCATGCCTTGATTCCCATGACGCAATCCTAGGACGCGGGGCGCCAAGCGTCTCGATTTCGTTCGACGAACTCGGAAAGGGCGCTTGCGGGGCGACCGATGAGCCCTGTCAGCGTCGGGTCGACCTCGGCTTCGCCACCGGCGCGGGTGTGGGCGAACACTGCAAGGCCGGCTTCGACGAGCCAAGGTGGGTTCCCCATTTGCAGCATGAGGTCACGAGCCTGCGCTTCGTCAACGTCGACGTAGGTGATCGGCTTGCCGATGACGCGGCCGATCTCGGCGGCCACGCCTTTGGCCCCGTACGCTCGGCCCCCAGTGAGTACGTAGGTTCGCCCGTCGTGTGGCCCAGGGTCGATGAGGCACGCGGCAGCGGCTTCGCCAATGTCGAGCGCGTCGATGTACGAGACCAGGCCATCGCCCTGCGGCAAGATGATCGACGACATCTGCTGAATGGTCTCTCGTTGATAGTTGATGAAGTTCTGGAAGAAAGAGCATGGTCGGAGGACCACCGACGTCATGCTGGAGTCGTGTACGGCTTGGTCGATCGTCCGATGCCACGCCCTCAGCTTCGAGTGTTGGTCCCACCCGGCCGACCGCGACGAGAGTCGCACCACGTGGGGCACCCCGGCCTTGGTAGCGGCTTCGAGCACCCTTAGAGAGACAGGGACCTGGTCTTCGATGAGGGGAGTCATGAAGAAGAGCGCGTCGATGTCTTCGAAGAGTGAAGGCCACCCGAGGTCCGAGAAGTCGAACGGGACGATGTCGTTCACGTCGGGAAGCACCGCGGCCACGTCACTCGCCGGACGCGCGCCGACGCGCACGTCGACACCGCGGCGAAGAAGTGCGCGGCATACCTCGCGACCTACGGTTCCAGTCGCTCCTGTGACAAAGGCTCTCACTAGTCGGATACGCCGAGATCATCCCCCAACTTGGGCGGACCCGCACGATCCCAGCAATCGACACAAAACGCGACCCAATCACAACCAGGAACAGGGTGTACGTGCATGTGGGTTCCACATGCGGCGCAGAAGAAGAGTGGTTCTTGGCGGTCGGTCGCAACGTACCCGCCCCGCAGCAGGTCGCCGCGCGTGACGAATCCCCAACCGGCGGGTCCGCCGCGGACGATCAAAGCGCCGACGCCGAGCTCACACATCCGCTTGCTCGCGCGCTCTGCGGTCTCGTAGGCGCCGATCGTCACTGGACTGGTCATGTAGAAACTCACGGGTCGCTTGGGGACTGCCTCGCCGAGATCGCATCGCGTGCAGACGACACCGACGGGCATCCGGCCCTTGGTGACGACGAGGTGCTGTACCCCGTACGCTGCCGCGACGCGGAAGGCCTCCGAGACGGGAGCCTCCGGTGTGATCGTGACAGGCCTGTCACTCATGACGTCAGCAACGCGCATCTAGACCCCTCTGTTTGAAAGCTGGCAACTCGCCAGGTGAAGTTATCGCTCGACCTTACCAAGCGACGCCGTCCGACCACAAGCCCGAAAGAGGGACGTCCGAAGCTTCGATGAGATCGCGATCTGCTCGGAAAATCCAGCGGAAACGTTGGCTTTCGGCAAAACGGCATCGACGCGCGGCAGCCATGCATCGAACGTAGATTGACGCCAAGCGGGGAACGCCCCAAAGGGTGCCCACGGCGGCCGCCATGAGCCAACTTCCAGGAAACACCACGAACGCAGGACCGCAGCGGTTGTTCACGCGGCAGTTTGTCTTGCTGCTCGCGATGGTGGCGTTCTTCGGAATGTCGTGGTCGTTCTACCTGATCCTTCCGAAGTTCCTGGCCACGCAACTGTCGCTCGATGCGGCAGGAATCGGCTTCGTAGTCGGAGTCCAGGGACTCACTGCGGTCGCGGTCACGCCGTTGGTGGGCTTCGTGGTCGACCGCTACGGACGCCTTCCGTGGCTCATCGTCGGAAACCTGTTGCTCGCGGTGACCGGGGTGACGTTCGTCTTCGTCGACGACGTCGGCCCGACCTTGTACTTCGCGCAGGTCCTGTGGGGCATCGGCATCGTGATGGCCTTCAACGCAGCGGGGGCCATGACCGCGGACATCGCGCCGAAGAACCGGATGGCCGAGGCGATCGGTTTCTTCGGGGCCGCGAACCTAGGCATGAACGCAGTGTCGCCCGTCATCGGGGAACTCCTGGAGCAATCGGTCGGCTGGGACTACGTGTTCATCGCCAGCGCGGTGGCAGGCGCAGTGGCGGCCAGCTTCGGCTTCTTCCTCAAGGAACCCGAATCGCATGCCGCTCCGAGTGAAGAGGAGCGCCGCCCGATCCTCGGGACGCCGATGCTTCGCGTCTACGTCGCAACCATCGCCATGGCGGCGTCGTTTGCCGCGCTGATCACGCTACATCAACCGTTCGCGCTGAGCGAAGGCGTGACGCAGGTTCGGTCGTTCTTCGTGGGCTTTGCGCTGCTGGCGCTCACGGTCCGACTCGGAGGTGGCAAGCTCATCGACCGTTTCGGCGTCCTGCGCTCCTCGGTCGTGTCGGTCGGGCTGTACGCACTCGTCCCACCCTTGCTTGCTGTAGTAGGCGCCGGCCATCTGTTCGCGGTCGGTGCGGCGATGGGGCTCGCACATGGCGTCGCGTACCCTGCCCTCACGGCCCTCGGTATCGAGCGCGCCGACTCCGGGTCCCGAGGCATGGTGGTTTCGATCGTGCACGGTTGCTTCAACGGGGGCCACGCGCTGTTCGCATATTGCCTGGGCGTCGCAGCTTCCGGGCATGGCTTCCCCGTAGCGTTTTGGATCGCCGGAGGGGTGACACTCACAGGCGCCCTGCTCCTCGTTTTGCGCCGCGCGCCTGCGCCTCGCCTAGATGCGGCGGCGCGGACGGCGGCGGAATAGCGACCAAGCGGCGAGAGCGACGAGCATGCCCGCGAGCCCGGCGGACTCACGTGGGCCGACGCCACATCCCGATCCGGTGTCTCCGGTCCCTCCGTCGGGCGAACCGCCATCTGGGACACCGTTCGACTGTTCGAGCCAGACGTAGCTCGACACCGTCTGCGGGTTGGCACGATCGAGCACTTCATGACGGTAGCGGTCCGCGCCCTCCTCTGGTGCCTGCACCTCTCGCTCATCGACGAACGGGTCGTCGTCGATCTCGACCAGCGCCAGCTGCTCGCCATTCTTGACCACGCGAAGGTTGAACCCTTCGCCGCCTGTGACGACCGCGCTGAGGGTGGCGGTATCGGCGAAGACGGTGTTGCCATCGCGCGTACCGCTCATGTTGGTTTCGAGCATCGGCGCATCGGGGCCCGTCATCTTCACGGTAGTCCGCCCGCTTCGGACCCCATCGAGGAGCGCCTCCACGCTCAACTCCTCGGCGAACACCATCGTCGTTGGGGTGCCGATCGGCCGATCTACGGCGCCGAGGTCGACGCCCGCGCGGTGATCGTCACTGCCCCCGAGCGCCGTGGCGCGCGAGCCCCGCGCGATTAGGTCTTCCCAGAACACCAGACCTCGGATGATCGCGGTCTGGATCTCGACGCTGTCGACCAAGGTCGGGTCGACGTCGAAGTCCCACGAGCAGCCGCGACAGTCTGGGAGCGGAATCGATGGGTGATTGATCGAGAAGATCGCGTCCTGGGCCTGGAACGCGGCGATGGCGTCTTCGATGGTGTAGCCGTCGGTGCCGACGGTATAGACGACGTTGTCGAGTGCGCCGAGCGCATTGGCGTGCCCCTGATAGGTCGTGAACTCTTGCCCGGGCACGATGAGTAGCTCCGGGTACCGGGCTTGGGCATCGGCGTACAGCGTGAAGCCACTGTTGGTGTTGTGTTCGGACAGCATGACGAAGTCGAGTCCGACGTCGCGCGCGAAGGTGAGCGCTTCATCGATGGTGAGCGAGTCTCGAGTGTCTCCGCTCTCGCGCGTGTGCACGTGGAAGTCGCCCGCGTACCACCGCGCGCCTTCCTCGAGTACGCCTGGGTCTTGGTAGGGTGCGCGCGGCTGCGGTTCGAGGGTGGCCGTCTCCCGAAGGAAGACGTTCACCGAATACCCCGCAGGCTCGCCAGCGACGAGGCGCGCTTTTCCGACAGTGACACGCCAGGTCCCGGCGGGGATCGGGCCCGGAATGTAGTTTCGAGAGGCCGCCTCGATGCCGATGACCGTGTTCTCTTGGTTGCTTCCGCCCCACCCGCGAGAGCCGTTAGGGTCGTCGACGCCCCAGTCGAGCACGTTGGGGGTGTCGACCGGGATGTGCGTGTGTTCGATCTCGATCTCGGCGATGCCCTCGGGAACCTCGAAGTCGATGAAGAAGAACGTGTCGGTGCCGTCCGGAACGTCTCCTTCGAAGTGAATGGGGTCTTGCGCACCCGCAGCGCCGTGACTCAACCCGGCCAACAAGAAAAAGCATCCAATCAGGCGTCGCATACGCCGATTGCACCGCATCTCAGGCCAACTTTCAAGCGACGAAGCGGCGACCCTGCGAACCGGGGTGCTACGGTGCAACATGAAGACCGTTCTCGATGTCCACATCGACTCCTTCACCAGAGACGAGGTCGACATCCTCCGCGACATTCATTGGACGGCGAAGGCCGGAGAGCACTGGGTCGTCCTTGGAGCCAACGGCGCCGGCAAGAGTTCGCTCCTCTCGATCGTCGCAGGCTACGAATGGCCGAGCCGCGGCCGCGTCGCAGTCCTCGGGGAGGAGTACGGCAAGTGCGACATGCGAGCCCTCAAGGCGCGAATCGGATGGGTGAGCTCATCCCTCTTCACGTGGCTCCCTGACCGGCAAGAAGCGCGCGAAGTCGCAGCGACCGGCATTCACGCCACCATCGGCAACTGGCACGAACTCAGCGACGACGACCTTCGACGTGCGGACGAAGCCCTTCGGCAGATCGGCGCGCATTCGTTTCGGCACAAGCGCTACGGCGTCCTTTCTCAGGGCGAGCGGCAACGTGTGATGATCGCGCGAGCGTTGGTGACACGGCCCGACCTCCTGATTCTCGACGAACCGTGCGCCGGCCTCGATCCCGGCGCACGGGAACGGTTGATCCGAGACGTCGACGCCCTCTGCCACTCCACAGCCGGCCCCACGCTGCTGCTGGTGAGTCATCACGTCGAAGAGATCCCGCCGCGCGCAACGCACGCCCTACTTCTCAAACAGGGCCGCGCGGTCGCTTCAGGCCCACTCGCAGAGGTCCTCACCAGCGAAAGGCTCACCGACCTCTACGATCACCCGTGCACCCTTCGCTCCGATGGGGCGCGCTATTGGCTGTCGCACGGGCACTCCGTCATGTGAGCAGCCCCTTGCCCGGGACGAAGTTGATCTCGAGCCGAATGCCGTCGGGATCCTCGAACAACAGAGAATAGTAACCCGGTGCCCACATCGCCTCTTTCGGCCCGTGCACGATGGTCGCTCCGATCTCTTCGAGGAACGCGAACGCCTCGTCGACGCCCTCTCGCGACTTCGCACGAAAGCAAAGGTGATGAAGCCCCGTGCGCCACTGGTTGAATCGATCGTCGCGGTGCCCTTCCTCGGCTTCGCGAATCCCGACCGCCGTCTTGCCGCCGACGCAGTAGTACATCCCGGGCATGTCCATCACGGCCTTCATCCCCAAGAAAGGAAGAAGCTTCCCGTAGAACTCGCGTGCGGCCCCGAAGTCCGACGCGGTGAGAAAGACGTGGGCGACTCCGTGAATCTCCACCGCCTACACCTCAGCGAAGCTCGGCCGAACGCTTGCCGAGCAAACGTCGCGCGATGATCAGCAGCTGAATCTGTTGCGTTCCTTCGAAGATATCGAGAATCTTCGAGTCACGCGCCCACTTCTCGAGCAACTGGGTTTGCGAGTACCCCTGGCTCCCACAGAGTTCGACGCATCGAAGTGTGATCTGGTTGGCCACCCTCGCCGCTTTCGCCTTCGACATCGACGCTTCGGTCGAGTTCGGGATCCCGTTGTCGGCCATCCAGGCCGCCTTGTACATCAACAGGCGCCCCGCCTCCCAGTCGGCCTCCATCCGGATGAGCTCGGCTTCGACCGCGCTCTTGTCATGAATCGACCCTTCGTATCGCACCTTCACGCCCTCGGCGCCGAGGATCTCTCTCGTATGTTCGAGCGCTGCGCGCGCCACACCAACGGCCATTCCCGCGACGATCGGGCGTGTGTTGTCGAACGTCTGCATCACGCCGCCGAACCCCTTCTTGGTGTCGATCTCTTCGGTGCCAAGCAAGTTGGCCTTGGGGATCCGGCAGTCGGTCAGGGTGATGCTCGCGGTGTCCGACGCGCGAATCCCGAGCTTGTGGTCGAGACGGACGACTTCCATCCCAGGGGTGCCGTGAGGAACGAGGAACGACTTGATGGCGGAACGTCCGAGGTTTCGGTCGAGGGTCGCCCAAACCACCACGACGTCCGCACGGCTTCCGGCCGTCACGTAGATCTTCTCACCATTGAGGACCCACTCATCCCCATCCAAACGTGCGGTGGTTCGGATGTTGGCGGAGTCGGAGCCCGCGCCGGGTTCTGTGATCGCCATGGCCGCCCAGACACCGTCGAAGCGTCTCTTCTGCTCGGCGTCGGCCACGGCCGTGATCGCCGCGTTGCCGAGCCCTTGTCGCGGGATGGTGAGCGCAAGGCCCACGTCACCCCAGCAGAGTTCGGTGACGCCAACACAGCCGGCCATGTTGGAGCCATTTCGGACCTCGTCGCCGCCGGCCTCTTGTTTGAAGCCAGACACGCCCGTGCCCGATTGGTCGCCGCCGGCGTTCAGCCCGTCCATGAGCGCCGCCAACATGTCGAGCTCCTTCGGGTACAGGTGCTCCGCTTGGTCGTACTTCTGGGATATGGGGCGAAAGACGTTCTTGGCGATCTGGTGCGCTTGGTTCTTCAGCGCCTTCAGGTTCTTGGGAAGCTCGAGATACATCCGACGTCTCCTACACCAACAGGTTCCCGTCCATCACGCCGATGGAACGAAGTTGCCGATACCAAGTCTCGACGGGGTGGTCCTTGATGAAGCCCGCGCCTCCGAGCAGCTGAACTCCGTTGGTGCCGATCTCCATGGCCTTATCGGCGCACAGGGTCCGGGCCAAGTACGCTTCTCGACCGCATGGGAGGCCCGCGTCGAGCCGGCCCGCCGCTCGGTACACGAGCATTCGCATCGATTCGAGCTCGATGCCGATGTTGGCAATCATGAACGCAACCGCCTGCCGATGCGAAATCGGCTCGCCGAACGCGATGCGCTCGTTGCAGTAAGGAATTACGTAGTCGAGCATGGCCTGCGACGTGCCGAGCGCCATCGCGCCCCAGGCGACGCGACTGCGGTTTACGCCGTCGTCGTAAGCGGCCTGGCCGTCGGCCCGAAGCGCGGCTTCGCCCCCGAGCACCGCATCGAGGCCGACCCGAACGTTGTTGAGGCGAAGCCTCCCAAGCGCCGCCGAGCCGAGGCCCATCGCAGACTCGGGGAGTACCTCGAGCCCCTCGGAACCGCGCTCCACGATGATGAAACGCGGCCCGACCTTAGCGATGTTGACGGCCACCAACAACCATTGGGCTTGGCCTGCAATGGCTACCATCGACTTCTCGCCGCTCACCACCAGCCCATCGCCTTTTCGCTTGGCGGTGGTGCGGAGCGACGCAGGATCGAAGAACGCGTGGGGTTCAACCACGGCGACCGTCACACGGCCCCCTTCGCCTTCTACGAGGGGAGGCAAGAAAGTCGCCTGTTGAGAGTCGCTGCCCCACTGCACCAACGCGTTGACGAACGAGAGCGACGAGAGAGCGGCGAAGGCCAACCCCATGTCGCCCCGCGCCAAGTCTTCGATGATCAGCATCTGCGAAACGGCGGACACGTTTTCTGCCGCACCGCCCATGCCCTCGGGAACCGACATCGCCACGGCGCCGAGCTCGGCAAAGGTATCGAGGAAGCCATCCGGAGGCGCGCTCGCGTCGTCGGCTTGGCGCGCGGCCGGTTGCATCACATCGTCCGCGAACCGCCGAAGCGTGTCGCGCATCAACTGTTGCTCTTCGCTCAGGCTCAGATCGAACTTGCGGGAAGGTTTGGTGGGTTTGCCGTTTGGCTTGGTCGATAGGCGTTGCGCCGTCTCAGCGGCGCGTCGCGCGCCTTCGTACACCAGCTTGCGGGTGCGGTCTTGGAGGCCGAAACGTTCGACCAACGGCGAGTCGGCGAGCTTCGTGAGGGCACGGAGGCCGCCACCAAGGACCTCGTTCATCAGTTTGTCGTTGTCCACGACGACATGCTGGAATGTTCGCTACGCGCGGTCAACGGCGGACCCGCGTACATCGCCGCAGCACACGCCTGCGACGCCCCTTGGCAAGGACCGAGAACCGCTGAAGGCGACGTGTATAGTGCGCCGGTGCTGAGTGGGCTCGACAAGGCGTTGATCGGCGCGCTCACGGTGATCTTGATGGTGGGCATGGGTGCATCGCTGACGTTGGACGACTACCGACGCGCCTTGGCACGCCCGCGTGCCGTCGTCATCGGATTGGTCGCCCAGTTTGGGTGGATGCCGCTCGCGTCGGCGGTTGCAATCTCGGCGCTAGGCCTCGAGGGCACCGCGGCCGCAGGGCTCCTCCTGATGGCTTGCGCATCCGGCGGCAACGCGAGCAATATGTTCGCATATTTTTCGCGCGCCGATCTCGCCCTCAGCATCTCGATGACTGCCGTGTCGACGTTGCTCTCGGTCGTACTCACGCCCCTACTCCTCTTCGCCTACGCCCCTTCGCTCGGCCAAACTGCCACCGAGGTACCCTACCTCGCCGTCATGGTGACCCTCGCCGCGATGCTGGTTCCGATCGCACTCGGGATGTGGGTTCGGCACCGTTCGCCCGAGCGCGCCAAGCGCGTCGAACGCATCGGCTCGGTGGCCGGCGCAATCCTGCTTGCCGTCCTTCTGGTCACCAGCGTGACCGACCAGATCGACCTCGTGCGCACCGCGAGCAACCCGTCCCTTCTCGCCTGCTTCCTCGTCGCCGGAAGCGGCATGCTCCTCGGTTACTCACTCGCGCGCGTCACACGCCTTGCCCCGCCGCAACGCCACGCCGTATCGCTCGAGACGGGGATCCAAAACGCTCCCCTCGCCATCGCCGTCATTCTCGCCACGTTCCCCGAGGAACAACAAGACGCCCTCCTTCAGCTCCCACTCCTCTACGCCATGACCGCCCTCTTCGTCGGCGCTGGAGTCACGTTACTCTATCGAAGGTTCCCGGAGTTGTAGCCATGAACGAACACAGTGGGCCTTCGGGCACCGCTGGCCGTCGTTGCGGAGTGGCCTACTCCCCCACCAACGCCCCGATACTCCCGTACTTGCCTTCAAACGTCTCGATCCAGTCTTCCAGTTGGTCGCGTTCGGAATCGTCGAGCCCCTCTTCGCTCGCCGTGAAGTCCGCTTCGTCGAACGACATCTTCGCGAGCGCCCGCGTGCAGTCTTTCCCCGCGAACATGCCGTAGGGACCGCCTGGGCCGTAGAAGTCCCGACCACGAGTCACATCGTAGACACGCCCGCGGATCGCGATGAGCAACGGTCGGGTCGGGTCGCTCCCGTCAAACCGCGTAAGCTCGGAAAGTGCGTAGTCGCGCGCTTCCGCTTTCGGGAGCGGCGCAGCCTCGGGGGCTCTTCGAAACAACCCCCGTACCCAACGACTGAGGCCCATCGCTATTCGAGCATCGCACCTGAACCGCCGAGGTGGTAGCCCTCCTCGCCGTGAAGGGTCGTGTCGAGCCCTTCATTTTCCTGTTCATCACTGACGCGCAGGCCAATGGTGACGTCGATCAGCTTCAAAATGATGAAGGTCACGACGAACGAATAGGCTGCCGCGGCGAGTACACCGATGATGTTCTCGACGAAGAGGGTGCTGTTCCCTTCGAGAAGACCCGCCGTACCGCCCCAGAGCTCCGCTGCGAACACGCCCGTGAGGACGGCGCCAAGCGCACCGCCCACACCGTGGATCCCGAACGCATCGAGCGCGTCGTCGTACCCGAGCTTGCCCTTGGCAAGTACTGCCCCGTAGCAAACGAGGCCTGCCGCGATACCCATGATGAGCGACGCCGTCGGGCTCACGAAACCGGCGGCCGGGGTGATGCAGACCAACCCAGCGACCAGACCGGACGCGACGCCGAGGGCCGTGGGTTTGCCCTGCTTGGCCCATTCGGCGACCGCCCAAGCGAACGCGGCTGCAGCTGCGGCAAGGTGCGTGTTGACGAGTGCTAGGGATGCGTTCGCGTTCGAGGCCAACGCACTTCCGGCGTTGAAGCCGAACCAACCGAACCACAGGAGGCCAGCGCCGATCAGGGTCAGCGTCAGGTTGTGGGGTGGGCCTGGACGTCGCCGCCGTCCCAACACGATGGCGCAGATGAGAGCGCCCGCGCCCGACGACAGATGGACCACCGTTCCGCCTGCAAAGTCGAGCGCGCCCCGCGCGCCAAGCCAACCGTCCGGGCCCCAGACCCAATGGCAGATCGGGTCGTACACGAGCGTCGCCCAGAGCAGGATGAACAAGATGTACGCGGAGAACTTCATCCGCTCGGCGATCGCGCCTGAGATCAGCGCGGGCGTGATGATCGCGAACATCATCTGAAAGGCCATGAAGAGAAGCGCGGGGATTCGTACATCCTCGCTGACCGCCTCGAGGCCAACGCCTCGGAGCAAGACGTGGTCCAGGCCGCCGATGAACCCGCCTCCGGCATCGGGCGCGAATGCAAGCGAGTAGCCGAGCACCACCCACTGCAAGGTCACCACACCGAGCGCGATGAAACTGTGCATCGTGGTCGACAAGACGTTTCGCTCACCGACCATCCCTCCGTAGAACAACGCGAGCCCAGGCGTCATCAACATGACGAGTGCACACGAGACCATGAGCCAGGCGGTATCCGCTTGGTTGATCGCAATGACTGCTGCTTCTGGTTCCATCCCCGGTTCCTCCTCAGACGCGCGCGAACGTAGACGTGGAGTGTTTCCGGCCGATGTATCAGATATTTCCAAACGGTTTCAAGCCACTAGATCGAGTGGCGAGATCTCGGATTTCGTCTACATTTCCGGGAGATGCGAATCGTCCACGACAAAGAACTCTGCGCCAACCATGGTCAATGCGTCGGCGCTGCCCCCGAACTCTTCAAGTTCGCCGACGACGGATCGCTGGTCGTCATCGACCCAGCGCCGCCGGAGTCGCTTCGAGAGGCCGCGGAGGACGCCGTCCACATATGCCCGGTCCAGGCCTTGGCGATCGTCGAGGACTGAAATCGCTGCATTTTTGGGGTTTCGTCGGGGGTGCACGCAGGCGTGATTTCGGTTACAACTCCGCTTCCTGACCCCCAGCGTCGAACCAACAAGAGAGGCAAATTTCATGGAATCCGTAGCTGAGTTCTTCAAGGTCTTCGAAACCAAAGCAGCCGCCAACCCCGATGCAGCCACAAACCCCAACGCCATCTACCAGTTCAATATCACTGGCGACGGCGGCGGCGAGTGGGCCCTCGACCTCACCAAGGGTAAGACCGAAGGCTTCGTCGTCGAAGGCAAGCACGACAACCCGGGGGCGACCATCTCGATTTCGTCCGAGGACTGGCTCGGCATGCTCGACGGCTCGGTGAACCCGATGCAGGCCTTCATGTCCGGCAAGATCAAGATCGACGGCGACATGACCTTGGCCATGAGCCTCCAGCAGGTCATGAGCTTGGCCCAAGACTGAGCTAAGCCCACGAACTCTGGCAGGAGGGGTGGCTCGCAACGTCGGGGCCACCCCTTTGTCATCCATGGAGAAGATTCGATGCCCTCCTCCGTCAAACCGACTTCCGACTCGCGCACGCGGCTCAGCCCAGAAGACCGCCGCGACCAACTGCTGCGGGTCACCTCGGAGATTATCGAAGCCGACGGCGTGGACATGGTTCGGATTCCCTACGTGGCCTCAGCGGCGGGCGTTACACGACCGGTCGTCTACAAGTTCTTTCCGAATCGCCACCAGTTGATCAAGGGCGTCCTCGAAGACTTCCGAGAGGATTTTGCGAGGCGCACACCGGACGTACTCGCGGGGCAGGACGCCGACATCGGCTCGATCGCCCGGGTGTTCATCGACGCCGCTTGCGACACGATCGAGCACAAGGGGTCTGGCGGTTGGCAACTGATGCGAAGCGTCGCGCCCGACGCGGAGATCGCAAGCATCAGCAAGGAATTCCGGCAGCAACTTGTCGCGCCGTGGCTCGCACCACTCCGAGAACTCACCGGCGTCACCGATTCGGAAGCGCACGCGCTGTCCGACATGTTTCTCTCGGGCGCTGGCGAAATCGTCCAACGGTGGATCGACGACGAGTTCACACGCGAGCAGGTCGCCACGTTGCTCGGAAGGATCATCTTGGCCGTCCTGGTCGAGTTCACCGAGTAAAACGATGGTCTCCGAGATATTCGACGCATCGAAGTGGACCGAGGTCCCGGGCTTTGACCTCACCGACCTCACGTATCACCGCGCCAACGATCAAGGCACCGTTCGGGTGGCGTTCAATCGACCGGAGGTGCGCAACGCCTTCCGACCGAACACCGTAGACGAGCTCTACCGCGTGCTCGATCACGCACGGCAGACCTCCGACGTCGGATGCGTGTTGCTGACAGGCAACGGGCCGTCCCCCAAAGACGGCGGCTGGGCCTTCTGCTCGGGAGGCGACCAGCGGATCCGCGGCAAGGACGGTTACAAGTACGAAACGGACGCGGCCGGAGAAGTCGACCCTGCGCGCCTGGGTCGCCTCCATATCCTCGAAGTGCAGCGCTTGATCCGGTTCATGCCGAAGGTCGTCATCGCGGTCGTTCCCGGCTGGGCGGTCGGCGGCGGCCACAGCCTTCATGTGGTGTGCGACATGACCATCGCCAGCCAGGAGCACGCGCTCTTCAAACAGACCGACCCCGACGTCGCCAGCTTCGACAGCGGCTATGGTTCGGCCTTGTTGGCTCGCCAAGTCGGCCAGAAGAAGGCACGCGAGGTGTTCTTCATCGGCCTCAACTACAGCGCACAGGATGCAGCCGAGATGGGCATGGTGAACGCGGTCGTCCCTCATGCAGACCTCGAGGATTTCGCCCTCGATTGGGCCGGCAAAATCAACGCCAAGAGCCCAACGGCGATGAGAATGCTGAAATTCGGCTTCAACATGATCGACGATGGCCTTGTGGGGCAGCAACTGTTCGCCGGTGAGGCCACGCGTCTCGCGTATGGCACCGAGGAGGCGCAGGAGGGTCGCGACGCGTTCCTCGAGAAGCGTCCTCAGGACTATCGGAAGTTCCCCTGGCACTACTGATGGGGTTGCGCCTGACTATTCGGTCAAAGTGGGGTACCCTCCCCCACTTGGACACACATTCGCCAACTGCAACCAGTTGCCGAACGGAGAAACGGAGCGAGTCATTTCAAGTAAGATATTCGTAGGCAACCTCGACTATGGGACCACCGACCAGCAACTACGTGAGCTGTTCGGCGAGATCGGAGAAGTCGTGGATGTGCACATTCCCAAGGATCGCGAGACCGG
>JBCCEK010000069.1:0-19271 GCA_039030295.1 Myxococcota bacterium | reverse complement strand
TTTGGCCCGAGTGCCCGCTCTGGCTTGCCCGCAAAGTGTCGGTTTATCTATGAGTCCACGCTTCCTAGCTTTGGTCGCTCTAACTCTCGTTGTGAGCGCATGCGCCGAACAGGCGCCCCAACAAGCCGCCGTATCTGTCACTGTCGATCTCACTGCCGTCGAGATCGGTGCAGACAGGCTCGAGTACATCGTGTCGCATCCGACGGCCTTGCCGTCGCAGATTGTCGGCAACCTCGAGGTCACGGACGACGTCTTGTCGTTCCGGCTCACGTCGCTTCCCCCAGAGACCGACTACACGCTCGCGCTCGGTGTGTACCGCGACTCCGGCGAACGTTTCTGCGATGGTTCCGCCCAGTTCGACATCGTCGAAGACGAAACGACCCTGGTCTCCATGGTGCTCACCTGTTCGACCAGCGTGAACAACCCGAGTGGCTTCGTCGGCGTCGACGTCACTTTTCAACTCAACTTCTGCCCGGTCATCGAAGACCTCAACTTCGAGCCGAGCACGTTCCTCGGCGACCCGATCAATCTCAGCGTCGTCGCCACCGATCCGGATGACACCGCCCCGCTCACGTACTCGTGGGTCGCCACCGCCGGGCCTATCGACACGCCCAGCGATCCGAGCGCCGTGTACACCTGCGATTCGGTCGGGCCCCACACCATCACCCTTGCAGTGTCCGACGGCGACAGCGCTTGCCAACAGGATCGCAATCTCGCGATTACCTGCCTACCGAGCCCGAGCTGTGGTGACGGGGTCGCCGAGCGCCAAGAGATTTGCGACGACGGGGTCAACGATGGCGGCGAGGGCGAGTGCCTTCCAGGGTGCCTCAAGCTTCAAGCCTGCGGCGACGGGATCAGCGAAGGAACCGAGGTCTGCGACGACGGCGTGAACGACGGTGCGGAGGGCGAGTGTCTCCCCGGATGTCTGAAGGTCCAGTCCTGTGGCGACGCCGTCACCGACGGGACCGAAGAGTGTGACGACGGCCAGAACGACGGCCTCGGGCCACTCGGGTGCCTTCCCGGTTGTCTCTTTCCGGCGACGTGCGGCGACGGCATTCCAGAGCCGCCCGAGGTCTGCGACGACGGGGTCAACAACGGTGGCGAGCTCGAGTGTCTCGGGTGCTTCAGCGTTCAGACCTGCGGCGACGGGGTGAGCGAGGGCACGGAGTTCTGCGACGACGGCTTCAACGACGGTGGTGAGGGCGAGTGCCTCGCCAACTGCGTCGGCTTTCAGGTCTGTGGCGACGTGCTCACCCAGGGCACTGAGGAATGCGACGACGGGGTCAACGACGGGACCGGGCCGCTCGGCTGCCTTCCGGGTTGCTTGTCGCCGGCGAATTGCGGCAACGGCACGGTCGAGGTTCCCGAGATTTGCGACGACGGCTTCAACGACGGCGGCGAGGGCGAGTGCCTCGGCTGCCTCCTCGTGCAGACTTGTGGCGACGGCCTCACGCAGGGCACTGAGGTCTGCGACGATGGCCTCAACGATGGCGGCAGCGGGCAGTGCGTCGCGGGTTGTCAGGCCATTCAGGTGTGCGGCGACGGGATTCAAAACGGCACTGAGCTCTGCGACGACGGGGTCAACGACGGCACCGAGGGCGAGTGCCTGCCGGGCTGCTTCACGATCCAGCAGTGCGGCAACAACATCACCGAAGGCACCGAGCTTTGCGACGACGGGGTCAACGACGGCGACCCGGGCCAGTGCGCGCCGGGTTGTCTCACCCTCCAGAGCTGTGGCGACGGCGTGGTCGAGGGCAAAGAGGTTTGCGACGATGGCGTCAACGATGGTGGCGAGCTCCAGTGCGCGCCGGGCTGTCAGAGCGTTCAGACGTGTGGTGACTCGGTCACCGAGGGCACCGAGGAGTGCGACGACGGCCAGAATGACGGCCTTGGGCCACTCGGCTGCCTCCCTGGCTGCTTCGCACCGGCGAGCTGCGGCAACGGTACCCTCGAGGTGCCTGAGTCTTGTGACGATGGCATCAACGATGGCGGTGAAGGTCAGTGTCTCCCGGGCTGCATCGGCACGCAGAGCTGTGGAGACAACGTCCGTCAGGGCACCGAGCTTTGCGACGACGGGGTCAACGACGGTGACCCAGGCGAGTGCGCACCGGGTTGCTTGACGTTCGAGGCCTGCGGCGACGGGGTGGCCGAGGGCAAGGAGCTCTGCGACGACGGCCAGAACGACGGCCCCGAAGGCGAATGCGCGCCCGGCTGTCTGACGGTCCAGACCTGCGGCGATGGGGTCACCGAGGGCACCGAGGAATGCGACGACGGTCAAAACGATGGTCTCGGCCCCCTCGGTTGCCTCCCTGGCTGCCTCTCGCCAGCGAGCTGCGGGAACGGCACCGTCGAAGTTCCCGAGGTCTGTGACGACGGGACCAACGATGGCGGGGATCTCGAGTGTCTCCCCGGATGCGTGGGCGTCCAGACCTGCGGCGACAACGTGACCGAGGGCACCGAGCTCTGCGACGACGGCATCAACGACGGCGATCCCAACCAGTGTGCGCCCGGGTGCCTTTCGATTCAGGTCTGTGGCGACGGCGTGTCGGAAGGCAAGGAAGTCTGCGACGATGGCGTCAACGACGGCGTCGAAGGCGAGTGCGCGCCGGGCTGTCAGAGCATCCAGACCTGCGGCGACGCGATCACCGAAGGGACCGAGCAGTGCGATGACGGGGTCAACAACGGCACCGGCCTGCTCGGCTGCCTGCCAGGTTGCCTCGCACCGGCGAGCTGTGGCGATGGTGTGGTCGAGTCACCTGAAGTCTGCGACGACGGCTTCAACGACGGCGGCGAGGGCGAGTGTCTCGCGGGTTGCGTCGGGATTCAGGTCTGCGGCGACAGCGTGACCGAAGGTACCGAGATCTGCGACGACGGGGTCAACAACGGCGACCAGGGACAGTGCGCGCCGGGCTGCCTCACGATCCAGACATGCGGCGACAACGTCGTGGAAGGCACCGAGCTCTGCGATGACGGGGTCAATGACGGCGGAGAGGGCCAGTGCTTGCCGAGTTGTCAGAAGCTTCAGGATTGTGGCGATGGGGTCACCGAGGGCACCGAGCAGTGTGACGACGGCCAGAACGACGGCCTCGGTCCGCTGGGGTGCCTCCCTGGCTGCTTGCAGGGCGCCTCCTGTGGCGACGGCGTGGTTGAGCCGCCCGAGTTCTGCGACGACGGGGTCAACAACGGAGATGAGGGTCAGTGCCTTCCCGGTTGCGCCAAGCTCCAGGCTTGTGGAGACAACCTCCGCGAGGGCACCGAGCTCTGCGACGACGGGGTCAACGACGGTGATCCCGGCCAGTGTGCGCCAGGTTGCTTGAGCATCGAGACCTGCGGCGACGGTGTCCAAGAGGGCAAGGAGATCTGCGACGACGGGACGAACGACGGTGGCGAGGGCGAGTGCGCGCCTGGCTGCCGGACGATTCAGACCTGCGGCGACAGTGTGACCGAAGGCACCGAGCAGTGTGACGACGGCACCAATGACGGCACCGGCCTCCTCGGTTGCCTCCCAGGTTGCCTTGCGCCGGCGAGCTGCGGCGACGGTGTCGTCGAGGCGCCTGAGGTCTGCGACGACGGCTTCAACGACGGCGGGGAGGGTCAGTGTCTCGCGGGTTGCGTTGGGATTCAGTCCTGTGGCGACAGCGTGACCGAGGGCACCGAGATCTGCGACGACGGCGTCAACAATGGCGACCAGGGTCAGTGCGCACCGGGCTGTCTCACGATTCAGACCTGCGGCGACAACGTCACGGAAGGGACCGAGCTCTGCGACGATGGGGTCAACGACGGCGGCGAGGGTGAATGTCTGCCGAGTTGCCAGAAGCTTCAGGATTGTGGCGATGCGGTCACCGAGGGCACCGAGCAGTGTGACGACGGTCAGAACAACGGCGTCGGCCCGCAAGGCTGCCTCCCGGGCTGCCTCTCACCGGCGTCCTGCGGCGACGGCGCGATCGAACCCCCAGAGGTCTGCGACGACGGCAACAACGACGGTGGTGAGGGCGAATGTCTGCCCGGCTGCGCCAAGCTCCAGGCTTGCGGCGACAATGTCGCAGAGGGGACCGAGATCTGCGACGACGGGGTCAACGATGGTGGCCAGGGCCAGTGCGCGCCTGGATGTCTCACGATTCAGACCTGTGGCGACAGCGTCGTCGAAGGCACCGAGGTTTGCGACGACGGCGTGAATGACGGCGGCGACGACGAATGCCTCGCGACTTGTCTTGGGCTTCAGACTTGCGGGGACGCGGTCACCGAAGGGACCGAGGAATGCGACGACGGAGTCAACGACGGAACGGGTCTCCTCGGCTGCCTTGCCGGGTGCACGTCCCCTGCGGCCTGTGGCAACGGCATCCTCGAGGTTCCAGAAGTCTGTGATGACGGAACCAACGACGGCGGTGAGGGCGAGTGCCTCCCGGGGTGCGTCGGGCTTCAGAGTTGCGGCGACAACCTCACGCAGGGCACCGAGATCTGCGATGACGGGGTCAACGACGGTGGCCAGGGTCAGTGCGCGCCCGGCTGCCTCACCATTCAGACCTGTGGCGACAACGTGGTTGAAGGGACTGAGGTCTGCGACGACGGGGTCAACGATGGCGCCGAGGGTGAGTGTCTACCGGGTTGTGGCGGCCTTCAGAGTTGCGGCAACGCGGTCACCGAAGGCACCGAAGCGTGCGATGACGGGGTCAACGACGGGACTGGGCTTCTCGGCTGCCTGCCGGGCTGCGCGGCGCCTGCATCCTGTGGTGATAGCGTGGTCGAGCCGCCAGAGGTCTGCGACGACGGATTCAACGACGGCGGCGAGGGCGAGTGCGTCAACTGCGTCCTGACCCAGGTTTGCGGCGACAGCACCAAGCAGGGCACCGAGGTGTGCGACGACGGTGTGAACGACGGGGGCTTCGGCGAGTGTGTGGCCGGCTGCCTCGGCTTCCAGATCTGCGGCGATGGCGTGGCCAATGGCACCGAGGTCTGTGACGACGCCCAAAACGATGGCGGTGAGGGCGAGTGTCTACCCGGTTGCGGCGGGCTCCAGGCTTGTGGCAATGGGGTCACCGAAGGCACCGAGGCCTGTGACGACGGCATCAACGATGCGACCGGTCCGCTCGGTTGCCTCGCGAACTGTGCGCCGCCCGCGGCTTGCGGCGACGGGGTCACCGAGGGCCTCGAGGCTTGCGACGACGGATCCAACGATGGTGGCGAAGGCGAGTGCCTCGGGTGCACGGTCTTCCAGATCTGCGGCGACGGGATCACCGAAGGCACCGAGGAGTGCGACGACGGGGTCAACGACGGCACGGGTCCGCTCGGGTGTCTCGCTGGGTGCACCGCTGCGGCGAACTGCGGGAACAACATCGTTGAGGTCCCCGAGGTCTGTGACGACGGCGTCAACGATGGCGGCGACACCGAGTGTTTGCCTGGCTGCACCGGGATCCAGACCTGCGGCGACAACATCACGCAGGGCACGGAGTTCTGCGACGACGGCGACAACGACGGCGGCCGCGGCGAGTGTGTTGCGGGTTGCGGCGGGCTTCAGAACTGCGGCGACGGCGTGGCGAACGGCACCGAGGTTTGTGACGACGGTGTCAACGATGGTGGCGACGGCGAGTGTTTGGCGGGCTGTGAGCGCGTGCAGACCTGCGGCGACGCCGTCACCGAAGGCACCGAAGAGTGTGACGACGGCCAGAACGACGGCTTCGGCCCCGGCCTCTGCCTTGCCAACTGTGCGGCTCCCGCGAACTGCGGCGACAACGTGGTTGAACCGCCCGAGGTTTGCGACGACGGCGTCAACGATGGCGGAAACCTCGAGTGCTTCGGGTGCGCGGTCGTCCAGACTTGCGGGAACAACGTGACCGAAGGCACGGAGGCGTGCGATGACGGTGTCAACGATGGCACTGGGCCCCTTCTCTGCCTTGCCGGCTGTACGCCTCCATCGGTCTGCGGCGACAGCGTGGTCGAGGGCCTCGAGGCATGTGACGATGGCGTCAACGATGGCGGCGAGGGCGAGTGCATCCTCGATTGTGTTGCGGTTCAGAACTGCGGCGATGGAACCGCCAACGGGACCGAGGCGTGTGACGACGGCACCAACGACGGTGGTGAAGGCGAGTGCGTCTCTGGCTGCTTTGCGATCCAGAGTTGCGGCGACGCGATCACCAACGGCACCGAAGCGTGCGACGATGGCGTGAACGACGGCACCGGGCCACTCAGCTGCCTGCCTGGTTGTACGGCACCTGCGAGCTGCGGCGACGGGACCGTCGAGACGCCCGAAGTCTGCGACGACGGCGCCAACGACGGCGGCGATGGCGAGTGCCTCCCGGGGTGCACCGGCCTTCAGACGTGCGGCGACTCGCTGGTTCAGGGGACCGAGGTTTGTGACGACGGCACCAACGACGGCGGGCCCGGCCAGTGCGTGGCCACTTGCGTGGGCATCCAGGTGTGTGGTGACGGCGTCGCCAACGGTACTGAGGCCTGCGACGACGGCGTCAACGATGGTGGCGACGGCGAGTGCCTTGGCGGGTGCCAGAGAGTCCAAACCTGCGGCGACAACATCACCGAGGGCACCGAGCTCTGTGATGACGGCGTGAACGACGGCACCGGGCCCCGGCTTTGCCTGGCTGGCTGCGATGCGCCGGCGGCGTGTGGCGACTCGGTCACCGAAGGACTCGAGGTCTGTGACGACGGGGTCAACGACGGGGGTGACGGCGAGTGCTTCGGCTGCGCGTTGGTCCAGTCGTGCGGTGATGGCGTCGTCGAGGGCACCGAAGTCTGCGACGACGGGGTCAACGATGGCGGGCCCGGCGAGTGCTTGCCCGGTTGTCTCTCGGTTCAAACCTGCGGTGACGGCGTCGCCAACGGCACCGAGGTGTGCGACGACGGCGTGAACGACGGCGAAGAAGGCGAGTGCCTTGCTGGCTGCAACAAGATCCAGCGTTGTGGCGATGGCTCAGCAGACGGGACCGAGGCCTGCGACGACACTGTCAACGACGGCGGTGACGGCGAGTGCCTGACCTGCAGCACCATCCAGAGCTGCGGCGACGCCACGATCGAAGGCAGCGAGCAATGCGACGACGGCGCCAACGATGGCACCGGTTCACTTGGTTGCATCCTTGGGTGCTTCTCTCCGCTCACCTGTGGCGACTCCACGGTGGTGGCCCCCGAGGTGTGCGATGACGGGGTGAACGCCGGCGGCGACGGGAACTGCTGGGAGTGCTTCACCAACCAGAGTTGTGGCGACGGCCTCATTCAGGGTACCGAAGAGTGCGACGACGCCGTCAACGACGGCACCGGACCACTCGGTTGCCTTGCGGGTTGCTTGCGGCCGCCGTTCTGCGGGAACAACACCCTCGAAGCCACCGAAGTCTGTGACGACGGCGTCAACGACGGGTTCGAGGGCGAGTGCCTCGACTGCGCCGGGATCCAAACCTGCGGCGACGGCGTCTCAGAGGGCACCGAGTTCTGCGACGACGGGGTCAACGATGGCGGCGAGGGTGAGTGCCTATTCTGCACCTCGATCCAGACTTGCGGCGACGGGCTCACCACGGGAACCGAGCTGTGCGACGACGGTCAGAACGACGGCTTCGGACCGCAGGGCTGCCTCCCTGGGTGTCAGCCGGCGGCAGTCTGCGGAGACGGGACCGTCGAGGTCCCCGAAGCCTGCGACGATGGCGCGAACAACGGGGCCGGCGAGGGCTTCTGCATTGCGGGTTGCGGCGCCATCCAGTCTTGTGGGGACGCCATCCCGAATGGCACCGAGGTTTGCGACGACGGCATCAACGACGGTGGCGAGCTCGAGTGCCTCACCTGCACGAGCGTCCAAACGTGCGGCGATGGCGTGCTCGAGGGCACTGAGGAGTGCGACGACGGCGTGAATGACGGTACGGGCCCGCTCGGCTGCCTTGCCGGCTGCCTCTCACCTCCGTAACCGGAGGTCAGGTCGCCCAAGAAAGGGCGACACCGAGCGAGAATACCGAGAGCACAGTGGTGAGAACCAGCGATGAGGCCGCAAGCGCCTCGTCGCCTCCGAGCTGTGCCGCCATCACGTACGATGCGACTGAACTAGGAGCCGCCGCGTACACCATCAGCACGAGCATCCCTTCGCTGTCGAGCCCTAGAGCACGGCCCGAGAGGCTTGCGAACACCGGCACGATCGCCACTTTGATCAGCGAGCCAACGAACGCCCGAAGCAGGTTCTCCCGGACCTCGTAGACCACCAGCGTGCCTCCGAGGCTGAGGAGGGCGAGCGGTGCCGCGGTCGCACCCACGATGTCCAGCGTCTCGGCGACTGGGCCTGGCAGTGTGATCTCGCTGAAGCCGAGCGCCGTCCCCACCACACAAGAGATAAGGATGGGGTTGGTCGAGACGGATCGCCCGAGCCTCGGAACGACGGACCACGAGATGCGTTGACGAGCGAACTCGAGAACGAAGATCGACACGACGTTGTAGAAAAGCATGAGCGGCGCAAGGACCAGGATCGCCTGGGTTTCCGTGTGGGCGGAGTCGAAGGCCCCGTCGGACGCGGCGAGCACGATCACCGGGAGACCCACAAACGCCAGGTTCCCGCGAAAGCCAGCTTGGACCAGCACGCCGACGGCCGGCCCTGGGAGCTTCATGAGCCAAGCAAGGAGATACCCGACCCCCATCGCTCCGACCGTGGCGACCAACAACGCTCCCGTGATCTTCGCGGCGTCGGGGTCGAACGCTGCCGACTTGGCGAGCTTGGCGACGACCAGTGCGGGCACGGCGATCCAGTACACGAGTCGGTCGAGGTTCCGACGAAACGCGTCGTCGAAGAACCCGAAGCGAAGGAGGAGTGCTCCACAGAGGACCAGCAACACGATTGGGGTGAGTGACGCGAGGACCTGTTCCATGGCCGGCCGTCCTTAGATCGCCTTGCTGCAGCGCACAAGCCTATCGGGCAGGCGTCGCTGTCCACACGGGTGTCTTCTGACCCTGGTTGACTTCGATCACCTCGACAGGCTTGGCGGGGACGCGCGACCCCGGTCGGTACTGGATTGGCCCCACGATGCCTTCGTAGTCCGTCGTGGAAGCCAGTGCCTCCGTGATGGCCTTCGGCGAAGCCGTTCCCGCGCGCTTCATTGCGTGGGCGAGGAGACCCACTGTGTCGTAGCCGAGTGCTGCGAAGGCGTTGCTTGGCGGTTTCCCGTGGGCGTTCTGATAGGCCTCGACGAACGACTTCATACCGGGGCTGTCGACCCCCAAGAAACGGTGCGTGGTGAAGTACACCCGAGAGATTCCTTGCTTGCGGGTGAGTTCGGTCACCGGTGCTTCATCCCAGCCATCGCCCGAGAGAAGTGGGACGTCGATCCCGGCCCCGCGAGCCTGGGAGATGAACTCCACCGCTTCCGCGGGCATCGTCGCACCGTAGATGCCGTCGAATGCGGGTTGGGCCCGCCCGACCTGCGCAACGAATCGCGAGAAGTCGGCGACCTCGGGCGCCTCGGTGTGGAGCTCGGTGTGGCCTCCGAGTTTCTCGATGGCTTCGACGAAATACGAAGCCACCGTGGTCGTGTAGTCCTGCCGATCGTCCATCCAGACCGCGATCCGCCGAAGCCCAAGCTCCTCGACGGCGTATCGCGCCATCACGCGCGCCTGTGCATCGTCCCCGAACGCGGCGAAGAACATCTCGTTCCCGACGCGGCCAGGCACTTTGGGATCGGTGGCGCCAGGTGACACGAACGGGATACCGGCGCGTTGGAACAAGGCACCAACCGCATCCGCGAAGGTGGAGTCGCAGTACCCGATGCCCGCAACGATGTCGGATTCGGTGTCCAACGCGCGTCCGACGGCCTCCACCGCGATTCGTGGATTGCTGGCGGTATCGACTGCGACCAACTCGAGGTTCCTGCCGCGAACTCCTCCGTTGCGATTGACCGCTTGGGCCGCCAGGCGCGCGCCGTTGAAGGCTGCCACGTCGAGTTCTGCGTCGGCGCCGCTGAGGTTGAAAGCCGCGAGGACCCGAATCGGCCCGTAACCCGGAGGCGGCTGCGGGTGGCACGCCCCTGCCGCGAGCCACAGGGCACCCACCACTGCCGTCACTCCCCAAACCCGAGACCGTCGTGTCATTGCTTCCACTATGCCTCCAACTGGCCTAGAACCGCACCCCGGGTCCCACTTCGATGGTGAGCTCATGCGTCAGATTGCTGTCGAACAGCGCGAGGTACACCAACTCGACGTCGAACCCCCACCGGTGTTCGTGGCCAAACCAGAAGTAGCTCCCCGCGACGGCGAGGATCCCAAAGCGGGTCACGCGCGATTCAGGGGAGAAGATGATTGACACATTCGGCCCAAGCCCGACGTACGGATTGACGATAGGGTTCACGTGGAAGGGCTTCTTCGCAAGGACCTCGAACGCCAGGACAGTCTCGCTCTCGATCCAGGTGATCGCGAGGGCCGCTTCGAGCTCGAGCCACCCCGGAATCACATTCCGCTCGTAGAAGGGGCTGATGTTGCCGCCGAGGGCTCGTTCTCCATCGTCGAAGAGGTTCACCAAGCCTCCTTTGACGCCAGCGATGTTGGCAGTCTCCTCCATGTGAGGGCTTCGATGCATCGTTTGAGCTGCGGCCTGCGGAGGCCCGATCACGAGAGCGAGCCCGACGAGGGCGGACGCGCAGACCCTCCGACGGCGGACCGCGCGTTGGATTCGACGCCTCAAGGAGCCAGCCTTCGACCGGAATGCACCGGCCCCTGGTACCAGAAGCGTCCCCTCGGGTCACGCGGAGTTCGGCTCTGCCGCACGGAGCGTTCATCCTCGCCACCAAACGTTGGTGTTCGTCGCGCCCGAACGGCGGTACACTTCCCCCCATGGTGATCGAAGCGCCCGAACCCCGGCCGGTTGAGTCTGTAACCGCCCCTTACCGGACCCAAGGAGAGCTCCCGCTCGTCGTCGCGGCGGACGACCGGCCGCAGGTCGATGGCCTCGTCGCCTGGTTGCGCTCGAACGCTGCCGATGTCCGTGGCGACCTTACGCGCTCGGGTGCGATCCTTTTCCGCGGTTTTGACGTCGGTACCGCCGAGCACTTCGAACGCATTGCGCGTGCGATCGATGACGACCTCAAGAACGAGTACATGGGGCTCTCCCCTCGGAACGCACTCACAGACTACGTCTTTACCGCGAGCGAGATTCCTAGTGCGTTTCCGATTCCCGAGCACAACGAGATGAGTTTCGTGGCGACCCCGCCCCGTCGGTTGTTTTTTTGGTGTCAGACGCCGCCACAGCGTGGAAGTGGCGAGACCCCACTCGTCGACATGCGACGCGTGTACCAGGATCTCGACCCTACGGTGCGCGACCGGTTTGAGGAGCGGGGGATTCGCATCGTCCGGAACTACCGACCGCCCGGGAAGACGCGACCGTGGGATCTCGCGCAGCTCAAGCCTTGGGTCGACATGTTCCAGACGACCGATCGCGGCGAGGTCGAGCGCAAATGCGAAAGAGAGCGTTTCACGCCCGTTTGGACGGACGAAGGCGCGTTGCGGCTTCTGAGTTCACAGCCCGCGGTGAAACGCCACCCCGACACCAACGAGAAGGTCTGGTTCAATCACGCCTCGGTGTTTCACACGTCTGCGGGGTACGGTGAGCTCAAGCGGGTCTTCGCACTGCGACCGTCGGCGGTCAGCCTGCTTTCCTGGGTTGGGGGCATGGCGTACACCCGTGCTCAAAGGCGGCTCATCAACCCCGACGAGCTCCCTATGCACTGCACCTATGGCGATGGCACCACCATTCCCGACGAAGACATGGAAGCGGTCCGGGGCGCCATTTGGAAGAACCTGGTCGTAACCCCCTGGGAGCGGGGGGACGTGCTGGCGATCGACAACGATTCGACCGGCCATGGGCGGCTCCCCTTTCGGGGCCGTCGCATGATCGCGGTCGCCTGGGCCTGAGCCTGAGAAGACAGCGAAACCGCCCAGTTTTCCGGGTGGTACGAGCTTGCACGGCCGTACCAGCAGTGGTACTCACTCCGCTCTATTGACTTTCACTTTCAATAAAGTGTCTCTGTGATGTACCGCTCCCGCCGTCTCCGCGCGTTTCGCACGGGGCTTGTGGCCGTCGGCCTTTTCGCGCTCACGACGCCGACCCCGGCGGGGGCCCAGGATGATGCCGACCGAACGCCCGAGACCTCCCCGGGCGATGCGCGCCCCGCTGACTCGACCGAGACGCCGCCGCCATCGGAAGGACCTGAACCCGACCGCAAGGAGGAGAGCGAAGCGGATCGGCTTCTCGACGAAGAGCTTGAGATGCTCGAGGAGGAGGTCTTCGCGGAGGACGAGCCGTTTGAGTCCACGCCCGCGACCGCGGATCCCGACTCTGGGGACGGCGAGGGGTCGATGCCCGAGCTCCGTGAGGTCACCGTCCGCTACTCGCCAGAGGACATCTTTCGAATGGGGGGCTCCGTCCAAGCCCTCGATCAAGAGCAACTCGAGAAGCTTCAATACGACGACCCCAACGCGGTCCTGCTCCAAGTCCCGGGTGTCTATATTCGACAAGAGGACGGGTTTGGTCTCCGCCCGAACATTGGCCTCCGAGGCACCGATCCGAACCGAAGCGCGAAGGTGACGCTCATGGAGGACAACGTTCTCTTCGGGCCGGCTCCGTACTCGGCCCCGGCGGCGTACTACTTTCCCATGATGGCTCGAATCACCGGGGTCGAGGTGTTCAAAGGGCCGGCCGCGATTCTCTACGGCCCCCAAACGGTTGCCGGCGCAATCAACTACGAGAGCCGTCCTGTTCCGGAAGACCCGCTCGGCCAGATCGACCTCTCGTACGGTCGATTCCAAACGATCCGAGGCCATCTGCACTACGGTCGTCAGAACGCGTGGGGCGGGTTCGTCGCCGAGGGTGTGCATCTCGGGACCCAGGGTTTCAAAGACCTCGAGAGCGATTTCGGCCGAGACAACACTGGTTTTCAGCGGAGCGAGCTGAGCTTCAAAGCGTTCGTCAACAACAAGCTCGACTCACATGCGTTCAATCGCCTTACGGTGAAGTTCGTGGGGTCGCGCGAGAACTCCAATGAAACCTACATCGGACTCTCCGACGCCGACTTTCGCGACGACCCGTACCAGCGGTACGCCGGCAGCCAGCTCGACAACATGTACTGGTGGCGCACTGCGATCTCGCTCCGACACAACCTAGCCGTGGGGGACCACATACTGCTAGAGACGACCGCCTACCGGCATGATTTCGAGCGCACGTGGGAACGCGCCAACCGGTTCGGCGATGATCCGACTGCGGACGGCGGCGGTTTCGTTCCCTTTCAGAGCGTCTTGTCGCAACCGGACGCGTTCGACGACTTGTTTGCCGTCCTGACAGGCGCGCAGAACTCGGTTTCGTTCGTCGACCCGAGCGATCAGTCGCAGAACATCCGAGTGATTAGCAACCGCCGCCGGTTCGTCGTGATGGGGTTGCAGACCAGGCTTCGAGCGGATTTCGATACCGGCCAGGTCCATCACGAGATCGAGTCGGGGCTCCGTTTCCACTACGACTCCGTCGACCGGTTTCAGCCCGAGCAGAGCTACAGCATGCAGAACACTCAGCTCGTCTGGGACGGCGTCACCTTCGCCGAAGATCCAGACCTGTTGATCACGGACAACAAGGGCGAGGCGCAGGCGCTCGCCGGCTACTTGGTCTGGGGGATCGAAGTCGCGGACCTCGTGATGAAGCCCGGCGTCCGCGTCGAGTACATTCGGACGTTCTTCGAAGACGAGCTCAACGCGCCGGATGCAGGCCGCGTCGAGGACCCCTCGCAGCTGGTGGTCCTGCCCGGAATCGGTATCCAGTACACGATCTTCGAGGGGTTTGCGGCTCTGGCGGGCGTCCACCGCGGGTTCAGTGCGGTGGCCCCAGGAAATGCGGCAACGGCGGATCCCGAACTCTCGATCAACTATGAAGCGGGCTTTCGCTACACTTCGAAAGACGGGCTCGCGTTCGGCGAGGCGATCGGTTTCTTCAACGACTACAGCAACATCGTCAGCCTATGTACCGGGTCCAGTGGGTGCGACACCGGACAGGTCGGTCAGCAGTTCAACGGCGGCCGAGCGTTCATCGGTGGGGTCGAACTCCTCGGCGGGTACAATGTCCCGCTCCCCAAAGAACTCAACATGCCGGTTCGTGTCTCGTACACGTATACCAACGCCCAATACCGAACCACGTTCGTGTCGGATGATCCGGTGATCGGCAGCGTAAACAAGGGCGACCCGATCAACTTCGTCCCGCCACACCTTCTCAACGCGCAGCTTGGCATGGAGCGCTCGTTCTGGGGGGCGTACCTGATCGGCACCTATGTGAGCCCGTTCCCCGAAGGGGTCGTCCGAGATCCCGATGGACAGCCGTTCGACCTGCCCGACACCGATGGGTACTTTGTGCTCGACATGGTGGGCCGTGTTCGTTTCGAGCCCGTCGAGGCCTACCTCCGACTTCAAAACGTCACCAACACCCGCGCAATCGTGTCGCGTCGACCGTTTGGTGCGCGACCCAATGCACCGTTCTCGTTCCAGATTGGCGTTCAAGTCTCCTTCTAGAGTGACTCGGAACGGCGCGTCCCAGGCGACCCGGCCTCCCCTACACCGGCTTGTTGAAGATGATTTTCAATGTCAGGCTATGGGTCCCCATGATCCTTCGGCTCGGCAGCTACGTGTTCCCGTCACTGCTGGTCCACGGCGCATTCTTCGCCGCGCTGGCCAGCACACCCAACAGCGCCGAGTCCCGCGCGTTGGTCGACGCGGTCGAGTTCATTACGATCACCGACGATGGGGGTGGCCGTGAGGGAGACGACTCGCAGATCGGAGACGCCACCGAGCCGGAGCCGGCGCCGACGAAGAAGTTCCGTCAAGTGAAGCCCAAGCCCGCGCGCCCCCGCTCCACGCCTGAGTTTGCTACCGTCGCGTCACCGAGCCAAGCGCCCACGTCGGACGGCGATGAAGGCGCGGCGGCCACGGCAGACGCCGCCGATGGCGTGTCGACATCGAGCCAAGTTTCTGGGTCGGCCGGGTCGAACCCCAATGCGACCCGGGCCGGATCGGGGACTGGTGAAGAGGGCGTCGATCGCCGCTCGGCCCTCCGCGCCTGGCTCCGGGAGATTCAGCACGAGGTGAACAAAATCGCGACCCGCAACTATCCGGCTTCGGCGGTGCGAATGAAGCTCGAGGGAAAGCTACGCCTTGGGATCACCATCGGGACGGACGGTCGCATCCTGGGGGTGCGAGTGCTGTCGAGTTCGGGGCACAACGTCCTCGATGAGTCGGCCACCGAGTCCGTGATGGCGCTGCATATTCCGGCTCCTCCGACCGCTCTCGGCTGGCGAGAGCGCGAAATCTCGTTGCCGGTTCGCTACGCCCTCGACTGAGCCTAGCCGCGAAGGCCGCGGCTCATCGCGCGATGGTTACCGACACCTTGCCGAGCCCTTGCCCGCGGACCGTGACCCGGTCGCCGACCTGGAGGAACGCGTCCTGTTCGTCCCCAAGCTTCGAGGAGAGCTTCTGGAACCGACTCAGCCGGAGCGCGTTCGCCAGTCGCACCAGCCATCTGGGCGTGGTCATCGCAACGCCGCCGGGGGTCCCAGTGAGCAAGACCGTCCCTTTGCTGAGCGAGGCTTTGGGGAACGCCGCGTGGACGAACTCGAGCATCTGTCGAGGTGTGTAGATCAGGTCGGTCGTAGATTGCCTCTGGCGCACCTCTCCGTTGACCAGCGTCTCGATCTCGACGCAGGGGATCGCGTCGGTCTCCGGGGTCTCGGGGACCCACGCCCGATCGGCGACCGGCATGAACCCCGCGAAGCTCTTTGACGCCCCCCAGTATGCGTAGCGATTGGGTTCGCCCTCTCCCAGTAGGGCGAGCGACCTCGCGGAGAGGTCGTTGGCGATGAAGAACCCGAGTGGCGGCGCGAACGCCGGGTCTGCCAGATCCGATGGGTCCACGTCGTCGAGCAACACCACCCCCAGTTCGACTTCGTAGTCGAGCAGGGGAGGGAGCTCGACGAAGTCGGTGCCCAAGCGGTCACCGAGGCCCGGCTCGAGGACGTCCGCGGCCGCGATGATCTCCTCACGGGTGGGGTGATGCACCTCCCCGCCGGTTCGGATCACACCTCGAGGGTGCTTCTTGAAGACGGGTGGTCGTGCCCTGGGATCGTACCTCGAGGCGGTTTCTTCGATATGAGTGGCGTACGAGAGACCGACTCCGAACGCCTGGGTGGGCACCTCGAGGGGGACGTAAGCACCGTGCCCGAGGTCGTAGCAAGTGAGGGTGGCTGGCACGGGGATGACGGTCACCGGTCGGAACAGGTAGAATGCAACCCCCACAACGGCGAGCAACGTCGCCAGTCCCGCGAGTACGATCCTCTGTTTGCGGCCGTAACCTGCTTCTTGGCGAGGCATAGAGTCTCTAGAGCATGAACGTTCTCATCAAGAGAGTCTACGAGCCGGCTTCGTCTGGAGACGGGCTCCGCGTGCTCGTCGATCGTCTGTGGCCGCGGGGCCTTTCGAAGGAGCAGGCTTCTATCGATCTGTGGGTGAAGGAGCTCGCCCCGTCCACGCAGCTCCGTCGGTGGTTCCACAGCGCAGACGGCAACTGGCTCGAGTTCAAGAAGCGGTACCGCCAAGAACTCTCCGAGAGGCGGGACGAAGCTTGGGCTCTGCAGAGTCGGATTGGCGATCAGAAGGTGACCTTCTTGTATGCCACCAAGGCGGAAGACCACAATCACGCCCAGCTGCTCAAGGCGTTCCTCGAGCGACTTTGAACGACGCGGACCGCTCCGAGGTGCTAAGACACTCGCGTTCGCGCGGTATGCGGAAGGAGTCAAGATGGCCAAGTTGATCGAGGACTCGACGCGGATCGAGGCCGCCGGCAACAAGCCCAAGGTGATCGAGGAGTACATCGGGCGCGTCAACTCGAGCACAGCGGAGGTGAGCGTCGCGAGGATGGTGAGCCCATCGGGGTGGGTCGAGCCGCCGCAGACGCCAGAGTTCGACGAATACACCGTCGTGCTCCGCGGCATGCTCCGCGTGTCCACGGAAACCGAGACGCTCGAGGTCCGCGCAGGTCAAGCGGTCATCGTCCATTCCGGGGAGCGGGTCCAATATGCGTCCCCCGAAGACGGCGGTGCAGAGTATGTCGCCATCTGCCTTCCGGCGTTCTCCCCAGATACGGTCCACCGAGAGGACTAGCGGAGGTATGCTTCGCCGATGAAGGGTAAGACAGCATCCGAATCGTTTACCGAGATGACCGAACTGGTCCTCCCGCAGCATGCCAATGCCATCGGTACGGCGTTTGGAGGGGTGATCATGAGCTGGATCGACATCGGCAGTTCGATCGCCGCCAAGCGTCACTGCGGCCGGGTGTCCGTCACCGCCCGAGTCGAGGCCGTCGAGTTCAAGGCGCCGATCAAAGTCGGGGACGTGGTTCGGCTCACAGCCCGGCTGAACGCGGCGTTCACGACGTCGATGGAGGTCGGAGTGCGGGTCGAGCGAGAGCACCGAGGGGAACGCGCCCTGTGCGCCGATGCGCGGCTGACCTTCGTCAACATCGGCGAGGACGGGAGGCCTTGCCCTGTCCCACCTCTGCTCCCCGAGAATGATGAAGACCGCGCACGGGCGCGAGAGGCGACCGAGCGCCGGGCCGAGCGCCGAGCCGACGGCTGAGGAGCCACACTCCGACTCCTCAAACGCCTTCGACTAGACTAGGGTTCGCGCTCATGGAGAGAAGCACGAAGAATGTACGTCTAGGTGTCACGCTCCCGATCGGTAGCGCGGCAGGCGCTCTTGATCTCGTCCGGGGCGCAAGAGAGGTCGGGTACGAGGAGGTCTGGATGGCCGAGGTCAACGGCGGCGACTCGTACGCGTTGGCCGGCGCGGTGGCCCAAGGGGCGCCCGGCATGCGTATTGGCACCGCGGTCGTCCCTGCGCAGACGCGAACCCCGATGGCTCATGCGATGGCCGCGATGACCTTGAGCCAGATGACCGAAGGGAACTTCGTCCTCGGACTCGGGTTGTCGTCTCCGACGATCGTTCACGACTGGGGAGGGCAACCGTACGACAAGCCGTTGACCCGCATGCGAGAGCACATCGAAGTGCTGCGCGAGATGTTGCGCGGCGCCAAGACAACCTACGACGGCAAGACGTTGCGCACCAAGAGCTTCCGTCTCGGTGGGCCCATCATCGGTGAGGTCCCGATCTACCTCGGGGCGCTCAACAAAGGGATGCTCCGGCTGACGGGGGCTTTGTGCGATGGGATCTGCCTCAATATGGTGCCTGAGTCGGCACTGCCGCAGGTGCTTGGGGAGGTCCGCGCAGGGGCCGAAGAGGCAGGTCGCGATCCGGGCGAGCTCGAGGTCGTGGCCAGGCTCCATACTGTGGTGGCGGATCCGGCGATCGGCCGCGGTATCGTTCGAAATGTCTTTGGCGCGTATGCGGCCACACCAGGTTACAACAAGTGCTTCGAATGGATCGGCTTCGCGGACGAAGCCCGACAGATTCGCGAGGCGTTCGCCAACAAAGACCGAGCCGGCGTTGCCGCCGGGGTCACCGATGCCCTGTGTGACGCGATGGCGATCGTAGGTGACAAAGATACGGTGCGGCGTCGCGTACGTGCTTACGCCGAGGGGGGCGTCGACGTCTGCATCATCAACCCCATCTCCGATCCAGCGGGGGCGCTGCAAGTGTTCCAAGATGTGGCTGGGTGCCTCGACGGGCTCGACTTGCGAAACGGCGGCGTCGTCCGTGCGACCGGCGGATAGAGGCGCATCGTGGCCGACCGCAAACAGAAGTCCCCCAAGGCCCACCGAGCCGCGCAACTCAAGAACCTCGGCTCGTTCTTGAAGCGGGCCCGCAAGGAGCGGAGGCTCACCCAAGACGACCTCGCCGAGCGCCTTGGGGTCTCCAAGTCTCAGGTGTCACAGATCGAGCGCGGCATCAGCTGGCCTTCGATGCCGCTGTTCATTTCGATCCTCGACGTCCTCGATCTGCGCAGCTGGGACCCGACCGATCCCGTCCACGTGGTCAATGAGCTTCGAAGGCAGCGTACCCTACGCCAGTTGGGCCTCACCGATTGGATCCTGACGCTCGACGAGGAAGAGACACAGCTTTTTTCGACTCGCGGCTACGAAGCGGTGGAGTTGAGTCGGGCGCTCGGCGTGCTCCACGGGAAGCCCCTCCCAGGCCATGGGCACGGGGAACCGTTGCCGCTCCTGTTCCCGGACAAGCTGGCACGCTTCCACAATCGTGCGCACTCGGACGAGGAGTAGTTGAGTAGAGCGTGTGTCGGGAGCGGCTCGGGCGGTCTTGGGGCG
>JBCCEK010000068.1:0-19344 GCA_039030295.1 Myxococcota bacterium | reverse complement strand
GCCGGGCGGACATCGACCACGAACCCTGTGAGATTGGCCATGCCCGACACCTTCTCGAGCCTGTCTGGGCCGTCCGCGGCCAAGAGGTTGACGTTGACGCCGGTTGTCTTGCTGGCGACGCCGAGTCCGCTTCCCTGATGACCCCAGCCGTGAGGCAGAGCCACGGTTCCAGGCATGAGTTCGGCGTGGATCTTGACGGGGACACGGACGGTCGCCGTGTCGGTCGACACGTCGGCCAAGTCGCCTCCTGCGATGCCTATGCGTTCGGCGTCCTCCGGGTGAACGTACAGGTGGTTCGTCGTCCTCTCGCCGGTCACGAAGTCTTCGATGTTGTGGGTCCAGGAGTTGTGCGTCGTGATGGCGCGCTTGGTGATGAGTTTCAGTGCGCCGCGCTGTGCTTTTTCGGTTTCGAAATCGGCCTCGAGCTTCTTGGCTTGCTCGAGTAGCACGGGCGGAGCGAGGTGGACTTTTTTGTCATCGGTGACGACCCGCTCACCGAGGAAGCTCCCTGGGTCATGGCTGGGTCGCAGGCGGCCATGTTTGTCCTTCAGAAGCTTCTTGAAGCTGCCCTGCTTGGTGGCGCGTAGCAGTGTCGAAAGAAGGAGCTCCTGAGGGATCGAAGGCTCCTCCCCGCGGTTCCGGAAAGAGTTCACCGCTTTGCCGAGCTCCATTGCACGTTGTGCCACCGCAGAGCCCCATAGATTGATGCCGCTGGCTTTGGCGATGTCCACGTAGATGGTGGCTTCGTCTCGCTGTTCGCCTTGCGGCGGGACGAGCGCTCGCGTCGCCTGAATGTAAGGCTTGGTTTGCAGCCCGAGCATCAACGGAAACACGAACGGGAGGTCGGGGCGCTGAAAAGGAGACGTGCATGGGAGCACGTGTGTGGCAACCGAGGCCGTCTCACTCGGTTGGATGTCGAGAACCACGAGGAGCTCGAGCTCCTTGAAGGCGTCTCTCAGCCGTTCGGAGTTGGCCATCGTGATCAAGGGGTTCCCGCCGGTGACGAAGAGCGCTTTGATCTGGCGGTCGCCGGGCGTCAGGATCTCGTCGGCCAGGATTCCGCCGGGCATCGCGTCGTTCACCGACTTGAAGTCGCCGATGCGGCTGTCGTTTTGGCTGAGGAGCGTACCGGTCTTCTTGCCGAAGGCGGCGAAGTCGATGACGCCCGTGCTGACCAGGGTTCCGCCTTTGCGGTCGAGGTTTCCAGAGATCGCGTTGATGCACTCTTGAATCCAGAACGCGAGCGAGCCGTTCGTCCCCATGTTCACGCCGGTCGAACAGTAGAGCGCTGCCCCGTTGGCCTCCGCGTATGCACGGACCATCGTTCGAAGCGCCTCCGCGGGGACTCGCGTCACCTCGGCGGTTCGTTCCGGAGACCAGTCCTCGGCGAGCCTACAGAGGTCTTCGAAGCCGGTCATGTATCGTTCGACGCGGGCGCGGTCGACCTCGGTCGTGGCCAGCAGTTCGTGGAGGAACGAGAGATAGAAGAACACATCGGTGTTTGGCCGAATGAACACGTGCTCGCCGGCGACCTTCGCGGTTTCGGTGCGACGGGGGTCGACGATGAAGAGCTTGGCGCCGCGCGACTCCATCTCCTTGAGGCGGCGGATGGGGTTCGACACCTGTAAGAAGCTCCACTTGGAGATCGCAGGATTCGCGCCGACGATGATCAGGCACTCGAGGTGGTCGAGGTCCGGGAACGGCTGCGTGAACGGGAAGCCGTAGACTTGATGTGCGACCGCGAACTTGTTCGCGCAATCCTGCGTGGCGGACGCGAACATGCTCGTCGACCCGACGCCCTGCATGAAGCCGGCCGCAAAGACCGGATGCAACACCCCGAAACCAGCCGCCGTCCCGACGTACATCGCAATGCTGTCGGGGCCGTGATCATCGATGAGGCGCCGCACGGTGCCGCCGATGTCATCGAGTGCATCGTCCCAGCCGACACGCCGGAGTTCGTCGCCTTCTCGCCGCATCGGGTAGAGGAGGCGGTCCGGCGTGTTGTACATCTTGTGTTGTTTGAGGCCCTTCAGGCAGCCGTACCCTTGGGTGGCCACGTGGCTCGCGTCGGGCTTGATATCGACGATGCGATCGCCGTCGACCTCAACTTCGAGGCCGCATAACGCCTCACAAATCCGGCAAAAAGTCTGCTTTGTCTCCGTCATTCAACCCTCAAAGCGTCGTCGCGCGCGCCGCGCCGTGACTGGCAACATCGTGCGCGCAAGCCAAGTTGACAGAGTGTATAGTGTTCAATTCTCGTCGATCAACTCGTCGAAGGCACGATTCACGTCGTCCATCGACTCCATCAGCAGATCGTTCGAGTCTCCCGAGGGCCCGCCTAGGCGCTGAAGTCGCGGCCCGACCTCTCTGAAGCTCGGCTCGCGCTGGAAGACGTACTCGTAGTGAAGCCGCGCTTGGTCGCCGAGGTTCGCGGCCTCGCATGCGAGTCCAAGTTCGTAGTGGAGGCCGACGGCCTCGGACTTGGTCTTTTCCGGGCTCTCGAGTCCCGACTGAAACGCTTCGATCGCGTCGCGCGGCTGACCCTCTTCCATGTAGATCAGGCCAATCATCGTCCAGCACAGGCAGCGTCGGCGAGGATCTCCCATGGCGACCTGGAACTCGCGTCGTGCGTCCGGCAACAGCCCCATCTCTTTGTACGCGATCCCAAGGTCGAAGTGAGTGTCGCTGTCGCTCTCCTCGACTTGTTCGGCGACCCCGCGCTTGAACTGCTCGAAGACGGTTTCGACGTCGATCATCTCGGCGCCTTCATCGACCGGGGCGATTTCCGCGACCTCGGCCAGCTCTTCCGCCAGCTTCTCCGCGAAATCGAAGTCCTCGTCGCCGGGCTCGAGCTCTTCGTACTCGAGCTCGTACTCCGGTCCGTCGTCGAGGTCATCTTCGGGTGTGGCAGCCACGGGCCCGGGCGGCGGCACCGACGACAGAATGGGCTGAGCGACTGCCGATACACCGGAAGAGGCGTTGGCTAGCTCTTCGATCTCACGCGCCTTATCGACCACCAAGGGGTGATCCGGCAGGGTGACCTGAAGCTCGCTCACCACGGCGCGGGCTTGATCGAACAGCCCTTCAACCAGGTAGCCATCGGCGAGTTCGAGCGTGCGTTCCATCAGGCTCGGTGCAATCGCGGCAGCAGCGGGCGCGACGGCGTTTCCAACCAGCGGCAACGCGTGAAACTGCGCGTACGTCATCGGCTCGAGGCGCGGCAGCGAGACCACGTTCCGGGGCTGCGGTCGGGGAAGGTCGGGCACCGGCGCGTGCGGACGCTCGGCAGGCTCCGACGGGACGACTTCGAGCGAGCTTTCTTCCTCGATGTCCTCCTCGAGGTACATGATCCCCGAGGGCCCGCTCAACCCTGAAGCGCTCGACATCGGCGGTGCGCTCAACTGCGACGAAGTACTCACCCCGGAAGTCGCACCGAGGCCCGACATCGACACGGACACGGACTCGGGAGGTTGTGGCGGCGGTTGCGGCGCCGACACGGGGGGTGCGAAATGCTGTCCTGAAGCGGCGGCAGTCTTCTCGAGAGCCTTCTGCGCTTCCTTGTCGTTCGGACTGAGCTCGAGGATCCGACGGAGGGCACTCATCCGCTCCTGCGGACGCTGCGCCTCTCGGTGAATCCGAGCGATCTCGCGGTACACGCTCACGGCCTTGTCGGTCTGCGACAGCATGAGAAATGCCTCGGCCAAGAGCGACAACGTCGAGACGTCTCGCGGGTCTGCCTTGAAGCAAATCTGGAGCTTCGCGAGTGCCCGTTTGGGATCACGCCGCGCGATGTAGGTTTCGGCGAGCTCTTTGGCGATTCGTACATCGTTCCCGCGGTGGTAGAGCAAGCGCTCCGCGACTTTGATGTAGTCGTCGAGTCTTCCTTGGTCGCGAAGAAGAAACGCCCCTTGTTCGAACTCGTCAGCCGCGGCCTGGGTTCGCCCCGCTCGCGACAAGGCTTCGGCGTACTTGATCCGAATCGGGATGTGCTCGGGATCGAGGTCGACCATCTTGCCGAGCATCTCCAACGCGCGGTCGGTGTCTCCCGCGCGCATGAAGCCATTGGCGACATCTTCGAACACGCTCATCGCATCACTGATGAGCTGAAGCTGCTCGTACATCTCGCCGAGGCTCACCTGGGCGTCGAGTGCAGACGGGTCGAGTTTGAGGATCTGCTTGTAGACCGCGATCGCTTTAAGGAAGAACCCTTGCTGCGCATAATGTTCGGCGACCTTCTCGTACGTCTCGATCGCCGAACCGCGATCACCCTTGCGGACGTACAAATCTCCGATCTTCAGAAGCGAACGGACGTCGCGTTTGTCCGCATCGACCAGCTTCTGGTACTGGGCGATCGCTTTGTCGTATTGGCCGCGCGCCTGGTACTTTCGCGCCGCGTCCAAAACCTTATTTCGATTGATGCTCAACGCCCCTTAGCCCCCATGCGTTCAGTACACCCACACAAGTCTACTAATGCCGCACGGGGGCGGTCAACACACCCTACCGAAGGAGGTCGTCGAGAAAGCGGGTCGAGGTCCGTCCTTGTTCGAAGGCGGGGTGCTCGAGGACCCTCCGATGCAGCGGAATGTTGGTCCGAATGCCCCCGATCAAAGTCTCCGAGAGCGATCGACGCATCTTGGCGATTGCGTGGGTTCGTGTCGGGCCATGTACGATGAGTTTGGCGATGAGGGGGTCATAGTGCGGCGGCACTCGCCAGCCGCCGTAGACCCCGCTGTCGACGCGGACCCCGGCCCCTCCCGGCATGTGGAATTCGGTGATCAAGCCGGGCCACGGCGCGAACGTCTCTGGGTCCTCCGCATTGATGCGACACTCGATCGCATGTCCCCTCGGAGAGAGGTTCTGTGAAGGGAGTTCGATCGCCGAGCCCTCCGCGATCCGAATCTGTTCGGCGACGAGGTCCATGCCCATCACCAGCTCCGTCACGGGGTGTTCGACCTGTATCCGGGGGTTCATCTCGAGGAAGGTGAGTTCGCCGGCCTCGTCCATGAGGAACTCGAGCGTCCCCGCCGACACGTACCCCGTCTGTTTCATCGCGCGAACGATGGTGGCCGACATGTCCTGGCGGAGCTCTTCGGAGACTGCAGCACTCGGAGACTCCTCGACGATCTTCTGATGTCGCCGCTGGATCGAACACTCTCGTTCACCGAGCACGTGGATGTTGCCGTGGGTGTCCCCGAGGATCTGAAACTCGATATGTCGCGGGCGTTCGATGAACTTCTCGAAGTACAACGCATCGTTGCCGAATGCAGCCCGTGCCTCGGCTCCGGCGGTCTCGAAAACTTCACGAACCGCGTTCTCGTCTTCGAGGACGTGCATGCCGCGGCCACCGCCGCCGCCAGAGGCTTTGAGCAAGACGGGGAACCCAAGCGCACTGGCTTTGGTGACCGCATCGTCCACCGAGCTCGCAACGTCGGTGCCTTCAAGGATCGGGAGGCCAAGCGATTTGGCGAGGGCTCGCGACCGTACTTTGTCCCCCCACTCGCGCATTTGCTCCGGCGTTGGGCCGATGAACGTCAAGTCGCACTGCTCGCAGGTCTCCGCGAACTCCGGATTCTCCGACAGAAATCCGTAGCCGGGATGCACGGCGTCGGCCCCCGTGATCTCCGCCGCGGCGATGATCGCTGGGATGTGTAGATAACTCCGACGGGGATCCGCTGGACCGATACAGACCGCTTCGTCGGCCAGTCGGGTGTGGAGCGCTTCGGCGTCGATCTCGCTGTGGACGGCAACGGTGCGAAGGCCGCGCTCTCGGCACGAACGAATCACGCGCAGCGCGATTTCTCCCCGATTGGCGATGAGGACTTTGTCGAACACGACCTACGAGGTTTCGATGCGGAAGAGCTTGTCGCCGTACTCGACCGGTTTGCCGTTGTCGACGAGGATCTCGACGATCTTCCCGGGCGCCTCGGCTTCAATCTCGTTCATGAGCTTCATCGCCTCGACGATGCAGAGCGTTTGACCCGGGCTGATCGTATCGCCGAGCTCGACGAACGGGTCGTTCTCGGGTGAAGACGCACGATAGAAGGTTCCGACGAAAGGCGAGGTGACGTACGTGCCCTCATCGGCGGCAGGCGTCGGAGTCGGCCCGGCAGAAGGCGCCGGTGTCGCGGCCGCGACGGGCGCAGCGATGAGCGACGTGCCCACCGTGGGGGAAGGGTCTCGGCGGAGACGAATGCGTTCGTCGTCGTTCTGGACTTCGATCTCGGTGAGCTTCGAGTCTTCGAGCAGCTGGATGAGCTCTCGGAGTTGGTCGATGTTCAGCTTCATCACTCGGCGTTGAGATAGTCGATAAGTGCGCGGAGGCCAAGGCTGTAGCTGTTCTTTCCGAAGCCAATCACGGAACCGATACACACGGCGGCGATGAACGAGTTGTGGCGAAACGACTCCCGAGCCGCCGTGTTCGAGATGTGCACTTCGACCGTGGGGAGTCCACACGCTGCGATCCCGTCCCTCAACGAAACCGACGTATGTGTGAGGCCTCCCGGATTGATGACGACGCCATCGAACGCGTTCCGTCCGTCGTGCAGCCAGTCGAGCAGCTGGCCTTCGAGGTTCGTTTGCCGGCAATCGACCGTCGCCCCGAGCTTGGCCCCGACGGTTTGCAGTTCCTTTTCGACGTCTTGCAGCGTGGTCGAGCCGTACACGTCCGGCTCACGGGTCCCAAGCAGGTTGAGATTGGGACCATTGAGGACCAAGACCCGTTTCGCCGATTCAGCCATCGTCGCTAGAGGTTTTCGACCAGCTCGGGCGCCCGGACACGCATCATGTACCGCGCCTTGCCCACATTGCCGCCGGGTTCGAGCGTCACGGCGATGAAGTACTCCTCGGAGAGCATTCGGACGACCGTCGTCAGGCGCTCCGTCTTGACGGACACCTCTTCGGTCGTTCCCGTGTCGAGCATCTCTGCAGCGCGCTGGATGCCCTTGAGCACGACGCTGTACTCCATTCCCACGGACTCCACATCGAACGGACCGTCTCCTGAGGCGTACTGGTCGATGGCGATTCCGTCTGATGCCATCAGCAAGCCAGCGACGCTTCCGTCGGTTCGTTCCACAATGTCTTGCAGGATCTCTTTGAACATCGTGCCTCCACCCCAATCTCCGCACGGACCTGCCCCGGGGTCAAGTATCGGGTGCGGAGCGATCCGTGGGCGAGAGGGTCACGGTGAGGCCACCTCCCGGCGTCTCGGACAGCGTCAGGCGGAGGCCATGTCGAGACGCAACGTCGGCGGCGATGTGGAGGCCAAGGCCCATTCCGTGTGGGTGCCGGGTGCGTGCTTGGTTGCCCCGGAACGACGGCTCGAGAACGCGATCTCGATCGGCCTCCGCGATCCCTGGGCCGTCGTCGATGACACGGATGACCCAGTCCGACGGACGCGCGTCGAGCGTGATCGCGACATGCCCGCCTTGCTCGTTGTAGCGAACGGCATTCTGAACGATGTTGCCGAGCCCCTGCTCCAGCAACGTGACGTCGCCCATGAACGTGACGGGCGTGTCCGGCACGGCGTACTCGAGATCGATGCCTCGCCGCTTGGCGATCGGGCGATGTCGCTCGGCGACGCGGGTCATGAGGCGGTTCAGGTCGATCGACTCGCGGTGGACCAGGCCGGGGTCTGCTTCCAGCCGGGCGGCGGCGTTCAGATTGTGAAGCAACGAGCCCAGGTACTGCGCTTCTTCGATGCTTGGGACGATCGCCGCAGGTCCAAGGGAGACGCCGCCCTCGAGCTGCTGTTGAAGGGCGACGAGGTGGCCCTGAAGGACGCTCAAAGGCAGCATCACGTCGTGGCTCGTGTTCGCGATGTAGTTGCGGAGTGCCGCCTCTCGCTCGGTGAGCGACTCAACTTGAGCCTCGATGGTCTTCCGATTGCGGCTGAAGGCTCGGCCGAGGTCTGTGATTTCGTCATCCCCCTCCTCCACGATCGGAAGGTTGCGGTCTACCGCTTCGGTGAGGCGGCGCACCCGCGCCACCAGTGGGCCAGCGACGATCAGCGAAACCAGGATGACCACGAGCGCCACGAGCGCCGCTGGTAAGAGCACGGCGAACGAAAGCCAGGGTGGCGGCCCCTTCGTTTGGAGGAGCAGCACTGCGCATGGGCCGTCCGCCCAAGGCATGCGGACGGCAATGTGGATACGCTGCCGTCCCGGCATCCGGGCGCTGGCAACCTCGGCGCCCGACCGCAACTCCGCTGCCAAGTCGGGCGGGAATGGCGGACTCTTGGCGTTGCGGCTCGACAAGTTGACGTCATAGGCGAACACCCTTCGATCGAATGCGCGCCCTGGGCGTCTCGGCCCGAGCCCGCGATCTCGCCTCAAACCGCCAGGAGCGAAAGAGCCGCGCGGCCATTGTGCGGGGTTGCTCTCGCATCGGTCGCGCCCGCCGGACTCCATCCGGTCGATCGTCGACTCGGCGACCGCGTCGAGTCGCATGCTGGAATGGAGGCGGGATTGCGCCCATCCCAAGACCGCGAGTACGGAAACGGTCGCGATTCCGAGTGTGACTGCGAGTCGGGTTCGGAGCTTCACGATGCTTCGACGAGGCGATAGCCGATGCCCCAAACGGTCTCGAGCTGGCCCGCGGCTTGTCCGAGCTTTCGCCGGATACGAGAGACGTGGACGTCGAGCGTCCGGCGACTCCCTTCGTGCGCCTCGTCCAGCGCCGCATCGACGATCGCGTCTCGGCTAACTGCCGACCCTTTACGGCGCGCGAGAAGTGCCAAGACGTCGAACTCGACCGGGGTGAGCGCGAGAGCCTCGTCGTGGCTTCGAACCTCACGACGGTCGAAGTCGATGTAGATGGCACCGACCGCTACCCGCTCCGTATCGACCAAGTTCGGGCGCCTCAGACATGCGTGAACACGCGCCAGCAGTTCCTCGGGGAAGAAAGGCTTGGTGACGTAGTCGTCGGCGCCGAGTTTGAGCGCCCTGATCTTGTCGGAGGTATCGTCGCGCGCGCTCAGGATCAGCACGGGAACCTCGGACTTCAGCCGATAGCGTTTGAGAAGGTCCATGCCGTACGTCCCCGGGAGCATCAGGTCCAAGATGATCGCGCAGTAGTCGTCCGGTCGGAGGTCCCGCGCATCATCGCCGTCGGCGACCCAGTGCGGGTCGAACCCCGCTCGCGAAAGCGAGTCGGACACCTGGTTCCCCAGGGCTTCGTCGTCTTCCACCAGCAGGATTCGATTCGACATCGGGTGCCTATTCGCTTTGTTCGTTGTGGTGACGTTCCCAGCGTTTTTGCATTCGCTCGGCGCGATGCTCTCGCTTCAAGAGGCGCAGTTCCTCGCGCTGTTCGCAGCTAAGGTTGGCATAGATCTGATCCTCAGTCGTGAAATGGAGGTCGCGGAATGCCTCAAACTTCTCGGGTCCCTTCGGCATATCCTTGATCTCGGCGATTCGAGTCTGGGCTTGCCCCATGATCGTACGAATCTGCGCTTCCTGGGCAGAGCTCAGACTCAGCTCCTCGATCATCTCGTTCATGTGCTTCTCCATCTTTTCGGGGCTCCAGTGCTTGCCCTGTGGCCCCCCTGGGCTTGCAGACGCGATCGCTCCAAAGGCCAGTACGAGGCCGAAAAGCCCTCCCATCAGAGCGCCGGCAACAGTTCCTCGGTGATATGACTTCATGGTGTTTCCTTCCTGGGGTGTGATTCCCTATGAAGTAAACGGCTCGGACCTTAAGCGTTCCTTAACCTGGCTCCTCGAATCTCTGGGTGATGACCCCGACGCCTTGGGCTAGATTCGCCCCGTGGCGCGCTCGTTCCTGGTTCTCGACATCGAAACCATTGCGGATCCCGACCTTGCATGGGACGCCGCGGTCGACGGTTTTCCCCCTGCTCCCTTCCACCAGGTCGTCGCCCTCGGTGTGTTGTGGCTCGATGCCGACTACGGCCTCCAGAAGCTCGGCGCCTTCGGGGGCGAGGCCGACGCCGCGCCCGACGAAGCCAAGGTGCTTCAGGAGTTCTCCGACTTCGTCGGGCAGCGCCAGCCGACGATCGTCACGTTCAACGGCCGCCGCTTCGATCTCCCCGTCTTGGCGAACCGAATGCTGAAGCACGGTGTGGCGTTCCCTGCCTATTACGCGAACCGAGACTATCGCTACCGCTTCAGTGATGAGGGCCACATCGACCTTGCCGATCTTCTGACCGACTATGGCGCGAGCCGAATGCCGAGCCTGGACGCTCTGGCGCAGCTCGTCGGGATGCCAGGCAAGATGCAAGTCGACGGCTCGAAGGTTCAGAGCATGTACGAGCACGGAAGGCATGCGGATATTCGGAACTACTGCCTCCACGACGTCGTTCAGACCGCCTTCGTGTTCCTCCGCGCGGAGCTTCTACGGGGTCGCATCGATGTCGGAGACTATCGGGCTCGGGCGCGCGCCCTCTGGGATTCACTGGCAGCCGACGATCGTGTGACCGAGGTTCTCGAGCGCGCAGACGCCGTCCGTGCGCTTCTGGTCGAGTAGCTCCAAGCGAGTCTTTTTCGGCTTTTTCGCATCCTTCAGACTTTCTTAAGGTCTCGCGCCGTCCGAGGTGTGGAGGCAAGAAACGATGAACAAACTACTCTTGATGACCACTCTTGCGGCCGCGTTCGGCGCGTCCTCGATGACGTCCGCCCAACCCAGGCGCGGCGCCCGCCCCGTCGATACCGATGCCATTGTCGTGGTGCGACGCACGCAGCCGCGACCTCCTCGGTACGAGCCAGTCCGCGCGTTTCCCGATCGCCCCCGGAGGCGCCACGACCAGGGAGCGCGGGGCCGTGTCTATGCGGAGCGTCAGGACCTGCATCAGATCGTCGACATCGCTCGCGCTTGGCGGCGGGCGGCTGCGAGTCGCGACCGCCATCTGCAGTACCACGTTGACCGACGGCTCGATCGTTGGCTCGCACACGAGATCCGTGAGACTCGGTACCGGCCGAACTCGTATCACCGGCGGCGAATCGTCGAGTTGAGCCGGGAGCTCGACATGCTCCATTGGCGGCTCGGGCATGGTCGCGCGCACCGCGTCGACTATCGTCGCAAGGCGCTCATTCTCGACGAACTGGTCTCTCTTTCGGAGGCCCGGGTTCGCCGCGCCACCAACAACGCTTACGCCGATGACTGGCGACTCGGCAGACCTGTCCGGTACTAGACCATCTTCGACAGCGCTCCGGCTCGATGCCGGGGCGCTCGCGCCTTTGATCTTGGCGAGTGCTCCCGCGCCATGAGATAAACGACGATCGGAGGAACCCGATTGGCCAAGAAGATTGCGATTCTCACGAGCGGGGGCGATGCGCCCGGCATGAACGCCGCGATTCGAGCCGCGACGATGGTGGCGGTGGCCAAGGGCCATCAGATGCTCGGCATCCGGCACGGTTATCGGGGACTGCTCGATGGAAAGGTCGCCCCGATCGCGGCCGAAGAGGTGGGCGAGGTTCTACGCGACGGCGGCACATTGCTGCGATCGGCTCGCTGCAAACGGTTCTTCGAGCCCGGGCCGCGCGCCGAAGCCCGCCGAAAGCTCACCGAGCTTGGGGTCGACGGGCTGATCGTCATCGGCGGCAACGGGTCGCTTCGCGGCCTGGAGCTTCTGAGCAATCCCGAGGAAGCCGGTGACTGGCCGGTGCAGGTCATCGGGATCCCGGCGTCGATCGACAATGACATCGCGCTCACGGGGCTTGCGATCGGCGTCGACACGGCGATGAACACGATCGTCGAGGCCTGCGATAGGATTGCGGACACAGCCAGCGCGCATGCGCGAACCTTCATGGTCGAGGTGATGGGGCGTGACTGCGGGTATCTCGCGATGACCGCGGCTGTGGCTTCCGGTGCGAACATGGTCTTGTTCCCCGAGGCCGAACGAAGCGAAGCCGACCTCGTCGATGCCATCGTGAAGACGATCTTGACCGTTCGCGAGCGCCATCGTGACAACCAGAAAGTCGTCGCCATCAAGGCAGAGGGCGTCCCGACCCCGACCGATCGGCTGAAGACCTTGGTCGACGAAAAGCTCCAGGAGATCACCGGCGAAACCCCCGAAGAGATCGAGACGCGTGTCACCGTCCTTGGTCACGTCGTGCGCGGTGGTAGGCCGACCGCCTTCGATCGCTTGCTCGGCAGTCGGTTCGGGAACGTTGCCGTCCGCGCGCTGCTCGAAGGCCAACACCGCAAGATGGTGTCGTGGCTCCCACCGATGGATCTCCCGGATGGGATCGCATCGCGGTCTTCAGACGATCCCTACTGCTATCTCGTGGACCTTCCAGCCGTGCTCGATGCGACCGAGCAACTGTTGACCGGCCAGAGCCCGCTCGCGAGATGGCGAGCCACCGCGTTCGACGATCTCGAGGACGTGTTTCTGTTATAGAGGAGACCGTGCAGCGTTGGTGGATGAGCTTCGTGGTCGCCGCGTCGGCGCTCGTGCCGGCAGTCCACGCGCCTGCGCAAGAACCCGACGTCGTGGTGGAGCCACCTGACGCGCCGCCGCCGCGAGTCGAGCGAGGCCCGACGCCAGCCGTCGTCGAAACCGGCGCGCCAGCCGTTGAGGCCACTGTGGAGCCCGAGGAGCCCGTCGGTAGGCTACGGGTCGGCGGCGGGCTTGGTCTTGGCTTTGGCACCGACATCACGTTCGTGTCGGTGGCGCCACAGGTTTCGTATCTCATCAAGCGTATCGTCGAGCCCGGAGTCGCGTTCCTCTACCAGTACACGAGGGACCGCTTCCCGATCGAAGACGTGATTTGGCACACCTACGGTGGGTCGTTGTTCGCCCGCATCTACCCGATCTCGAGCCTGTTCTTCGTGGTCGAAGGCGAGCTGCTCAACGCCGGGTTTCGCCAGGGAGGGTTCGAGTCCGGCCGCAGCAACTATTGGAACCTGTTCTTTGGCGGAGGCTACGGACTCGGCGTCGGGCGCGGCGTTTTCATGGTGTTCTCGATCAAGGTCAACGTGTTTCGGACCGATCTCTACCCGAGCAACTTCCCCATCTTCTCCATCGGCGCCGGGTACACGTTCTAGGTAAGGCGCCTATGGTGCCCCGTCGAAGAGGTCCTCGAAACCGCTCGGGATGTGGCGGCCGAACACCAGTGTCTCGAGGATGCCGACACCGTGGTGCTCTCCCATCGTCGCCCGCACGATGTGGTGAACGTGGATGGTGCAGTATTCGTCGGGTTCGACTTCGGCGAGGTTCCAAGTCTCATACCCGGTGTCGAGCTCGTCCCGCCACACGGCGTGCCCCCACTCCGGGTGTTGGTATCCGATCCCCATCATTTGGAACCGCACGTCGGTGAGGAGCTCGAGGTCGACGTGACGCTCGATGCCGTCTTTGCCGACGAAGTCGAGTGAGGCCTCCTCGGGCCACCGAGTGCCACTTCGCCAGTCGATGTGGTGCCGAGACGATGCCATCACTTCCTCGGCCGGCTCGGTGACGTCGTCAGGGACCTCGGCGAGGTCGTCGTAGGTCTGCAGGATTGACGCCGACAGCTCTTGCGGATGGCCGTCAGGCATCTCACGCGTGAGGAAGTGTGTGGAAAAGCCATCGAAGTGTATCGGTGACCAGATCCAATACACGGCCGGATCGGTCGTCAACTTGCTCGGCGCGCCGTCTTCGTACTCGCCCACGGGGCGCATCCCCCATGATTTGTCGCGGTTCCCGAGGACCTCGCTGCGGCGGACGTCGACCCGGCGTCCTTGAAGGGAAAAGTAGCCGTCCCAAGTCCCGTACTGGGTGAAGCGTTGGGTGTCCATGATCAGACGAACGCCGTCGTACATGACATTCTTCGGTTCTTGAAGCGGCGGCGCTTTGGCATGAAACGTCAGGTCGCACTCCACTCCTGTGTCGTTCGGTTCGATGACGACGCGAAGCACGCGCATAGGTTTCACCACTTCCACTCGCAGCGGCCCCGCTGAAGAGTCCATCGGGTTGTCGGCGATGCGACGCGAAGCGTGAAACGAGTGCTGCACGCCGCCGATGGTCACGCTGAAGTGGGCGTCCTGCACGAAGCGGTGTGGGTATCGCCCAAAACCGATCTCGAAGAGGAACTTGCCCTCTCGATCGAACCCGTTGAACCAGTAGCGATCGTAAAAGTTGCGATTGACGATGCCAGGCTGGTTCACAGGGAAGGGCGCCTGGTGAATCAAGTAGTCGTCGAAGTCCGTGATCACGCTAATCCTCGGTCGTTGGGAGGGCAATTCCACATTCTCGAAGGATGGCCTCCGTGTCGCTGCCACGCTCCCGCGCAGGACCCGGTGTGTCTGGCACTGTTCGAGAGAACCGGGGCGCCGGCACGGGCTGCTTGACGCCGTCCATCGTGAAGAACGACTCACGCGCCACGTGGTGCGGGTGCTCGAACGCCTCGTGAGCCGTGAGGACTGGGGCGAAGCACACGTCGGTGCCCTCGAGGACTTCGCACCACTGGTCTCGGGTCTTCGAGGCGAAGATCTCCTCGAGCGTAGGCCGAAGGCTGTTCCATTGCGCGGGTTGCAGATGTTGCATGGGCGCGGGCGCGTCCTTGATGTCGAGAAGCTGAATCAGTTCGGCGTAGAACTGGGGTTCGAGCGACCCGATCGAGATGTACTTCCCGTCACTGGTTCGGTACGTGTCGTAAAACGCTGCACCGGAGTCGAGGAGGTTCTCGCCGCGTTCGTGCGACCAGAACCCCTGCTGCATTCCCGCGAAGACACTCGACATCAACGCCGCGATACCGTCGACCATCGCCGCGTCCACCACTTGGCCTTGGCCCGACGCTTTGGTCTCGAGAAGGGCGGCGAGGACGCCGTAGGCGAGAAGGAGCCCTCCGCCCCCGAAGTCGCCGACAAGGTTGAGCGGCACCGTCGGTCGTTCTCCTTTGCGGCCGATGGCGTGCAAAGCGCCCGCGAGTGCGATGTAGTTGATGTCGTGTCCAGCGGCTTTGGCGTATGGACCTTCCTGCCCCCACCCCGTCATTCGACCGAAGACGAGCCGCGGATTCACTGCGTGGCAGGCCTCGGGGCCGATCCCCAGCCGTTCCATCACGCCAGGTCGGAACCCTTCGATGAGCGCGTCGGCTGTCTTTAGGATCTCGAGGAGGGCCGCTACCCCGCTCTCTGCTTTCAGGTCGAGGACGATGCTCTTCTTGCCGCGGCTCATCAGATCGAAGGCCGCCTGCAGGTGCGAGGGCTGGGGGCGGCCGACTCGAATGACTTCGGCCCCGAGGTCGGCCAGCATCATGCCGGCGAAGGGGCAAGGGCCGATGCCTTCGATTTCGATGATGCGGATTCCCGCGAGCGGACCTGACATTTACCTAACCTCCTGAAGCGCGCGGCGGAGTGTCACCGAGGCGAGGTTCTCCGCATCGAACTCGTTTTCGTCGTCGATGATCTCGATCTTCTTCATGTACTGGCCGACGCGCGCCATCTGCATCGAGAAACGCGTGAGGGCGAGGACGGAGTAGTACTCGAAGTACTCGGCACTGAACCCCGTGATTTCCTGCCAGCGAGCGATCGTTTCGGCGGCCGTCGGGAAGCCCGGAAGCCTGTCGATCTCGAGGCCCTCGGTGAAGCAGCGGTCTGATGCAAGCCACCACGCCAGGTCCTGCACGGGGTCGCCGAGACGTACCATCTCCCAGTCGAGAACTGCGACGCACTCGATGCCATCGAAGATCTGATTCGCGAGCCTCGAGTCACCCCAGCACAACGCAATCGGTTGTTTCTTTGGCTTATGTCGCTCGAGGTAGTCGAGGGCCTCGACGATGTCGGGATGCCGCTCGGCCGCCATGCCCCAACGAAAGTAGTGCCGGTAGTAGTCGAGCTGTTGGTCGAGCGGCGTTTCACCTCTTTCGGGTTCGAGCAAGAAATCGAAGTGCCCCTCCCACGAAACGCCGTGCACTTTGCACATCGCCTCGAACCCGTTCCACCAGAGCGCCTTGCGTTCGGCTTCGTTGAGGTCTTCGACGACCCAGCCGTCGTCGTGCATCGGTGGATTGTCGGTCGGGATCCGACCGTCGACGTGATCCATCAAGTAGAACGGCACCCCGAGGACACTCCGGTCGAGCTCGAGCCATCGGACCTTCGGAACCGGGACGGCCGTTCGCTCGAGCCCCCTGAGGACTCTTGCTTGCAGTTCGATGTCGTACTCGGGGAACATGACGTACTCTTCGGGTTCGAGGCGCGCGACGAGCCCCTCCGAGTGTGCTTCACCGTCCCGCTCATAGGTGAGGTCGAAGAGCAACGTGTCGCTCGAGAACCCCGTGCTTAGGGGTGCCTCGAGGTTGTCGATCCGCAGGTCCGAGGTCGCGACTCCGAGTTTCGGCGCGAGCCAGGCACCAAGCTTCGCGGCGGTGTCTTCCAGGTCTCTCTCGTCGTCCGCAAATGCCATCTGTCGTCTGGCGACGCCCTCGAGCGCGCGGCCTGTCATCTACGCCATTTCTTTTTCGAGGTCGAGTGCGAGCCCGGATTTTCGGCTACCCAACTTCTGGAGGCGACCAGTCGTTGACGACCCGAAAGAGCTTTCCTGGGGGGAGGACCAAGCGGAGGAACCGAAAGGTGCGGCTCTCGCCGATCCAGATCTGCTCGTGGCCGCGCTCGAGATCCCGCACGATGCGGCGCGCACATTCGTCGGCGCTCATCTTCTTCCACTTCTTCTCGGAGAGCATGGGCGTGTCTACCGTGGGCGGGAACACCTCGACCACGCGTACGTCATCACCGAGGTGGTAACGCAGGCACAGGGTGTACGCGTGCAGGCCCGCCTTGCTCGTGCTGTACATCGGCGTGTCAGCCAGCGGACCGAGCCCGGCGGGGGACCCCACAATGACGATGGTCGGGTCGCGTTGCTTCTTGAGGGTGTCGAGCATCCGCTGCGTCAGCTCGATGGGGCCAAACAAGTTGGCGTCGATGATCGACTTGGCGGAATCCAGGTTCAAGCCTCCAGCGAGCGAGTCGAAACCCAAAATGGCAGCGTTGCTGATCAACACGTCGACCTGATGTCCGTCGGTCTCGATCGCGGCGAGCATGTCCTGGATCTCCGAAGACGACGTCAGGTCGCACCGATAGGGGTGAATCGCGCCTTCGCCTTCGGCGGTTTCCTCGAGCGCCTCGGTGCGCCGGCCGCAGATGAGCACTTGGTTGCCCTTGGTGGCCAGTTGGCGCGCGAGGCTTCTCCCGATGCCGGTTCCGCCACCCGTGATCAGGACCGTTCTGCCGGATAGATTCATTCGATCCCTTGAGTTGTAATCCCATCGTGGGTATGCGCCACTCAGGCATGTCGGACCGAACCCTGCGCTTCCATTTCGACTATCTCTCGCCGTACAGCTATCTCGCTTGGCAGGACATCCGGCCGCTCTGCAACCGACACGCGCTCGCGCTCGAGCCTGCACCAACGCTACTCGCGGCGCTTCTGAATCACCATGGGCACAAAGGGCCGGGCGAGATCCCCCCCAAACGAGCGTACGTGTACCGCGACTGCCTGCGCCGCGCCGCCGTCATGGGGGTCCCTTTCGAGGCGCCACACTCACATCCGTTCCGGCCGCTGCTTCCCTTGCGGGTCACCGGCCTCGACATGCCGCCCGACGTCCGTGAGGCGCTGATCAGTCGTCTGTTTGCGGCGACCTGGGCACACGCCGAGGACGTCAGCGATCCCAGCGTCGTCGGCGCGATCTGCGAGGAACTCGGGATCGTCGACGCGGTCGCACGCGCGGCGGAGCCCGACATCAAGGCGCGGCTCAAAGCGACCACCGACGATGCGATCGCGCGGGGTGTTTTCGGCGTGCCCACGATGATCATCGGCGATGCGTTGTTCTGGGGCGCCGACAGCTTCGTCCACCTCGAACGATACCTTGTCGGCGACGATCCGTTGGAAACCGCCGACCTCAGCGCTTGGGATGCTCTCGAGCCGTCTGCGACACGTCGGCGCTAGAACGCCAACTGAGAACCGCGGTCTAGGTGCCGCGCTCTTCGGCCTGCCATGCGAGCATTCCGCCGCGCATCGACGCGATACGTTTGAAGCCGAGCTTCTCGAGTTCGACAGCAACACGCGCCGACCGCAGTCCCGATCGGCAAATCGTGATGACCGGCTCTTCGGGGTCCCACCTCTTGGCAGCATCACCGACGGTCCCGATCGGAATCACCTCGACGCCGTCGATCATGCCGTCGGTCTCCGCCTCATCGAGCTCGCGGACGTCCACCAGTCGCACGTCACCCCTGTTCTTGGCGACCCACGCGGTACTCACTTCGGGATACCCTTCGTCGTTTCGCTCGATCTCCGCCCAGCCGCGCTCTGGTAGCGGCTCTCCGGACATGGAGCTCGGGGGAACGAGGCCACACAGGAGGTTGGCCGGAACCGCCTCGTGCAGCTTCTTCGGCACGGGCAGGTTCAGTTTCGCCATGATGTCGACGAACTCGGCTTCGCTCTTCCCACCTCCCACTCGTGGATTGAACGCTTTTTCTTCGGCGACCGTCGTCCAGGTGAGCCCGCGATAGTCGTGCCCGGGCCACAGCTTGGTGTCATCGGGCAGGGTGAAGATCTTCTCGTGGATCGACCGGTAGAGCTGCTCTGCGTTGCCTTGCTGAAAGTCGGTGCGTCCCGTTCCGCGGATGAAGAGCGCGTCCCCGACGAAAGCGTGCCGGTGGTCCGCGGTGACGTAGGTCACGCAGCCACTGGTGTGCCCAGGTGTTGCCCGCACCTCGAGACTCACGCTTCCCGCGGTGAGCTTGCTGCCGTCGTGGACCAGCACGTCGGCGCCGACCGCGCCGGCGTCGGCGCCCACCACCGTTTGGCTCCCGAGGCGTGCTCGCAAGAGCCCCGAGCCCGTGATGTGATCCGCGTGAGCGTGCGTATCGATCGCGTACACGAGCTCCATGCCGAGCTCACTCAGCAACTTGATGTCACGTTCGACTTGGTCGATCACCGAGTCGATCAGAACCGCTTTGCCTGAGGCCTCGTCGCCCAGCAGGTAAGTGTAGGTCCAGGTCTCGTGGTCGAAGAGCTGACGTAGAAGCATCTGTGACTCTAGTTCCTAGAACACCTTGGCGCTAAACGCCACGAGTCCGGCGACGTAGGGCGAATCGAGGAGCCACTCGACTGGGAAACCGTAGCTCAGGTGGGCATTCAGCTGGTAGTTCCGCTCTTTGCCGAACCTTAGGTCTGCGAACACCGCCACGCCTCCGGTTCCGCCAAAACGGCCGAGCGCACCCGTACGACGCACGTCGTTGAAGGCGCCGCCCGCGACGAGGATCCCGAACTCGTGCGCAGACTCCGGCTTTGCTTTCAAATGAACGCCCACCTGGCCTGAGAAGAGTCGCTCCGAGACGAGGCCCGTCCAAGGGAGTCCTGGGATCGGCACGACATATGGGCTGGTTCCACCGATCCTTTCTCGCGTGATGTCATCCTCG
>JBCCEK010000067.1:0-19396 GCA_039030295.1 Myxococcota bacterium | reverse complement strand
GCATCGATCGACTCCTGGACGCTCCCCACGAGAAGCTCCGCGCCGATTCGTTTGACGTACTCGTCGCGGAAGTCGATCGTTTCCTTGAAGTTGTGGCCGGTGTCGATGTGGAGCAACGGGAACGGCAGCGGCGCAGGATGGAAAGCCTTGACGGCCAGGTGCGCCATCACGATCGAGTCTTTCCCGCCCGAAAACAGAAGCGCCGGCCGCTCGAATTGAGCGGCCGTCTCCCGGATCACGTGGATCGCCTCAGACTCGAGTTGCTCGAGGTCGTTCATGATTGGTTCGTCAAACGGCAACCCAGTCTCCTTGCGATGCATGCCGGAGCTGCATCGTCCCGTCGTCTCCCATCGCGAGTAGGTGAATCCACCCGTTGTCGATCAGCTCCCGCACGTTGTCGTGTTTGCCGAGCACCTTGTCGATCTGCTCGGTGGGCGCTTCGATGATGACGTTGAGACGAACCGGCTCGTGGACGAGTCGAGCGCCGTCATGGACGGCCTGCGATGGGAGACCGACGCGTAGATCGCCCCCGTTGCCTTCGAGCACACCCAGTGTGCCGACAACGTTGTGCAAGACCTTGTTCCCTGAGCCGAACGCACCTTGGTTCACTGCGGAGCCGTAATACTGAAGATTGATCCAACTCGCCACCACCATCGGGGCGGTCAGGATCAACTCGAGGACGCCCCAGTCTTCATCCTGGCGCCAATCGTAGTCGTGGAGGAACGACCGTCCTCCGAGGTCGACGCCCCGGGTCCGTGACCTGGGCGCCGCGATGAATGCTGCATTGGTCGCGAGGCCCCATTCCGGCCGGACCTGCGACCAGTCTCGCCCACGCCGGGCGATGCCTCGGTCCGGATCGGCGGAGCCCAGGTTCAGCTTCTGTGCCCGCTCAGCGCGAGCCCGCGACCCCGCTTCGGCCAACCAGCACTCGACCTCGATGAGATCCGCGGTGTGGGATTCGGGGACGAGGTCGCGATCGAAGATCGTCACCGTATCGAGCGTGGTGTCGTGAAGGCCGCCGACAAAGACGGTGTCTTCAGGAATCTCGATGCCTCGCGCACGAAGAGCCCATCGGACCTCGGGGTCATTCAGGACCGCGGCGGCGACTCTGGCGTTGGCGTCGCCAGGGTGACCTCCGCACGCGCCGCAGTCGTAGCCTGCGGCGTGAGGATTGTTCACGGTTGTGCTGCCATGCCCCGCCAACAACACGAGCCTGGCGAAGTCTTTGGTCAAAGACATCCCCCGAAGGGCTCCTTCGGCCAACGCGACGCGATCGTCTGGGGTGAAGCCGGTGTCGCGACCTCCCACGGAGCCGCAGTGGACCTCGGGCACCGTGCGCTCGAGGACGTCAGGGGACAGCCCGTCGGCGCTCGGGTGTGTGACCGTTCGGGTGAGCCCGGTGGCGTCCCCGACGAGTTTGGCGGCGAACGCGAGCCCAGCGGTCTCGACGTAGACGAAGGACGACACGGCTGAGCTCTTGAACGACTTCCAGGCCTTGGCCGCCCGCCTTCGAAGCAATCGAAGACCGAGGATCTCGGTCGTCTCATCGGTGTTCGCGCCAGCGACGCCTTCACGCACGACAAACTTCGGCGTCAGCAGAACCGGGCACTGCGCGGGCCCGGTCGACTGCCCGATCGACACGTACTCGATCGGGAAGCCGAAGAAGCCAGCGAAACCAATCGTCTGGGCCTTCGGCGACACCGACTCGAGGGCACGTCGGTAGACCTCGGAGCGAACGTCGATGCAGAAGGCGGCCTGTACGGTCTTTCGCGTCGAGGACTTCAGAACGGCGGGAGCGTCGGAGAGCTTCCCGAGCGTCTCCCTTCGGAAGGCCGCGTCGAATGCCCCTTGCAGCACGGCATCAACCGCGAGGTCTTGGTCGACGTACGGCTCCTGCGCTGCGGTGTGCATCGCCTCCACGGCCGCGGCCCACAGGTCTTCGAATCGGTCATCATCTGAGAGGGTGACGAGCGCATAGTCCCAAGCGAGGCGAATGGCGAGGAGCTGGATGACGGTGTCGCTCTCCTCGCCTTCGAGCTCGCGTACCCAACCGAGGTACCTCGCGTAGGCAGCCCATCCTCCGATGGAGCTGAGGGCGCGGTGCAAGTAGCCGTCGAGGACCTCCGAGGGAAGCCCGAAAGAGTCGATCACGAACGCGATGGTCTCGATCGGGTCCGATGGGAGGGTCGAGACCACTTCGCGGAACCCGTCAAGTCCCATCACCTCTGCGGTCCGATCGATCGTGGTCGCGGCGCGCCACGCTTGGTAAAGAGGCAGATGTCGCCACGGCATCCGCCAGGCTGCCTGGCCATCGTCCCAGTAGGCGGCACACCACTTCGAGACGTCCTCAAGGACTCGAAGATTGGTTTTCTCGCCGAAGCCCGCGTCAAGAACGTCGGCCGCGGTCATGAATGAGGGGGCGTCGTACGAAGGAGTTGCCTCAATCGCCTCGCGTAGGCTCTCGAGGTCCCGAGGCACGCCTTCCCGGGAGCTGGCGAGCGCAAGCGCGGACGCGAGGTCTTCCGAGGTGATGCGCCCGTCAGCGATCAGTGAACGGTAGTACGCGCGCGGCATGAGCATCGTCGCGCCAGTCACCTGCTTGACCTTCTGACAAGCCTTCTCGAAAGGCTCCGAGGAGACGCCCAGGAAAGGATTGACGGCGACGAAACTCTCGAGTGGCCAGAGCGGCGCGATTCGCTTGGTCGCGTTGGCGAGCACCGTGTCGAGGACTGCGTGCTTTCGAAGCCGGACGACGGCGGCGTCTTCTCCGGTTGGCGTCTTGGCGGTCGTGGGTGCGATCTGGGTCGCTGCGAGGTTCTGGGTCATGCGTGTGCTCCGTGGTTCGTATTGCTCGAGTCGACTGGCCACAACCGCTTGACGAGGCGGTTGGTCAACGCATTGACGTAGAGGCCGTTGTGAAGGTGGACGTAGAGGGCCTGCCATCGGGCATCACCCATCCGATAAGGCATGGTGTTCTGGAGGACGGTCACGAGACCGAAGAGGACGATGACGAGGCCGACGATGGTGAGGTCGAGCGGGCCTCGGAGCGCCTGCTTCTCCGGGAGAGCGCCCGCCACGACGTGCTCGGCCCCGACCTGAAGCGCGAAGTAGGCCACCGCGACCCCGAGCGCGAGCCCCACGCTACGGAGCACGATGAAGGGGCTCGGGCGCTCGTCGATCGCGTTGGCGACCAGGTGCGTCACGCCCATGACCAGGATGGCGCCGAGTGCGAACACCCCGGGGGCGCGCGTCAGCGAGGCTCCGAACGCCAAGCTGACCATCCAAGTGAGGCCGACCGCGCCCGTCAGAGCGAGCACGAGCCGGGCTGGATGAGGCTTGCCATGGGGCCGCGCGAACCAGGAGGAGCGTGAGATGTCGATGACACTCCCCGCGGAGAGGAAGGCGTGCGCCTTGTAGAGCGAGTGGGCAACGATGTGGAGGGCGGCCGCGGAGAACGCGCCGAGGCCGCACTGGAGCATCATGAAGCCCATCTGTGCGATCGTGGACCAAGCGAGCGAGACCTTGACGCTCGTCTGCGTGAGCATGACGACCGAGCCGAAGAGCGCGGTGAAGCCACCGACGACCGCCAGCATCTCGAGCGCGGGCACGGAGAGTGAAACGACGTCGCTCAATCGCAGGATGAGGAATCCACCTGCGTTGATGATCCCAGCGTGCAGCAGCGCCGACACGGGAGTCGGTGTCTCCATGACCTCGGTCAGCCATCCGTGGAACGGAAACTGTGCTGATTTGAGCATGGCCCCGACCACGACCAGCACCGCGATCGCATGCACTTGCACCGGGAGAGTCGGCGCGTCGCGGAGGGCCTCGGCAGAAGCGAACACTTCTCGGAAGTCGAGGCTCCCGAACACGTGGTAGACCAACGCCATCGTCGCGATCAGGCAAAGGTCGCCTAGCCGGCTGGCGATGAACTTCTTACGGGCTGCAAGCTTCGCCGCGCGGCGGTCCCGGTAGAAGACCAGTAGCTGATGCAGACACAAGCTGCTCGCGACCCACGCGAGCGTGAACTGCAGGAGGTTCCCGGAGATGGTCAGGGTGAGCACTGCCGCGAGGGTCAGGCACAGCCACTTGAAGAAGCGCCCTTGGCTTCGATCCCCGTCGAGATAGTTGCGGCTGTAGTCGACGACGATCGTGCCCACGAACGCGACGAGGACGGCGATGACGGCGGACAAGGCGTCGAAGTAGATCGTCACCCCGACGCCGTCCCAGCCCGCAAGCAGTCCGCGAATAGGGACAGTCCCCCCGGATGCGAAGAACGCGATGGCCGTGATCAGGGTCGCGCCGAGCGCAACAAACGAAGCGAATCGGGCGAGTCCCATCATCAACCTGGGTCGGCTGTCCGCAAACGGGGATGGTATCAGTCCGACCGCGATCAGTGCGATGGGAGCAAGGCTAACGAGGGGTACGGTCCAGTTCTCCATGGGGTCTGTTCTCCTGCAACCCCTAGGTAAAGCCCGCATACCGTTCTGTAAAATACAAAGATTGAAAACTATCGTTCTCTATGACAGAACTAAATGATGGTCGATCTCAACTACCATCACCTCCGCTACTTCTGGGCGATCGCTCACGAGGGCAAGCTCACGCGGGCAGCCAAGCGCCTCAACGTGTCGCAGTCCGCCCTGTCGACACAGGTGAAGAAGCTCGAGGATCAGCTTGGTCACGCGTTGTTCGAACGCGAGGGAAGGCGACTCAAACTCACCGAGGCCGGCCGCATCGCGCTCGACTACGCGGACACCGTCTTCAAAGCCGGCGACGAGTTGGTGAGCACGCTTCAGGATCAAGGTGGGACCGAGCAACGCGTCCTCCGCATCGGTGCGATCACGACCCTGTCCCGCAACTTCCAGATCGCGCTCGTTCGCCCGCTGATCGGCCGAACTGATGTCGAGGTGATCGTGCGTTCTGGAACGACACGTGAACTGCTCGCGCAACTCGAGGCGCATGCGATCGACTTGATGCTGGCGAACCAACCCGCTGCGCGCGACGCCAGAACGAACTGGCACAGTCTTCTCGTGCAAGAACAACCCGTGAGTCTGGTAGGCCCCCCAGGTCTCGTGCCTCCGGGTGCACGCTTTCCGGAGGTCCTCGAATCCGTCCCCGTGTTGGTCCCGAGCCTCGACAGCGACTTGCGCGTGGAGTTCGATCGGCTGGTGGAGGCCGCAGGCGTACGTCCGATCATCTTGGCTGAGATCGACGACATGGCGATGCTGAGACTCTTCGCACGCGACAGTCACTGCCTCGCCTTGGTACCCCCGGTGGTGGTGCGCGACGAACTCCTGAGCGGAGTCCTCGTCGAGCATTCCAAGATCCCCGAAATCACCGAACGATTCTACGCGATCACCCAGAGCCGTCGGTTTCCGAATCCGCTCGTCAAGGAGATCCTGGCGCGACGGCTCGACGAGCCGCTGCCGCTCTCCCCCGACTCAGTCGAAACGGCGTAAACGCGATCTAGTCGGCGTCGAGCCCGGCTTCGAGCACGCGCTCGGTTTGCGCGACTCGGTATGCATGCAGACGCTCCCGAAGCGCTGCGTCGCTGCGCGCCAGAATCGACGCCGCCAAAAGGCCCGCGTTGGCAGCTCCCGAATCGCCGATCGCGAGCGTACCCACCGGGATGCCCTTGGGCATCTGCACTATCGACAGAAGCGAGTCGATGCCGTTGAGGCTCCGGCTCTTGACCGGAACGCCGAGGACGGGGAGCAAGGTCTTGGACGCCGCCATCCCGGGCAAGTGCGCGGCGCCGCCCGCACCCGCGATGATCACTTGAACCCCACGCGCCTCGGCCTTCTCGCAGAAGCTGAAAAGGAGGTCCGGCGTACGGTGAGCAGAAACGACCGATGCTTCGTGCCGTACGCCGAGCTCGTCGAGGACCTGTGCTGCGTGCTTCATCGTCGGCCAGTCGCTCTGGCTTCCCATGATGATCGCAACCTGCGCGGGGCCATCGCCCGCGGAGTCTGGCGTGTCTGTCATACGACTGTCTCTTTGCGGGTACGCGTTGTCGGGGCTCTATAGCAGTTCGAGACCCGCTGCAAGTGCCGTCTTCAGGGCCTCTCGACTCTTCTTGCGGGGTCCCGGGAATGCGCTATTCGACGCCCGATCATGCTTCGCCGCCTCAAGCCATCCGCTTCGCGACCTGAGGGCGCATGAGCGCGTTCTACCCGGGCTCCACGGTCGGTGTGATCGGCGGCGGCCAGCTCGCGCGCATGATGTTTCTCGAGGCGAGGCGCATGGGCCATCGCACCGCCGTCCTGTCGCCCGAAGGAGAAAGCGCCGCTCCCGTGGCGGACGAGTGGGTTCAGGGCCCGCTCGATGATCTTGAAGCCGCGCAGAGGCTTACCGCGCTGTCAGATGTGGTGACCCTCGACACCGAGCATGTTCCGGCTTCGCTCTTGAGTGAACTCGAGCGCTCCGGGACGGTAAGGCCTTCGTCGGCAGTGCTCCGAACGATCCAGGACCGCCAAGCACAGCGCCGTTTCCTCGAAGAGATCGGTGCCCCCCAACCCGTATGCAAGTCCGTCGACAGTTTGGCGACCCTCCGAGAACAAGTGGCGGCTGTCGGTGTGCCATGTGTGCTCAAGACGCGGCGGGCCGGATACGACGGCAAGGGCCAGACGGTCATCCGTGACGAAGACGACGCCGATGCCGCGTGGGCCGCGGTAGGGGAAAACCCGGCCATGCTGGAGGCGTTCGTGCCTTTCGACATGGAGATCTCGGTGCTGCTGGCGCGGAGGCCCTCCGGTGAGATTCGGTTCTACCCGGTCGCTCACAATGTGCACCAGCGGCACATTCTGCACACGACCGTCGCCCCCGCACCCATCAGCGATTCGCTTGTCGATGAAGCCAAGTCGATCGCAACCAACATCGCCCAAAACCTCGATCACGTCGGGATGATGGCGGTCGAGATGTTTGTCGTGGAGGGCTCAACCCTGCTGGTCAACGAAATCGCGCCACGCCCCCACAACAGCGGGCACTACACGTTTGGGGCCTGCGCAACGTCTCAGTTCGAGCAACATGTGCGCGCGGTACTGGACCTGCCGCTCGGTGAAACCACCCTTCGGAGCCCTGCCGCAACCGTCAACTTGCTAGGCGACCTGTGGCAAGACGGGGAGCCCGACTGGAGCGCCGTCTACGCGCACCCAGAGGCCCACCTCCATCTCTACGGCAAGCGCGAAGCTCGGGTCGGTCGGAAGATGGGGCACGTGCTGGTGCTGGGCCCGGACGCAAAGGGCGCCGTGGAGAAAGCCAACGCCATCCTCGACGCGCTCGCGAAGCCGCGATAGCGGCGACTCGGCGCCGAACCCTACTGCACCACGATGCACTCGGCGGCGCCGACAGTATCCTCGTTGTTGTCTTCTCCGCACTCGAGGGCGAGAGAGAGCCCTGCGGCCTCGTCGTCGACCAAGACGTAGAAGTCCCAAGGCCCAACGTCGCCGACGCCAGGGGTGAAAGCCCAGACCAACGTCTCGCTTTGCCCTGGAAGAAGTGGTGTCGTGGTCTCGTCGAACCCGAGGAGCGCGCCGTCGGGAGGCACACCTTGATAGAAACCGACGGGGACCCCCGCGCCGACGCCGAGAGAGCCGGTGTTGGCAATCTGTGCCTGGATTCCGATCGAGGCGGGGCACGAGCTCGTGTTGACGGAAAGGCCTGCGACCGAAAGGTCAGGTGCGTTGAACACCCCTGCGCCCTGGACGTTCTGCCGGTAGTTGTTCAGGCCCGGGGTCGCCCAGTTGTCGGCCTCGGTGACAGGCACCTCGCCCGACGCATCGATGTTGGTGACGTGATAGCTGTGCTGGTTCCACACTTGCCGTGTGCGGACCCACTTGTCGTTGAGGTCACCGAAGGCGAAGAGCCCATGTGTGCCCGCTACCGGTTCGTCGGGCCAGGCTTCGTCACACTTGTCTCGGCCGATCTGGTCGTCGTTGGCAGGGACGACGAACTCGGAGTTGCCGTCCGCGTCGACGTCGACGATCAGCGGGTACTCGGCGGCGGTGCGCGACGAGTTGAGCATCTGGAGTAGTTCTGAGCCATCCTCGCCGGCGAGGATGTAGAGGCTGCACTCGTCGTTGTAGATCACCTCCGCTTTCCCATCGCCTTCGAAGTCGAAGACGCTCGACCCCGTGACACTTGAGGAAAGGTCCTGGACGCCACGTGACCACAAGATCCCATCCGTCGTCCCGCTCGCGCAAAACTCGGCGTCTCCAGTGGGGGTGCAGTCGAGGTCATAGACCGCGTAGTTCCCCTTTCCTGCGGCGGCGAACTCCGGACGACCGTCTCCGTCGAAATCGGCGACCGTAGGCGCCCCTCCGGTTCCCCCCCCAGGAATCGCCACCGGCCCAAAGATCAAAGCCCCGTCGACCCCGCTGAGGACCCATGCGTCACCGTCGCTGATCGTCACGACATCGGGATTTGTGTCGCGATTCATGTCGGCGACGGCCACAAAGCCGTCACTGATGCCGGTGGTTGAGTTCCGCCAGAGCTCGGTGCCGTCGACGCGATAAACGACGTTGCCTCCGATGATGTTTGGCTCGCCATCTCCGTTGATGTCCGCGACGGCAGACACGCTCCACTCCCCGTTGTTGCCGATCCAACCCTTGTCCTGAAGGGGCGTCCCGTCGTTGTCGAACCACTGCCCGCCGATGATGATCTCCGACTCGGGATCACTGTCGAGGTTGGCAAGGGCCGGGTAGCCTTGTCCGTTGCCGCTCAACGACTGCGACCATTTTTCAGTGCCGTCATGCTCGATGACGACGAGGTCTCGTGCGGACGTCATGAAAACGACCTCGAGCTCCGGATCAGAGTCGAGGTTGCCGACCGCGGGGCCGGTGCCCCACCGAACGTTGTACGTCGTGACGGGGATCATCAGATTCTCCGACCCGTCCTCACCGTTGAGCACGATCAGCATGTTGTTGCTCGAGTTCTTGTAGGCGACCGTCGCGACCTCGGGAAGGCCGTCGAAATCAATGTCGGCAATCGCCGGAGTACTCTGAACCTGCTTGAAATCCCCATCGACGCTCCAACCATCCCAGTGCCACTCCACCGTCGGTTCGAAGGTCACGTTCTCGGGTCGGAGTTCGCAGATCGGTCCGACCGGTTGAGGCAGGCACTGGTTCAAGGTGGGCTCACAGAACTCGCCTTCGTCGCAGTCGAAACTATCGGTGCAACCGGCGCCAGGCGTCACGCATACATCGGCGAGGCAAACATCGTCTTGGGCACAACACTCCGAACCGTCGCCACCGCAACGAACTCCGGAAGCGCACGAGTCGACGCACGTTCCTTCAAAGCACTCGTCGCCGACGTCACAGCAGACCGCAGGGGTCCCGCAGAGCAACGCCGACACGCAGGTCTCACTGCCGCCCGCGCCGCTCGCGCCACCGGTGGGGTTCGACCCGCCATCGCCGCCCGTACCTGGAGAGCCTCCGCCATTGCCGGCGCCGGCATCACCTCCACCACCACGGTCGGCGCCAGAGCCACTCACGTCTCCGCCGCACGCTGCCGCCAGCACTGCGACACACAACAGGCCCAACCTAATTACGTTCATATCGCAATAGTACAATATGCTAGAAATCTGTCCAGCCATGGGCGGGACCTGGATTGTGAGGTCGCACACCTTTACCGGCCTGGTGACACGAGCGATCATGGGCGCTACGCCCCCGATAGACGATGACCCTGCAAGAAGACTCCAAGATCAGGCGAAGCGGGCCCTGGGGACCATCCGAGGTCGGAGCGTTTCTCGAACGGGCGGTCGTCCCAATGCGACTCGCGGCCAACACCCCGTCGGGCTTCCCAGTCATCCTCTCGGTTTGGTTCCTCAAGGAAGGCGACGATCTGCTCGCAGCAGTCCATCGAGACGCGCGGATCGCGCATCGACTCACTGCCGACCCAAGGTGCGCGTTCGAGATCGCACCGAATGAACCCCCCTATCGAGGCGTGCGAGGTCAGGCCACGGCCGGCCTCGAAAGCGAAGGCGCGGAAGCGCTGCTCGTTCGGCTGCTTCGTCGCTACCTCGGTTCGACCGATTCAGAACTCGGGAAGTTCCTGCTTGGTCGCGCTGCCGAAGAACTCGTCGTCCGGCTGCACCCCACGCGGATCGCGTCGTGGGACTACAGCGAACGAATGCAGGACGCGATTCGCCCCTGAGCGCTAGTCGTATCCTTCCTGCGTGAGCTCCTCAGAACGTGGGCGGCGGAAAGGGCGTGCAGTTGCCGAAGGAGAGCGGCGTCTTCGTAATGAGCCCTCCAAAACTGTCCGAGCCGCTCACTGCCAGGCCGTAGGTGCCGGTATTCGGGCACTCGATCACGGTGGTCCCGTACTCGGTGATCGGCGTCGTCTGTCCCGCCGGACAGCCCGTCACCATGGCGTTGAGCGAGTAGGGAGGTGTGCCCCCGGACGCCGTGATCGTGAACTCCCAGTCGGATGCCACGTTGGGCTCGCAATCTCCAACAGGCGCGAGCATCTCTGTGATGGTGAAGTCCCCGCCGGCACCGCCCGCCCCGCCAGCGGCTCCCATGCCGCCCGCGCCACCGGTCCCGGATGTTCCACCCGTGCCGGACATGCCCCCAGTCCCCGATGTTCCGCCGGTGCCGGACATCCCCCCGGTTCCGCCGTCGTCGTCGTCGCCGCACCCAAGCATCAGCGCCCCGCTGAGCAAGACAATCGTGAGTACCCGCATGAATCCTCCTCGACCCGCGCCGCTCGCTCGAACGCTACCCGCGCTTCCACCCGGCGGAACGCGATAGGATTGTCTTACACCCTGCCGACGAAGACTGTCCAGCGTCGGCAGGGCTTCGAGGAATCAGAAGCAGCGGCCAATACCCTCACCTTTGGACCAGGTCGCGATCAGCGACCAAAACCATGAGAACGTATCGTGGAATCATCCTGACAAACCTCCTCAATCCCGCGAACACGACAAGGCGCCGCCGCAAGTTGTCACTCACCGCTCGCGACGGCGACACGGTGAAAGCACCCTAGGCACGCTCAGCGTTTGCTCTGCGACCGGAAGAACTGCTCGAGGGCTTCGCCGACCACCGACGAAAGGGTTTGCCTCGAGGTGGCCGCGTGGACGCGCAACTTCGTGACCAGGTCGGGGTTGAGCCGCACGAAGAGGCCTTCGCTCGTCGTGGTCTTCGGGTCCTTCTTCGCCATGGGGCCAGTATAGCTGTTTGCTAACTACCTCACAAAAGAGTGTGATTGTTAGCAATAAAGCTTGTTGATCTATTTGATTATCCTCTAGCTTGATATCAACGCGTGGACATGGCGTGAGAAACGGGTAGTTATGACAAAAGAAGCAACACCGAATCTGGAGGTACGAGGCGGCCAAGGTGGCGCGCTTCGATGGACGCGGCACACCGTTCTGTGCTGGATTGTTCTCACTCTGTGCAGTTGCGGCGATGCAGCTGCGCCCCCGCCGCCGGCGTTCGATCCCGACATCGCTCCGCCGTGCGACGGTGTATGCGACTCTCGCGACGCGACTCGATGCCCGATGGACTGCGAGTTCCAGGCGCCCGTTGGCACTGGCGGTGCGGGCGCAGAGGGCGGCGCGGGCGCCACGGGGGGGACCGAAGCGCTGCTCGCCGGTGAGTGCTGGACGATCGTTGACTGCGAGATCGGCGAGGTATGTCTGCCACAGAACTTCGATGGCTTGGACGGCACGATAGGGGACCTCCCCGGTGCCTGCTCACCGCTCGCGCCGACAAGATCCATGGGAGTCATCGGGCTCGAGCGAGTCATCTTCACGGGGAACGGCTTCGTGATGGCGTCCGGCGGCCTCTACGATGTGACGATCAGCGCGACCACGTTCGTGTGGAGGGCTAGCACGGCTACCGCGGCGTGGACGTCGGTCGAGCTACCCGACGGTATTCCCTTCGAATCCTACGCAGTGCCCTCATCATACGGTTTTGCGTTCGACATCGAAGTCGCCTCGAACAGTGACCCCAACGAGGACGTCACTTGCCTCCTCTCGTTCGATCGTGAAGGCGATGTCATCGGCGGTGTCGTCAGGGGGCCGGGCAAAGCTCTATGCTCAACCGGCTCGAGGCAGTTTCCAGGGGACCCCGGACTGCTCGTCGAATTCGAGCACTACTGCCTGAGCCACGGTGACTGCCCCGCCACAGCCCCCTTCTGCGAGGCTCGGGTCTGCGTGTTCGAGGAGACGGTCACTCCGTAGTCGGCGTCAGGACTCTCGGTTGAGGTACGCAAGGTCCTGCCCATCGTGAACGCGAGCGCGGAAGGCAGAATTGACCGGTGGGCTTCGACTTCGCGCACAGCATCGAGATCGCCCGACCGGTCAAGCAGAGCATTCGGAGGGACTACCAAGCTCTGAAAGCGAGGCTCGAGCGGCATAGAGTCGGGCCCGCGACTGTGGTATTTGGTAACTTCTCGGGTTGATGTCTCGCTTCGCTCACCTCGCCCAGGTCGCTGGGCTCTGTTTGGTTTCGGCACTGGCTGCCTGCGGCGACGCGGGGTCGGACGGGTCGGCGATGATTGACGGGGTCCTCGATCGGCGCGCAGAGGTGCCGCCGGCGAGCGCCAATGCGGTCGACCTCGTCGCGCCTGAGGTGGAGATCCCCGCAGGCTCCGAACGAATGTACTGCCTCTACCTGCAGCACGATGGGCCGGACCTCGCGGTCAACGCCCTCAGCACATTCCAGGGCCCCGGCGGACACCACATCGCGTTGGTGCAGGGAAAGACCGACCGCCCCGTCGGCACCCTCGAGGATTGCACCAGCGCCGAGTCGATTGAGACGATGATCCCTGTGCTGATCCCGCTCCCGCTCCCTGCACGGCACGCCGTTCGGATCCGCAGCGGGCAGCGCTTTGTTCTTCAGTTTCACTACATCAACGTGAACGCGGCGCCCATTTTGGTGAGCGACGTCGCACGGCTCGAGGTGATCGACGAAAGCGACGTGGACCACTGGGTGTCGACGTTCGCCACGAACAGCGGTCTGATCGATGTGCCGGCGCGCTCTCGCGGCGAAACCGAGTGGGACTGCGCGGTCGAGGAACCTCTCGAGGTCCTTCTCGTGGGCGGCCACATGCACGAACGTGGCACCTCGTTCTCGCTCGAAGTCGTCCGAGAGGGCGCGCCAGAAATGCTGTTCTCTGTCCCCACTTGGGTGCCTGATTTTCGGGACCTGCCTCCGATCCTCCCGCTCTTTGAAGACCCTGAAGTGATCCCGGCCGACACGGTGCTCCGAACACGATGCGAGTGGGAGAACGAAAGCGACGAGCCGGTTGGCTTTCCTGAAGAGATGTGCGCCTCGTTTGGCTATATCAAGTCGAGAGATGGGTACTTTTGCAGCGCGGAGGAGTGAGATGAAGCAGGCCGTGCTTATCATGGCGCTCGCGCTCGGTTTGGGTTGCGGCGATGACTCGGTGACCGGCGGTGGGCAGGCGGAGTTGAGTTTCACCGTCGACGAAGCGGTGCGGGTGAACTTCCGAGACGAGCTCACGGGCGACATCGTCGGCCAGGTCTACCGCGCCGAAGATCTCGATTTCGTGGGTGGGAGCGTCGTGAGCGCGCCCGACGCATCCGCGGCTGTGGCCGACGTTTTGGTGCTAGACGCCGACTTTCGCGAGGTCGACACCCTCGAGGCCGCTGCGCTGGTCGAGAACCTGCCCCCTGGCGAGTACTCGTTCCTCGGAGCGTTGGACGTCGATGGCAACGGGAATGACCTTGGCGACCCGGTGACCTTCAGCATGCAGCGAAGCTTCGTGATCGAGGACGCCGAGACTGTCCCCTTCGAAGTGATTTTCAACGGTATCCAACCCTTCTAGGGCACACCCCCCGGCGTGCCCTACGGTCCCTGACGGCGGGCACTACGTTGCGCCCGACCCCGACCTTCGGTACCGTCAGGCGCTTGGCGGCGAACGCAAAGAAGGCGCACACGGACGGACGGCGCAAGAAGCGACCGGGACTCGACGAGCAGCGACGGATCTTGGTCGACGCGGCAGTCGGGCTCTTCGTCGAGCACGGAACGCGCGCCGTGTCGGTGTCACAGATCTGCCAGGCCGCCGATGTCTCTCGAGACACCTACTACCGCTGCTTCGTCGACAAGGATGCTCTGATCGACGAGATCTGGGAAAGGGCCGCGAACGCGCACATCGAGACGTTCATCTTCGACGCCATGCCCGAGGGTGGCCCGCTCGACGACTGGCTCGCCCAGGCGATCGACCGGTTGTTCGACGCGGTCTTCGAGCAGCACGAGCTCGCGCACTTCATGTTTGTCGAGTACGGCAACCCGGGTTCGCTCGCGCACACCGCCGTCGACGCGATGTTCGACGCCTACGCGCGGAAGGTCCAAGCCTTCTTTCGCGAGCACTACGACGTGCGGCCTTCCCCGCTGTTTCTGAAGTCGATCATGGCGGCGGTGCAGTGGACCCTCCTCGACACAATCCGTGGGGGGCTCAGCCCTGCTTCGATTGCGCGGGCCAAGGACTCGGCGGTCCAGCTGACGACCGCTGCCTTTGGATCGCTGATCGACACGGACGCCGACAGGTAAAGACCGAGTGGTGCTCCCAGTTCGGCTAGCCGGTGGCCTATCGGGGCCAGATCAGTCCCCCCCAACGTTGACTTTATTCAGACACTAGTGTCTGATAAGCTCCGACGCACCGAAGCCACAGGAGAACGACTTGAGCATTTCAGCAACAGCCAACCACTCCCGACCGATGGTCGTCGAACGTTCTGCGTCGCGAGCCACCTTGCAGTTCTTCACCCTGCTCACCGCCGCGGTTTGGGGCGGCGTCGGCGTCTCCGCACTGCTCTTCTACGTTGGCGTCCTTGATTTCGTCACCAGCACGAAGGTCGGCCTCTACGCGATCAGCGTGTGGCTCAACGTGTGGGTTGTCGTCTTCTGGCTGCCGGCGAACCGTGGTCGGGCGAAGCTCAATCTCTATCACGACGCCCTCGTGGTGTGGATGCTCTCCTACGCGCTCACGAACCTGCTTTGGGAGATCCCGTGGGTGGTGTGTTCACCCTTCGTCTTCGAGAACTTGCACACGCTCGACGACATCGTGGCCTACACGCCGTTCATGCGCGAAAGCCCACTCAACATGTATTGGTGGGTGCTGGCGTCGTTCGGGTCGGTGGATCTGAGGACGGTGAACCACAACTCGACGTTCTTCACGCTCGAGCTCTACGCCTTCGTCAACGTTCTTACGGTCGCGTACTTCTTCTACTTGAACAAGAAGCGGTCGCCCTACCGGTATTTGATCGCCGTGCTCGGATGCGGGGAACCGGTTGCATCGACGTTCATCTTCTCGTTCTCGGAGGTGTTTGCGGGTTTCGAGAACATGACGGGAGGCGTGGCGGACACCCTGCTCGCCTTGGTTTGGACCCAGTACCAGTACTTCGTGTTCCCACTGATCTTTGGATACTTCGGTGTGAAACTAATGCGGGAAGACTGGCGTCAGGCACCTCCCGAGAACGACGCGGATCCTGCAGGAGAGCTAGTCGATCCCGAAGGGTCGACACGGGGTGAAACGGCTTTCCCAAGTGTGACGACGGCATAACGAGGATCGTTCCCATGGTATGTCGAGCCACACGGCAAGCAGTGCCGTCGCAGTTGCGTTCGCAACGATGCCGCCCTTGCGACGGCCAGGTATAGACGATACAAACGGCTCGGATGCGTCTCATCGCCACCGCATGCCTCATCGCGTCACTCGGTCTCTGTGGCTGCGGCGGCCAGGGCGACTACCGCCGGACCGGTGGGGTCTTCGCGGCCCGAGGCCCTGCATGCGACTATGAGGTGATTCGGGAACGGGTCACGGCCCCGTACGAGGAGGTCGGCGTCGTCGACATCGACGCGTTTTCGATGCACTCGATGCCCGACAACGAGGAGAAGTTCCGTGCCGTGGTCGGACCGTCGGTCTGCTCCGCGGGGGGAGATGCGGTCATCGCAACGCTCGACATCTACGGCCATTGGGTGATCGGCACCATCATTCGCTTCCACCCGACCGAATGCACGCGTTGTGAGGAAGACGAAGAGACTCCCGAGGAAGGAAGCTAGCACCCATGCTCACCGCCCTGATCGTGGCTCTGATGAATGCAACGGGTGCGGCCCCGACCCCACAGCAGCTCCAAAACTACGAGCTCGACTACCAAGAGCGAATGCACCATGTGCACATGGACTTCGCCGGCACCCGTACCGAGGCCAGGAACAAGAACATCACGATCGGCCTCGGCTACGAGTATCACATCGACCGTCAGTTCAACGGCGTCTCCATCGAAGTCCTCGGCCAGAAGCTCGGGCGACTCCTGTTCAAAGGACCTCAGGATTGGTTCGTCGGAGGCGGGATCGGGTGGTGGCCCATTCGCCAAGTCAAAGTCTTCATGCAGGCGGGCGCGTTCTTCGACGACGCTGGGAGCACCACGCAGGGGCGGGTCGGCGTAGGTTACAACCTTCGTTTGTTCATGATCGCGATCATGCCGTACGCGTACGTGCAGACGACCACGGATCCCCGCACCGACGAATCACCGCTTCGCGGGTTCACTTGGGCCATCGGCGCTCGGATTCAGTACTGACATGCGTTCCATGCCCAAAGCTCTGTGGATTGCGGCTGGCTTCGGCATCGCAATCGCTTCGATCGGTTGCAAGACCACACCGCCGACCAACCCCGCGGCGATCAAAGCGGAGCCGAGCATGCTCTTGTGGGGCGACACCCACGTTCACGGCGCTCATTCTGCGGGAGCGCACGGGGTCGATCCGCACGAGGCCTACTTGTGGGCGCAGGGGGTGGACGTCACGGATCCTCGAACCAACACGAAGGTGAAGCTCGAGACTGCGCTCGATTTCCTCGTGGTGACCCAAGATGCCGAGAACATGAATCAGGCCTCGTGGGAACACGTCGTCGAGGCGGCGGAGAAGGCCTACGAACCGTGCCACTTCACTTCGTTCATCGGATGGGAATGGGGCACGCCGCGCGATGGCGACCTCGATGTGCATCGAATCGTGATCATGAAGCAAGACGCGCGGCAGGCCGAAGAGCTGCAACCGTGGACCTCACGGGTCGATGGCAAGCCAGAGAGCCTTTGGGCATGGCTCGGGGCCGTCCACGCGCGGCGCGAGACCGACTTCATCGTGATCCCACATGCCGGCGATGTCGCGAGCCACGAGATCGGGCCGATCGACGAAGAAGAGGCGATCACGCGAGCTCACTGGGAGCCTGTGGCTAGTTTCGGCGGCAGCGCTCGCTCGGATTCGACCTCGGGATCGCCGCGCGAGAACTTCGCTCGAAGCGTGTTGCTGCGTGGCCTGAAGGTCGGCCAAGAAGTGGGGGTGAACCCGTTCAAGTTCGGTGTGGTAGGCGCGGAAGGGCAGGACGGCGCAGACTTCGCGGCGCCCGGGCTCACCGCCGTATACGCAGAAGAGAACACACGCCAGGCGATCTTCGCCGCGCTCGAGCGGAAAGAAGTCTACGCGACGACCGGCCCACGCATGCGAATACGCCTCTTCGGAGGATGGAACTTCGAAGGGAAGCAAGCCAACGAAACGAACATGGTCGCCCTGGGGTATACGCTCGGCCACCCTATGGGGAGTGACCTTCGAGGTCGCCCGAAAGACAAGGGTCCGGGCTTCCTGATGTACGCCGTCAAGGATCCTAGCGGCGCCAACCTCGACCGCATGCAGATCATCAAGGGTTGGGTCGAGGCCGACGGAACCACGCACTCGGAAACCTATGACGCCGTTTGGTCGGGAGATCGGCAACGCGGTGAGGACGGAACCGTCCCAGCCCTCGCGGGCGACGGTGCAGAGTCCCTGCTCGGCTTCTGGTCGGACGCAAACTTCGACGCGACGCAAGCCGCGTTCTACTACCTCCGCGTCTTGCAGGCACCCACGCCAGGAGCACCAGGCGTCCCTGCGGAAGCGACAGCCGAGTCGCCTACGATCCAGGAGCGCGCCTACACTTCCCCGATCTGGTACACGCCGCCGAAGCCCGCCCCGGCTCCGTAAGGCAGGGGCGCCGTGGCTCGGGCGCCTACTGACGAGTCGGATCGAGGGGGAACTCGTCGAGGCGGTCGATGGTGCCATCCATGTCGGTGTCTCGGTCGTCGTCGCCACCGCCGATCAGGAGCTGATTGATGATGTCGAAAAACACTTGGTCGGCGATCTGGTTGAACTCATCCCGCCGGCCTCCGTAACTCTGCACGTTGACCCCGTTGCCGACGACGCTGTCGAACGACGCGATCGAGACCGCTGAGAGGAGAACGCTGTCGTCGGTAAGAACGACGGTCGCGGTGACCGTCTGGGCGACACCCGGGTTTGTTTGAATCGTGGTGGGCGGGAACGCGCAAAACTCGGTGCGTGCGCCCGCATCGCCCATCAAGTCGAACGCACGGACGACGCTTTCGTCGAGCCATTGGCCCGCCGGGATGGCGCCGTTCGGATCGAAGGTGGTGAGGTTGTGATAGAAGCCGCCGCCGTCCGCCCGTACGAGGTCGACCCCGGAGCCCGACCCGAGTGTGATCGGCTGGCCCGTCCAGTCTGGCGGGTGCAAGAAGCCAAGGAGCGGCTGCGTCGGGTGTGAGAACAGCACCCAGTCGATCCCGATGGCGGCAGGCTCCGTCACCAGTAGACCGCGCCCCGTGAACGAGCCCCAGAGGAGAGCAAGGTTGTCGTCCCCATCGCAGGTGAGCGTCGGGTCGACCGCGCCGGCCCCGGCGCCCTGCGTATCGCCGCACCCGAAGCCACACGCGAGGAAAGCAAGAAGGGCGAACCGAGAGTATCGATGCATGGGCCCATCATACGTCGATGGCCCAGGATCCAAAAACGGTTCCGGTTGGCGATCGCCACGACCTGGCGGACTCTGGGGTGTTGAGGCAGTGACGGAGACCGACTCGGCACTAGGTTCGGGACAGCATGCGGCACCAGCGCCTTAGCCTCTTCTTCTGCCTGTTTGAGTTGGCCACGGTGACCTTCGCCTCGCGTTCGGCCGCCGACACGGCCACTCCGTCGGCGGTCGAGCTCCTGGCGGGGTCCTATCGCTACGTCGGCAACTGGGAACGAGATGAAGCGGAGATTCAAGCGTCTGTCGACAAGGCGATCGCCAACCTAAGCTGGCTCGGAAGGCGCATCGCCGACAACCGTCTTGCGAGTCACCGCGAGCGTCCAACCGGGGTGGTCATTGCACGCGCGGGGGAGAACCTCTCGATCACGATGGGCGAGTACAAAGCGGTCGCACCTCTCGACGGCCAGCCGCGCGACGTCGTCGCGCCCAACAACCGGGACTCCAAGTTGTCTTACCGATTCTCGGACGACACGATCACCCAGTCGTTCTCCGCGGAGCATGCGAAGCGGAAGTCGACGTACAGTCTCGACGATCGCGGCCGGCTGGTGATGACCGTCTACATGACCAGCGAGAAGCTCGCGGCGCCGATCGCGTATGAGCT
>JBCCEK010000066.1:0-20059 GCA_039030295.1 Myxococcota bacterium | reverse complement strand
GGAACGAACTCAATCCGGTCAGTCGCGATACACCCCGAACCCGGCAGCCCTGCGAGGCCGCATGAAGCAAGCAAACACATCCACCGGTAATAGGAAGCAAAGGGCATGCCGGGGCTCCAGCGCCGGAAACATTCAGTTTTTCGGGATTATTCCACGAAATCCTGTCCATCACCATGACACAAATGTCAGTCCTCCGTCGCGCCGGCGGGATCCGGGGCTTCGGGCTCCCGCTCGAGATAGCGGAAGACCGTCCTCGGGTCGACACCGAGGTCGCGCGCCGTCCGGGTTCGGTTGCCACCGTTGCGGGCGAGGATCTCGAGGATGTACTGCCGAGTGAAGTCTTCGCGAGCCTGCGTCAGCGGAACCACCGCGCGCATCTGGTCCGCGTGGAGGTCGAGATCGTCGACGCCGATCAGCGTCTTATCAGCGAGGACGATCGACTTCTTGATTCGGTTCTCGAGCTGGCGAACGTTGCCTGGCCAGTCGTAGTCACGGAGCGCTTGAAGCGCTTTTGGTGTGAACCCTTTGACTACCGCATCGTACTCGGTGGCGTACTTCTTCAGCAGGAACTTCGCGAGCAGGACCACGTCGTCGCCGCGCTCACGAAGCGGCGGGAGATGGATGTTCACGACATTGAGCCGGTAGTAGAGGTCCTCGCGAAAGGTTCCGTCTTTGATGCAGGCTTCGAGGTCGCGGTTCGTCGCGGCGAGCACTCGGATGTCGACCGCTTGAGGCTTCGTGTCGCCGACCTTGATCACTTCGCGTTCCTGGAGCGCTCTGAGGAGCTTGACCTGCAACGACAACGGCATCTCGCCAATCTCGTCGAGGAAGAGCGTCCCCTTGTGGGCTGCTTGGAAGCTCCCCTGCCGAGTCGCCACCGCGCCCGTAAACGCACCCCGCACGTGCCCGAAGAGCTCGGACTCCATCAGGTTCTCGGGGATCGCACCGCAGTTCACCACGACGAACGGCTTGTCGGCGCGGTTCGACCTTCGGTGGAGCTCTCTCGCAATCAGCTCCTTCCCGGTCCCGGTCTCGCCCGTGACCAGCACGTTGATGTCGGCGGAGGCGACCTTCTCGACGCGCCGAAATACCTGGAGAAGGCTCGGACAGCTCCCGATGATGTCGCCAAAGCGCTGCGCCTCGAGCTCCTCGGCCATGCGGTCACGGTCGGTGGTGAGCTCGTCGAGCAGGATCGCGTTCTGCATGATCAGTGAGGCTTGGCCGGCAAACACCGTCAGAACGTCGAGGCTCGACTGCTCGAAGAGATTCACCACGTTGTCGTTGCCGACGTAGATCAGTCCGAGGAGCTGGCCCTGCGCGATCAGGGGCGCGACCATGACCGAGCTCAGCTGGAGGTTCATCACGCTCTCACTCGAGTGGAACATCGTGTCGTTGACCGCGTCGCTGACGATGAGTGGCTGACGGGTGTCGATGCAGCGCCGCAAGATGCTGTCGGATAGTTGGGTGACCGCGTCGGGGATCGTCTCGTGGTCGACGTTGCGTGCCGCAGCGATGGTGGGGTCACCGTCGCGAAGCAGGATCACGAACCCCTTGTTGGCGTGAACCACTTCGATGACCGCATCGAGTAGTGCTTCGATCTGATCAGATACCGATCGTATCTCGAGAAGGCGACGGTTGAAGTCGCTGAGCTTCATCATTCCTGAGAGCTCGCTCCCGCCTTCACTTCCTCCGTGGCTGTCAGCGGACCCCTCGTCGTACAACGAGAACACCATCTCGACGTCGCCAAGAGAGAGCTTGTCGTTGTGGAAGATCTTCGACTTCTTCTTCCGTTTGGTGTTGACGGCGAGGGTCCCCTCAGGATCAACCAAGTTGAGAGCGAAGTCCCGCCCGTCAAACACCACCTGCGCGTGGTGATCTCGAACGGAGTCAGATTCGATCACGACGTCATTGGCGCCTGCACGGCCGATCGAAGTCACGCGCTTGTAGATCGCAAACACGCGGGGCCTCCCACGAGGGACGATCCACTTGAGGCTAGGCATAGGGCCGGAACTCTATCAGATTATGTCCGGCCCACCGCGGAGTTGGCGGCGCGCATAGGAAAAGGCCACCTGGTTTTGGGGGCTCAGGTGGCCTTTTGGACGCGTTCTGGGGGAATCTAAACGCGTGCTTAGGAGAGGTACGGGCCTCCGATGTAATTCGAGAGCTCGATGACCTCCTGTCGGAGATTGTGCTGTGTGGCTTTGGTGATGTCGCCGATGGAGACCAGCCCGACGAGCTGGCCGTTCTCCACGATGGGAATGTGCCGACAACGACGCTCGGTCATGACCTGCATGACGTCGAGCACGCTGTCATCGGGGGAAGCCATGTGGAGGCGCGTCGTCATGACGTCGCTCACCAGTGTTTGGCGCGGATCGCGGTGCGCCGCGACCACGCGGACGAGAACGTCACGTTCCGAGAAGATCCCGACGGGATGGCCGCCCTCCAGGACGAGCACGGACCCCACGTGGTGATCGTTCATCATGTTCACCGCGTCGATCACGGTCGCCAACGGCCCAACTGAATACACGTCTTCACCCTTTCGCCGGAGCAAGTCGCGCATGCGTGTTTTGATGGGCATAGCTACCTCGTGTTTCGCCGATTATACAATCACTCGACGATTCGCGAAACACAAAAACGATCCCTCCGAAAACCCATAGAACCGAACGGGTTATCCCTCGATGTGGACTAGCTTTTCCTTCGTCGCCTCGGCACTCTCGAGAGTCGATGGGGCACGCACGCACACCGAGGGAACCGAGAGCGGCGGAGCACGTTAACCTTAATGGCCGCGCGCTCGTGCTCTCGCGCGGCGACGTCGTCGGGCAGTACGCGATGGCGGACCTGTCGGCCGGCGGCGTGCGAATCTCTGGCGAACGCGACTTACGGCCAGGTCACCTCGTGCACGTGTTGATCGATCTCGCAGCCGGTGGCGAAACGATGAGCCTGACCGGTTCAGTTCACCGTGTTCGCGATGACCGTACGGCCGATGGCGGATCGATCGCGCTTCATTTCCCTTCGCTGTCCGCGGATCAAGAAGACGCGATCCACGATGCCGTACTCCGTGCGTTGCTGCGGCGTAACGATCGCGCTTCGAAACTTCCGATGCTGGTATTCGAGCCAAGGCGACGTGTGCGCCTCGAGATCGAAGCAGAGATTCGAAGCTTCGGCTTGCGGGTCGTAGCGGTCGACTCACTCGAAGACGCGGTCCGCGAGCTCGAGGGTGAGGAGACCGAGTACGCGGGGCTGGTGATCCACTCCGTGACGCACGATCCGGCAGCGATGGAAGTCGTGGAGTTCTTCACAAGGAGCGAAGGCCTCCGTACGATCATTTTGCCGGAGCCCGACGGAGAGCTCGCCGACGCCGCTCGTCGACTCGCGAAGCTGCCCTGGGTTTCGGTCCCTCGCATCTGGAGTCGAGCGGAACTACGGCGGATCATCCGCAACTAGAGAAAGGCGGGCGCGAGGGCGACCTTGGCCTCACGCCGGCCGAAAGGGAACCACGTCCACCGACGTCACTCCAGGGAGCTTCTCGAACTTGGACGCCACATCGCGTGCGGTTGCGACGACGACGATGGTGAGGTCTCGGCTCGAGATCCGTCCGCTTGTCGCTGCGTTGGCTTGCCTTCGGGTGACGGCCGCGATCAGCTCGTCGTGACGTTCGACGTAGCGCCGCGGGACGCCGAGGAGTTCGACGTCGAGCCGAGACTCGAGCCGCTTGGACGGGGTGTCGGTGTCAAAGCAGTGGCTGTTGATCAGATACCGTTGCGCAAACCGCAGCGACTTGCGGTCGAGACCACGTTCAACCCAGCGTTCGAGAAGGTCGAGCTGAAGCGCTGCGCATTCCGCAGAGTACTCGACGCTCGGCGCGCTCCACATGTACCACGCGTCGCGTTGCGCCGAATGCGTGAGTCGGCTGTAGGCGCCGTAGCTCCAACCCCGGACGGCACGAACCTCCCGCATCAGAGGTCCCGTGAACGTCCCGCCAAACGCCGTGTTCGACACGATCAATGGGAAGAGGTCGCGGTCCTGCGTGCGGGCGCCCAACGTGCCGATGTAGAGCTGTGTCTGCACGCGCTCAGGCTTGTCGACGATGACGACGCGTCGGCCACGAGGAAGCCGAGTCGCCGGAACCGCGTGCTTGGTTTTTGGATCGCCGGACCTGGTCGGGAAATAGCCTTGCACCAGATCCCTGGCCTCGGTCTTGGTGATGTCGCCCGCAAAGCCGACGATATAAGGAGTGTTCGCGTAGTAGCGAGTGTAGAATCGCTCGACGTCCCGCAGGCTGATGTGGCCGACGCTCTCCGGTGATCCCGATGACGTCCGGCCGTATGGGTGCCCAGAGAACAGGCGTTCGCGAAAATGAACCGCACCGAGCGCCTGATCGTCGTCGAGCCGGGCAAGAAGCGACGCGTTCGCCTGCCGCTTGAGCTTGCCGAAGTCTTGCTGTCGCAGCGCAGGTGACCAGATCAGGTCGGCGACAAACGCGAGCAGAGGCTCCACGTTTCGGCGAAGCGTCGTCGCGCGTACCCTCGTCGTGCGCAGTGACGTGTCGACCGACATGCGTGCACCGAGACGCGCGAGATGGTCCTCGAATCGCGCTGTCGAGATCCCCGATGGACCACGCCGCATGAGCTGGCCGGTCAGGCGTGCCAGCCCTTCCTTTCGAATGGGGTCCTGGAGGCTGCCTGTCGGAAACGCGACCTCCACGTCGACCAGCGGGAGGACTCCGCTCGTCTCGATGAGTAGTCTTGGGCGGGACTTGGCCATCAGGCGAAGCTCTCGGAGACCTCGACCCGAGTCCGCCGATTCGGGTTGAGGTACTTGGCAGCGACACGTTGCAAGGTCGGCACTGTCAGCGCACGGAACGCGTCGAGCCGGCTCATCGCACTCGCAGCATCGTCGACGACGGTCTCGTAGAATCCGAGCTGCTCCGCTTTCCCACCGGCGGTCTCCATGCTGTAGAGGAACGAGAGCTCGATCTGGTTGACGGCCTTCCCGAGCTCGTCCGTGGTGGGGCCTTCGGTGACCAAGCGCTCGATCTCGCTGTCCAACAGCGCTAACGCATCCGCCATACGCCGGCCCTCACGGAGCGAAAACCAGAGCTCGAAGAGACCTGGATCCACAAAAGGCGATACGGACCCACGTACCGAGAGGGCCAGCTCCTTGTCGTCGCAGAACACGCGAAGTAGGCGCGAGCTACGGCCCCCGAAGAGGAGCTCGTTGATGACGATGAGCGCGGGCGTGTCCGGGTGGGCAAAACCGGGCACGTGATACCCGAGGAGCATCTTGTCTGTCGGCGTCGGGGCCGCGATTCGGTAGGTGCGCTCTCCGCGCTGAGTGGGTTCTCTTGGGGCCTCTCCGTTCTGTTGGAGCTTCGTCGCCGGCAGGTGACCGTACCGTTCCTGGATGAGCGACAGCACGCGGCGTTCGTCGAAGTCCCCCGCGACGACGACCGTCGCGTTGTTGGGTGAATAGAACGAACGGTAGAACTTCCGGCAGTCCTCGACGGTGAAACCTCGAATGTCCTCCATCCAACCGATCGTGGGCCAGCGATAAGGGTGCCTCTTGAAGGCGGTCGCATACAGTTGCTCGAGTGCACGGCCCTCGATGTCGTCGTCCACGCGGAGCTTTCGCTCGTTCGCGACCACTTCCTTCTCGGACCGGACCTGCGGTTCACGAAGCACGAGGTTCGCCATGCGGTCGGACTCGAGTTCGACGAGCAGTGGCAGCGCGTTCTTCGGAGCGTTCTCGTAGTAGTACGTCCAGTCGGTCCACGTCGCGGCGTTCACCTCGACGCCAGCATTCTCCATGAGATGATCAAACTCGCCGTACTGGTGGTTCTTCGTCTCGTTGAACATCAGGTGCTCGAACAAGTGCGCGAGTCCTGTCTTGCCTGGTCGCTCGTCTCGCGAGCCGACCCGAAACCAAGTGTGATAGCTGACGGTCGGCGCAGATCGATCCTCCAACGTGAGCACGCGTAGCCCGTTGCCCAACCGAAAACGATGAAGTTCGAGAGCGTCCCCAAACTGCTCGGCGCTGACGAACGACCAACGTGCGTTGCGCCTCGAGACCCCCCGATTGAGGCGCGTGGTGAGTGCATCAGGCGACGTCATGAATCCGGGAGGTTGGGCAGCCGACCTCTTAGGGTCAAGCCGAATTGACTCCGAACAGGGCGGAAAGCCGGTCTTTTCTGTTATGGTGCACTCGCGATTGCAGTTGCCGTGGTGGTCGGCCTCCCGGCCGGTGGTGTGCGTCTGACTGAAAGGAGCACGGGATGAAGTTTGCGATCATTGGTGCGCGAGTGGTTCTGGGTTTGATCTTCGTGGTGTTCGGCCTGAACGGGTTCTTTCACTTCATCGAACCTCCAGAGTCGAACGAGGCGATGACGACGTTCATGACCGCGCTCTTCGGGACGGGGTACTTCATGAACCTCGTCAAAGGGGTCGAGGTCGTGTCGGGGCTCATGATCCTGTTCGGCCGATGGCTGCCGCTCGGGCTCATTCTCCTCGCACCCGTCAGCGTCCATATCCTCGCAGCGCACATCTATCTGGACCAGGCCGGTCTCCCGATGGCGATCGTGATCATCGTACTGCAGTTGTTTCTGGCGTTCGCCTACCGGGATTCCTTCAGCGGAATTCTCGAGGCCGGCGCCGAACCCACGAGCTAGCGGGTTCGCTTGACCGCGTGGCGGGGGGCAGGTAGCCCTCGGCCATGTCGGAAGTTCGTGTTCGATTCGCACCCTCGCCGACGGGCTACTTGCACATCGGAGGGGTGCGGACGGCGCTCTACAGTTGGCTGTGGGCCCGCCAGCACGCCGGAACGTTCATCCTTCGGATCGAGGACACCGACCGAGAGCGAAGCACCGACGAGAGCATCCAGATGGTGTTCGATTCGATGCGGTGGCTGGGGCTCGACTGGGACGAAGGCCCGCTCGTCGGGGGAGATCACGGGCCCTACATCCAGAGCGAACGACTCGGGATCTACAAGGAATACGCGGACCGACTCATCGATACGGGTCATGCCTACCGGTGCTACGCCACCAAGGAAGAGATCGCCGAAGCGCGGGCCGCCTTCCAAGCGACGGGCGCGAAGGGAGGCTTTCGCTTCCGCAGCCCATGGCGGGATCGAACCGACAGGCCTGGCGACCCGAACGCACGGCACGTCATACGCTTTCTGGCGCCGGAGGACGGTCACACCGGGTGGGACGACGAGGTCAAGGGTCGCATCGACGTGCCGAATGACACCCAGCAGGATTTCATCCTCCTTCGCCCAGACGGCATGCCCCTCTACAACTTCGGTTGCGTCGTCGACGACCTCACGATGAAAGTCACGCTCGTCGCTCGTGGCGACGACCACGTGATCAACACGGCGCCGCAGATCCTGCTCTACCAAGCCCTCGGCGCCACGCCACCCAAGTTCGCGCACATGCCGATGGTGCTTGCTCCCAACGGGGAGAAGCTCTCAAAGCGACATGCCGCCGTCGGAGTTCTCGAGTACCGCGACATGGGCTATCTGCCCGACGCGGTTCTCAACTACCTCGCCCGGCTCGGTTGGTCTCACGGCGACCAGGAGATCTTCACTCGCGAAGAGCTCTGCAAGTTGTTCAGCTGGGACAAAGTGGGCGCCACCGCCGGCAAGTATGACTCCAAGAAGTTCCTTTACGTGCAGGAAGAGCACCTTCGGATGCTTCCTGACGAAGACATTGCGCGTTTAGCGATCCCGTTCCTCGCCGCCATCGGCATCGACGTTTCGCCAGATGACCCAACGTTGCTCGCGGCGATCCCGTACATCAAGCCCCGTGCTGCCACGTTGATCGACGTTGCGGACGCTGTTCGCTACTTCTTCTTGGATGTCGAGTTCGAGGACAAAGCAAAACGGAAGTTCTTGAAGCCGCAGTACGCCGAGAACCTCACGGGACTTGCTGACTTCGTCCAGGACGTAGAGCCTTTCGAGGCCGGGCATCTCGACCAGGTGGTCAAGGCGTGGCTCGAGGCCCACGACCTACCGATGAAGCAAGTCGCCCAGCCGGCTCGGGTGGCCATGACGGGCCGAACCCGAAGCCCCGGGCTCTTCGAGGTCATGGAGGTGCTCGGAAAAAACAGAACGGTTGATCGACTCAGGGCCGCCGCCAAACTTGCGGCGTCGTCGACGGCAGACTAGGAACGACGTGCTTTGCACGGTTTTGCGTTGCAGACGATCGTCATCGTCATCTACTTGATTACCCTGGGCGTCCTCGCTTTGTACGGGGTTCATCGGAGCGCGTTGCTGTACCTCTACCTTCGGTACCGCAAAGACGAAACCAAGCCCCACCGACGCTTCTCGCCGAGCGAGCTTCCGCCGGTGACTGTGCAGCTGCCGATGTTCAACGAGATGTACGTCGCGAAGCGGCTGATCGAGGCCGCCGCGAGGATCGACTACCCCCGCGATCGGTTGGAGATCCAGGTCTTGGACGACTCGACGGACGCGACCGTCGGCATCGTCGAGGAGACGTGCAAGGCGCTCGCCGCCGAGGGTGTGAACATCAGTCACCTACGCCGGGACGATCGCCGGGGCTACAAAGCGGGCGCCCTAGGCGCTGGCCTCAAGCGGGCGAAGGGTGAGTTCGTCCTCGTCTTCGATGCAGACTTCGTGCCCCGACCGAGCATCCTCCACGAACTCGTGCACTTCTTTACGAAGCCCGAAGTCGGGATGGTTCAAGCCCGCTGGGGCCATCTCAACCGGCGCCACTCCTTGTTGACGAAGTGCCAGGCCATGCTGCTCGATGGTCATTTCATGATCGAACATGCGGCGCGGCACCGCTCGGGTCGGTTCTTCAACTTCAACGGGACGGCCGGCATGTGGCGCAAGGCCGCCATCGACGACGCCGGTGGTTGGGAGCACGACACGATCACTGAGGACATGGACCTGAGCTATCGAGCCCAACTACGGGGCTGGGAGTTCGTGTACGCGCCCCACGTCGAAGCCCCGGCCGAGCTTCCGTGCGAGATGACGGCGTTCAAGAGTCAACAGTACCGTTGGGCCAAGGGCTCGGTTCAGACGGCGCGCAAACTGCTCGGGCGGATCTTTCGTGCGCCGGTCCCGCGCAAGGTGAAGATCGAGGCCTTCTTTCATCTCACCAACAACTTTGCGTACCTTTTCTTGCTGGCACTCGCGCTCCTCCAGATGCCAAACATGTTGATTCGGCGGCAAATGGAACACCCCGAACTATTGATGCTCGACGTTCCGATGTTCCTCGCGACGTGTGGCTCGGTCGCTGTCTTCTACGTCGTGGCCCACCGCGACCTCTACGGAAGCCGTTGGCAGGCGATCAAGCAGCTCCCGTTGATGATGGCGATTGGCATCGGACTTTCCGTCAACAACGGGCGCGCCGCGATCGAGGGCCTGTTCGGCAGAGACGTCGAGTTCGTCCGGACGCCCAAGCATGGCGTGGTGGACGGCAAGTCCCATGAAGCGGTCCGATACCGCGCGCGGTGGCCATGGCACAACGTCATCGAGCTCTTGTTCACGGCCTATTGCTTTGCGACGCTCATCCTCGCGATCGCGACGGAGAGTTGGGCGAGCATTCCCTTCGTGCTTCTCTTCTGCGTTGGGTTCGGCGTCGTCGGAGTAACCAGCGCGGTCGAGGCGGTACGCACACGCGAGTCTCACGGCGAGGTCGGGGCGCAAGCGCCATCGACGCACTCGTCGCCGAGTCCGCAGTCGATACTTAGCTGACATTCCGCAAGCACCTCGATGCTCCGAACGCAGAGGTTCTCGCCTCCGACCGGCTCGCAGAACCGGATGGTCGCGTCGATCCGCGCACACTCGTCGTTGCTCTCGCAAGGGGTTCGGCACTGCCCGTTGCGGCAGACGCGACCCGGCTGGCACTCGTTCGCGGGGCAGAACATCTCCGGGCGCGTGTCCGGCAGGCATTGGAACCCCGCGCAGTACTCGTGGTCCTCGCACTGCGAGTCGTCGGCACAGTTGGTGAGGCACTCATCGGCCATGCATGGGCGACACGCGCCGTCTCGACACTGCTGCGTGCCGGGGCATGGCGCGTCGATGCAGGTGAACAGGCATTCGCCATCGACGCAGACTCGACCGTCTCCGCATTCGAAGTTGAACTGACAGGCGCCCGGCGCCGGCATGGGGTCTGGGTCGGGTAGGGGCGGCTCATCCGTGGACACGGGGGCGGGTTCTGGCTCGGTTGGCCCGCGACAGAGGCCGTCGAGGCAGGTCGACCCAATCGCGCACTCGAGCGGCTCCTCACACGTATCGGTACACCCAAGATCGGTGCACACCTCGCCGAGCGCGCAGTCGACGGTGTCCGCACAGGCCTGACGTGTCGGCGGGCGCTGCAGTTCGCAATCGTCGTCACTGCAGAGGAAGCAGCCGCGCTCCGAGACCGGGCCCTCGGTGATGCAGAAGTAGCGGGAGTCGTCGTTGCAGCCGAGGAGACCCAACGAGACGAGGCAGAGAATTCCAAGTCGGTTCATGGGCGGTTGGACGAGGCCCCCTCAGGCATATTCACCGGCGAACAACTTGAAAAACCCCGGTTTGCGTCGGATAAAGGAGCCATGGGGATTGTCCGATGAGCGGCCACAGTAAATGGTCGACGATCAAGCGAAAAAAGGGCGCCGTGGACGCCGCCCGCGGCAAGCTGTTCACCAAACTGATCAAGGAGATCACGATCGCAGCCCGAGGTGGCGGCGGCGATCCTGACGGGAATCCAAGGCTCCGGCGGGCCATCGACTCTGCGCGGGCCGCCAACATGCCCGCGGACAACATGTCGCGTGCCATCAAGAAGGGCACGGGTGAGCTCGAAGGCGTTCAGTACGAGGAGCTGGTCTACGAGGGGATCGGTCCGGACGGCGCCCTCTTCATATGCGAGGTCGTGACCGACAACCGCAATCGGACGGTCGCGGAAGTCCGGAAGATCTTCGACAAGAACAACGGGCAGATCGGAAGCAGTGGGTCGGCCGCTTGGGCGTTCGAGCAAAAAGGCATCATCCACATCGACGCGAGCGCCGCCGAGGAAGAGGCGTTGTTTGAGCTGGCCGTCGGCGCTGGCGCCGAGAACCTTGAGCTCGTCAGTGACGAGTGGGTCGTCACTACCGCGCGGAACGACCTCGACGCCGTATCGAAGGCGATCGGCGATGCGGGGGTGGCGGTTCGAACCGCTGCGCTCGCCTATGTCCCCAACAACCCCAAGGTCGTCGAGGGGGCCGACGCGCAGAAACTGATGCAACTGTTCGAGGCCCTCGACGACAACGACGACGTTCAGAACGTCTTCTCCGACTTCGAGTTGAGCGACCAGGCGCTGGCGGAGCTCGGCTGAGCATGCGCGTCCTCGGCATCGACCCAGGGAGCCGACGGACGGGCTGGGGTGTCATCGAGCTCGAAGGGACACGACTGCGTCACATTGGTGCCGGCACGATCGCTCTGTCGGCGCGTGCGCCGTTGCCCGACCGGCTGCGAGGCATCCATGAAGGCCTCGAGGCGGTGATCGCCTCGCACGCGCCGAGCATGGTCGCAGTCGAGGAGATCTTCTTCGCCAAGCACGCCAACGCCGCCCTCAAGCTCGGGCACGCGCGCGGCATCGCGCTCCTGGTCGCTGCTCAGGCGGGGCTCGCGGTTCACGAGTATCCACCGGCTGTCGTGAAACGGACCGTGGTCGGGCGAGGCCAAGCCGACAAAGCCCAGGTGGGCCGCCTCGTGGGGGCGCTTCTTGGACTGCGCACTCCGCTCGAAGTGGACGCCACCGACGCCCTCGCGGTGGCCATCACCCACATCCAGGCGTTTCGGTCGATGCCCGCCAAAATCGGGACATCTGTTCAGTAAGCTGCTAGTGTCGGCGCGTGATCGGTAGGCTGAAGGGGACGATCGAGCACAGGGAGGCGGACGGCTCGGTGATCGTCGACGTTCAAGGGGTCGGCTACGAGGTGTTCTTGCCGCTCGGAGCAGCCGGGCGGCTCACCGGGGAGGCAGGGCAGCCAGTGTCGCTGCACATCCACACCCACGTACGTGAAGACGCCATGACGCTCTTCGGGTTCGCAACCGGGGAGGATCGATTGGCGTTTCGAGCCCTGCTCAAGGTGAGCAGTGTGGGGCCCAAGCTCGCCCTCGCGATCCTCGGCGTGATGAACGCGAGCGAGCTACGCGAGGCGATTGTCCGCCACGACAAAGCGGCTTTCAAAGGGATCAGCGGTGTCGGCCGTAAGACGATTGAACGGTTGCTGGTCGACCTCCAAGACAAACTCGACTTCGCCGCCGACGGCACCACCGGCGTGCACCTGCGTGCGGTCCCGGCTCAGTCCGGGTCGGCGTCTGACACGGTCGTTGGCGCACTGATCCAGATGGGATACAAACGATCCGAAGCGGAGGCCGCGGTCGGAAGCGCCGCAGCCCAAGCGGATCCACAGCAAGGGGATGAAGCAGTGCAGGGTCTTCTCCGCGCAGCACTGTCGGCCCTCTCATGAGCCCCATGGAAGCCAGAGCCAACACGAACCTGAGCGAGACCGAACAGCCCGACGACGAGACGTTGGATCGGAGCCTGAGACCCCAACGCTTCGACGACTTCGTCGGCCAGACCCAAATCAAAGACAACCTTCGCGTGTTCGTCGAGGCGGCGCGCAAGCGTGGCGAGCCCGTCGACCACACACTCTTCTGCGGCCCTCCCGGCTTGGGAAAGACCACGCTGGCCTTGATCCTCGCGGCGGAACGCGGCGTCACGTTGCACTCGGCGTCGGGCCCCGCGATCGAGCACAAAGGCCAACTCGCCGCACTACTGACCAAGCTCGAACCGAACGACGTGCTGTTCATCGACGAGATCCACCGCCTCCATGCGACCGTCGAAGAGAACCTCTACACGGCGGTCGAGGACTTCCGCATCGACATCGTCAATGGCGACGGACCCTACGCACAAACGCTGCAGCTTCCACTTCGGCCGTTTACGTTGGTTGGCGCGACCACCCGCACCGGGCTGCTCACCAACCCCATGCGATCGCGATTCGGCTACGTCGCCCGGCTCGACTACTACCCGGCAGACGCGCTGCGCGCGATCATCGAGCGGAGCGCGCGCCTCCTCGATCTCACGATCAGCGAGGAGGCCGCCGTAGAGCTCGCCCGCCGGGCACGGGGAACGCCGCGCATCGCCAATCGACTGCTGCGTCGCGCGCGTGACTTTGCAGAGGTGTTGTCGGACGGAACACTCGACGCGAAAACCGCCCACGAAGCCCTAGACCGGCTCGACGTCGACAAGGCAGGCCTCGACCAGATGGACCGAAGGTATCTCACGGTCATCATCGATCACTACGACGGCGGCCCTGTCGGCATCGAAACGTTGGCTGCGGCCTTGAGCGAACCGCGAGACACCCTCGAGGATGTGTACGAGCCCTACCTGCTCCAGAAAGGGCTCTTGGCGCGCACGGCACGCGGGCGCGTCGCCACCCGGCACGCTTTCGAGCATCTCGGTCGCGAGCAACCGAAGGGCCGTCAAGCAGGGCTTTTCTAGGCACCGATAAAATCTCCGCCCGAAAGCACGTTGTTGGTAGAGTCGTTGGCCTGTGAAGTTCCGTCCTGACCCCGAGCATGAGATCCCGACGCATGGGTTTTCCCGTGGCGATGAGTTGCTGGAATCCCCGGTGACGCATCTCTCGTGGGCTGAACGATGGGCCCCAGACGAGGCTGCCGCATGGGCTCGCTGGCGCGACACCCTGAGCAGCGCGCAACGGACGGAGGCGCTCCTTCCGCTGCAGGCGGCCCTCACCGGTCTCGTCGCCTATCGACAGCTCGAGAACCACCCGCTCTCGGCGACCGTGTCCGACTTTCGGCCGCACCTGCACACCGTCTGCGTGACCTTCGATTGGGCGCTCGCGCTCGTGGCCGAGCTGAGACCCAACCTCCAGCCCCATCACGAGGCAGGCGACGGAGGCACCCCATCCCCGCCGGGGGAGGCGCTCGACACCCTCGAACGAACCCTGACCGACGGAGGCCGGGTGGGGCGGCGGCTTCTGGAGCTCGCCGTGGTCGACGCAGGGGCGTTTCAGGCGAGCTGCGACTTGTTCTTGCGAGACCTCGACCGGAACCCGTTCTTCCGTCCCCCCGCGCCGCTCGAGTTCGCCAACGTCCGCGAGCTGGTTCACGCGGAGAGCTTGACGCCCGCCCTCGAGAACTGGAAGACCGACGCCGCCAAGATGTCGACCACGGTCGCGTTCTTGACGCTGGTCCGCGCGCACCGGTTCTTGGGGATCGCGGAGCATCAGTTGGATCACGGCGAGGGTCTCTACCGCGCGCAGGTCGTGATCGCGGCAGTCAGGCGTGAACTCCGCGCGTTCACTCGTTTCTTGATGGTGCAAGGGATCGAGACGCTCGCCAACGAGTTCGAGCACCGGCTGGTCAGTCTCGATGCGCAGCACGTGACCGGGACGTACCGGAAGATCCGCGAGACGTCGGATGAGCTCGGCCAGATGCGTGAGTCTGCCGAAGCCCTCGCGATCGGAGTTCACGCGAAGGCGCGAACGGTCCTCGATCTCCCGATCGGTGAGCTCGACGAGGCGCAGGACGCCGCGCTGGCCAGGGCACGCATGAGAGATGCGATTGCCGAGGTGAGAGAGGCCACCAAGGGAGCAGCCAGGCGACTCCGACACATCACGAAACCCGCGCCCGAAGAACCTGAGGGAACCGAGCGCGAGGATCGCCTGTTTCGAGACGTTTGGGCTTTCCGTTTCGTGGTGCGAGCGTTTGTCGCCAAGGGACACGCTGCATTGGATGCTGGAGTGCTCGGGGGCAACTACGTATTCGCGAACGAGTTCGCCAAGCACTACCGCGTGTTTGCTCAGCGACTGCTGCCCGGGACCGAGTACGGGCGTCGTGGCCCGCTTTCGAGCGCGATCAGCCAGCTCGCCAGTGAGGCCTCCGTCAGCCCGCGGGACCTCCGGGTTGCCGTCCGCGAGAGTGAGATCTTCCTCGCGCACCTCGATGCCGTGTTCGAGGAGCTCGAAGATGAACGCGGCGCCGAACCGTTTGACAGGGAGGCGGCCGCCGCAGACCTGCGCGCCTATCTAGCAGCGAGCAACCGACCCAAGGTCTCTGGCAAGTTCGTGCTGGGTGTGTTCGGCGAAGGTCGCTCGGGCGACGAGACGGGCTAGGCGATGATGAGGCCGAGAGCGGCCAAGGTACGCTCGATGACCCAGTACGCCGCCAACGACCCGATGAGGTATGCCGGGACCGCCCGATTGTCTCGAAGCGCACTTGGCAGAACGCCACGAAACGCCCGATAGACGACCCAAGCCACGAAGATCACGCCGAGCTGGCCGAACTCGAGCCCGAGGTTGAACCCGAAGAGCGCCATGGGGATCTCATCGGCGGGAAGGCCCGCCTCGAACAGCGCAGACGCGAAGCCAAGCCCATGGAGGAGACCCAGGAACGCGGGCAGCGACCAAGGGTGGCGCCAGATCGGGCCGTGGCGTCCGAGCTGAATCTCGAGTGCAAGCGCGACGATCGTCATCGCGATCAGGGCCTCGACCCACGTCTGCGGGACGCTCAAGAAACCGAGCACGGACAGCGCAAGGGTCAGGCTGTGCCCCAAGGTAAACGCGGTGACCGCCGCGATCAGGCGCCGATGCCAGCCGAAGAGGACCAAGAGACCAAGGACAAAGGTGAGATGGTCCCACCCGGTCACCAAATGCTCGATGCCAAGCCACAGGTAGTTGCCGAACGCGCCGCCGGTTTCCTCCTTTGGCGCCACGACGAACGACGGCGACCGCGTATCGAGAATCGTGTGGTCGATCACCCCGTCGGAGCGAGCGATCCGGACCACGACGTTCACGGTCGAGTCGGTCAAGCCGTCGACTCGAATGGCCTGTCCGACGAGGGACCTTGGCTCACACCGGAGCACCGTCGTGTCGATCACAGCCGTGTCGCTTTCGACGAGCTCCCGCGATGTGGGCGACAACGGGGTACAGCCCTCGGGAATCCGCGGCTCGAGCGCCTGCCCCTTGGGTCGGGTCACGGGAGCACGCCACGTCATGATGACGGTCCCGGCTTCGTCGTCGGGCATGAACGACAGCACCGCCGGCGCAAGCGGATGCGCGCGCGCACGGGTTCCCGCGAATGCCCCAACCAGGACGAGAGCCAACACTGAGATCGCAGCGCGGCGACTCACTGCACCGTCTCCACCTGGACCACGTAGGCGTCACGCAAGGCGTTCATCCGTTCGTCGCTGAGCCGCTTCCGCACTTCGGTCAGATAGTCCGCCCGGACCTCGGCTTCGATCGAGGAAAGGGGCGGCAAGGTCGGCGGCGCCTTCTCGAGGACCCTCACGAAATGGAGGCCGTAGACCGACGGCAACGGGCCACGCCAAACCCCGGCGATCGCTTCGTCGACGACGGCTGCTAGTTCCTTTCCGTAGTTGTTCTCCACGTCGGAGACGGTGGTCGATTGCACGGCCCGGAGCCCAGGGAGAGGGTCCCCAAGCCCTGCCGGAGGAGCCTCCCCAAGAGCGTCGAGTGTCTCACGCATCTGAGCCCCGTCCGCCCCGAGCGACTCCCCACGGCGCGTCCCGCTCAAGAAGACATGCTCGAACCGCACCTTTCCTTCACGCTCGAAGCGGTCCGGGTGTTGGATACGATGCTGCTCGAGCTCGGCCGTGGTTGGCAACTGGTCCTCGGGAACGAAGCCCAGCGCCTCACGTGCCCGATAAAGCAGCCGAGCACGCACCACGGGGTCGTGCTCTTGCATGTTCATCGCCAGCGCCTGCTCGAAGAGCGTTGCATCGTCGTCTGTGGTCTCCGGATCGATGAAACGCATGTTCCGTACCAGGTGCGTGAACACGACCGGATCGGTCCGGTACCAGCCGTAGCGCCGCGCCTCGTTCAGGAGGATCTGGTTTCGGGTCTCTTTCTCGATGTCGGCGCCACTCGCGCCCGCGGGCATCACCACAGTGACTTCAGGACGGTTTCCTTCGCCGCCGCCAATCGCCACCTTCGCGGCGAACAGGACAGCACCGATCGCAAAGTAATGGAGGAGCGCGCGGAGCATCAACGGTCGGGTTGATACCAGATCGGAGACGTCCACGCCCGCTCTTGAATCGACGTCTCGAGGCGCGGCAAACAGCATGCGCCTTCCTCTTCGGAGAAGGTGTTCGCCACCTGCTCACAGAAGTCGACGTCGAGAATAGACTCGGGATCGTCCGTCCTGCAGCAAGCCGCGCTTCGCCCACTAAGTTCCGCGGCGACATCGTCACAGAAGTCGACGTTGAGGCCCGCCGTCGCGTCACAGCAGTCGAAGTCGATCTGGCGTGTGGGGTTGTCGCAGTCGTAGTTGGCTTCGACACACTGGAGGGCCGACCAACGGCACGTAGGGTTCTCGATCACGCGAACGTAGTAGTACGCGCGTTGGGTGGGATCGAAACTTGGGTCTTCCCAGAAGGCGCAAAGGTCCGCCGCGCCTTGTCCCTGTGGCTCGCAGGTCTCGAGGTCGACCGTGGCGCCGTTGTTCGCATCTCCCGCGACGTCGAACACCTCGACTTGGTAGTCTTCGCCGTCGAGCCAGCCTTTGATGATCTGGATACGCTGAAGAGGCGCGCTCATCGGATCTTGCCGCGCCGATACCACGAACTTGGGGGCCTCGCCTTCGGGCGCGTCCCGAAGCTCGCCGCCCATGGGAACGCCGAACTCGTAGCCGGTCGCCGCGAAATCGGGCGAATCGCAAAGGTCGCTCGGCAACCCGAACCCACCGAACACGCGAGGGACGATGCGCGGGCCGCTCGTGGCGAACGTCTCTCGGCGCTTGAACGCTTCGAAGATCGCAGGGCGGGAGTTCTCTTCGGCCCACACGCCAGCGGGACCGCCGGGGTTCAGGTACTGAATGTCGGGAAAGCCCTCTGGGACGACGTCACGATTCGCCTGTCCGGCGCCACCATGACCGAGGAAGGTGCGCTCATCGTCATAGCCAGGCGCCGCGATGTGCGTGTCGGTGGCGGAGATGACCCCGTGCTGAAACGGGTTCACTCCGAGCCTCTCCTCGAGCAGCATGCCCTCACCGAACGCGCTCCGCACGAAGTCGCGCGGCCCAGGGTTGGCAAAGAGCTGCAAATTGGTGTTGGCCAGATTTGGGTATGGAAGCACCTCGAAGCCACAGAGCTCGTCTGAGATCGATTCTCCGGGGAAGCACTCGGAGGCTCCCTTGTGTTGGAACAACTCGATGATCGGTTCGAGGTCGTGGCGAAGCTGCGCGTACTCCGAATCAAAGGGGTTGCCGTCTTTGTCGACGTCGTCAAAGAAGGTCCCCGCCGCGAGGTTCGAGTTGTGCGGAATCGCGATCGCTTCGCAACCCGTGCCCGATTCGTTGCAATCCGAGTTGAGCCCGGCCCAGAGGTCCTCGACGTAGGGTTCGTCGAAGTAGCTGATCGGGAGCTCCGGCACGACCTCGCTCCGGAACATCACGTTCCGGTGGAGGTTCACGGTGCCGGGGCCGGCGCTCCACTCGTAACCAACGAAAGAGGCGAACTCGCATGCGTCGGTTCGGTCGTACGCGGCTTCGGCGGCATCCTGCACTTCTTGCCAAACATCGATGCCGGACTGGAGACAGTCGCCAGCGCCACCGTTCGGGTCTCCGCATAGGGCTGGGTAGCGAGTGTCTTCTGGGGTAAGCGCCGTGAGGGCATTGAGGCGCCGAAAGACGTTGAGATCCCCACCGTCGAGCTCCGTGCGATACTCCACGCAGCCGAGGTCGTCAGGCCGGGCCGAATCATCCGCGGGCCGGTCGTAGGCGGGGTTTTCTGGATCGGTGCAGGCCGCGATCGTACCGAGGTACTCGGCGTGGTCACTCAGCATCACGAAGTCGATCGGACGGGTGGGCGTGGCGCTGCGAAGCGGGTTGCCATCTTCGTCGTAAGGCTGAACGCCGATCGGTTCGCCCTGCGCGAACGCGTAGGCTTCGATGGGACCTGGACGCGTCCCTTGGAGGTTCGCGTCGAGCGAGAGCACGGTGTGCACGTGGGTGTCGCCGAAGAAGGGCTGGCGAAGGGGATCGCTGTCGGCGCACCGGCCGAGTTCGTCGGGCGGAAACGAACCGCCCCCGGCTCCCGAAGCGTCGCCGTCCCCGCAACCGACAAGACCCAGCGACAGCGCGGCGAGGCACGCGGTAAGCCATAAGCTACGTGTCATCGGCCTAACCTAACCCAGGTCGCTGATATTGCAATCGACGTCAGCGGTCGACTTCGCCCGTGAAAACGAACCTCGCTGGGCCAACCATCTCGATCGGTGCACCCGTGACACGAGGCGTCATCGTCAACGTCCCACCGGGAAGTCGGAAGTCGAGTGGCTCGCCCGCGGGCACCCGGTTGGTTTCGACCGCGGCCGTAGCCGCCGCAGCGGCCCCCGTTCCGCAGGCTTGGGTCCAACCGGCACCCCGTTCACATACGTCGAGCCGAAACGAGTTGCCCGATTGCTCCGACACGAAACCTACATTGACGCCATTGGGAAAGTGCGGCGACGCTTGCAGCAGCTCGGCCAGCTTGAAGCGGTCTTCGCCAACCTCGTCGAATGTGACGGCATGCGGATTGCCCATCGAGACGGCGGTAATGTTCAGCGTTCGCTCTCCGAGCGTCACCGCATGGTCGATCCAGGGCGAAGCACTGTCGAGGCCGATCGCTCCGGGCGCGAGCGACGCGGCGCTCATGTTCACGCGAACCGCCGCCGTCACTCCGTCGCTGTCGACCGCGCAGGCCTGAGGCCCAGCTTCGGTGTCGATGTCGAGCTCGAGATGGGTTGCGCCGGTGTCGCGGGCGAGATGAAGCGCAACGCAACGAACGCCGTTTCCACACATCTCCGGAACCGAACCGTCCGAGTTGATCACCGCCATCGATGGCGATCTCAGGTCGACCGTCAGTACACCATCGGCGCCCACGCCGCGGTGCCGATCGCAAAGCGCGATCGCCTCCGACGCGGTGAGCGGCACACCGTCAAGCGCGTCTTTGTCGACGATGAGGAAGTCGTTCCCGGCCCCCTCGTACTTGTGAAACCGAAGTCCCATGGAAACCCCGATCTAAGGCACTCCTCGATCGAGTGCCACTGGGCGG
>JBCCEK010000065.1:0-20208 GCA_039030295.1 Myxococcota bacterium | reverse complement strand
GGTCCACGCCCGAGCCGAACGTTCGGAGGATACGGACTGGAAGCGGATCGCGCGTTTGTATGAGCGGCTGCTGGTCGCCCGTCCTACGCCGGTGGTCGCGCTCAATCACGCCGTCGCGAGTGCCATGGCGTTCGGCCCAGAGGAGGGCCTGAGGCTGACTGAAGTCCTTCGCGATGACCTCGAGGACTACGGGCCGTTTCAGGCTGCTCGCGCCGACTTTCTGCGGACGACGTCGCGTTGGGGGGAGGCCGCGAGAGCCTATGAACGTGCCATTGCTCTGGCGACCAACGACCCAGAGCGTCGGTTTCTCGAGAGGCGTCTCGCCGAGGTGCGCGCGAACGACACTACGGAGTGATGAGGTTGGCAGGCCAGCCGTCGCCAGGAACCACGGTCTGCCGTTCGCGAAGCGCTTGGTCCTCGTTCCATGCCTTCTTCGCTGCAGCGGCCTTCTCCGAGAGTTTACGCCTCTTGTCGGACACGAACGCACTGCATTCGGCAAGGTTCGGCCGAAACGGGTTCGAGGTGAGAACAGTCGCAGGGAACGCTTCGAGCGGCTGCTCTTCGCGACGCAAGATCGTCAAGTCGACAGGCGCCTTTCGGTTCAAGCGTGGCCGCATTTGGATCACGTAGGTGCGGCCTTGGAGGGCGCGCACCTCGAGGAGCTGGACTTGAGGTTGCGCGACACCGCTCACCACCATGAGGGTTTCCTTGCCTCCACGGATCGGCGCCACGACTTTCCAGTCGTTGCCGAGCACAGCGATGCACTCTCCTCGGGCGTTGACGACGGAGTAGAGGACTTCCTCGGCGAGTCGCTTGCGGGGCCGGACGAAGACCAACAGCGCTTCGTCGGGCCCAGCGATGTAGGGAGAGCTCGGCTGCGTTTGGGGGAGGTCTGCACGCGCAAGTGGGAGGACGAAAGCGCCAGCCACCAAGGCGACGAGAAGGCACGAGAACATGCGCATGGCCTGAGGCGCTATACAGGGGCAACGCCCCGAGGCAATGCGCGGCGGTGTCGGCAAGTTGACTCGGCACCGCCTGTTGGATACCTGTCTTGCAGACAAGGAGCCGTCATGAAGTTCATTGCCGTACTCAGCGCAGTCGCCATGCTCAGCGCGTCCACCGTCGCCGCCCAGGATGCCAGCACTGACACGGGCTCACAGGTAGTCTCCGACGTGCCATCCGAGGGATCTGCCAGTGCCCCCTCGCCCGCGCCTCAAGACTGCGCGCCCGTGAACACCGGAGGTCCCATCGCCGGGATCGTCGTGGCGTCGGTGTTCTGGTGGGTCTTGCCGATGAGCATCCCGGTCTTGATCACGCAGTCGAAGAAGCTGAAGCGCCGAAAGGCCGAGAAGTACGCACAAGCGCAGCGCGGCTGCCCCATGGTGCCCTGATCCGAGTTCGCCGTTCGGCGCTTTTTGGGGTGAATTATTACGTATAGAGATTCAGCTCTCGCCCGTAGTACAGTTCGGTAAGCCGCCTGGCTGGATGGAACGGTGGGGTTGATCCACGGAGTGACGCTCCGTGGATCACCTGTTTACCCGGGGTCCGCATGGCGCGTTCGTCGCGGCTCGTGATCCGAGCAGCGGAGAGCCACTAGGCGGCGGCGCCGCGAGGGCGCACGACGATCTCGTTCACACCGATATCTGCCGGCTGCCCGATCGCGAAGGCGATCGCTTTAGCGACCGCTCGGGGTGCCATCGCGACCTGGCTGTCGTCGGGCGAGAACATCTCAGTGCTGACCCCACCGGGCGCGATGTGTGTGACCCGGACGTTGCCCCGCGTGTCGAGCTGGAGCCCTTCGCTGATCGCGCGGACCGCATGCTTGGTGCCGCAGTAGACCGCGTACTCCCCAAACACTTTGTGGCCGCTCGTAGAGCCGACGTTGATGATGTGGCCGAACCCCTGCTTGTTCATGATTGGGAGCGCCGTCGCGATTCCGTAGAGGACGCCCTTGATGTTGACGTCCACCATCTGTTCCCATTCGTCGATCGCGGGCTCGGACATCGAACCTCCAAAGAACACGCCGGCGTTGTTGACCCAGACATCGATGCAGCCGTAGGTCTCGAGCGTTGCGTGCGCCAGTCGTTCGACGTCAGCGCGCTTCGATACGTCACATTCGATGGCGACGGCGTCGCCGCCGGCGGTCAGGATCTCGTCGCGCACTTCGACGAGTCGGTGGGTTCGACGCGCGGCGACCGCAACGCGTGCACCGCGCGCGGCAAGCGACTGTGCGGCGCAGGCTCCGATCCCGCTACTGCCGCCCGTGATGACCACAACTTTCCCGCTGACCCGTTCCGCCATGATTGCGACAACAGTGGGGCGGCAACCTTATTCCGAGCTTGTTCTCGAAAGGCTGGCGTCGATGTGCGTTGCCGTAGGGGCGCCATCGTTGCAGAACCCACATCAGCCTGGAGGTCGTCATTCAAGAGATCGCAATCCCTAGTTTGGCCTTTGCGGCCGTCCCCGCGGCGCTCGTCCTCGCGTTCTTGCGAAAGTGGTCGGCCGATGCGGGCCATGGCGCGATCGCGCTGGTCCGGATGCTCGTACAGCTCACCCTCGTCGGCTACGTGCTCGTCTACATCTTCAGGGCCCGTACGCCGTGGCCCGTGCTGGCGGTCCTCCTGGTCATGGTGGTGGCGGCGAGCTGGATCGCGCTCCGCACGGTGTCGGAGTTTCGTCTCGAGCTCTACGGCCGCGCTTTGCTGTCAATCGCGCTCGGCGGGGGAACGACGGTTGCCTTGGTGACCCAAGGCGTACTCACGCTCGACCCGTGGTACGAGCCGACGTTCGTCGTTCCGCTCGCAGGGATGATCTTCGCGGCGTCGATGAACTCGGTAAGCCTTGCCGCCGAGCGCTTCGTGGCCGAGCTTCGCCGGGGGCAGACGCCCGAAGACGCGAGGCGAGTCGCCATCCAAGCGGGCCTGATCCCTATCGTCAATGCTCTGCTCGCAGTCGGCCTCGTCTCGCTACCGGGAGTGATGACCGGGCAGATCCTGTCAGGCATCGACCCGCAGACCGCCGTTCGGTATCAAGTGATGGTCATGCTCATGGTCTTCGGTGCTTCCGGCCTCTCGGCAGCGCTGTTCTTGGTGTTCGGCCAGGGGAGGCTGCTGCACCGTCTCGACGGTCGAACGCGCGCGGGGCCCGCTTCGCCTTAGGGCAGCGACCACGCGGTGCGCAGGTTGTGGTACTCGTCTTGTGGCAGAGCGACGAGTACGGCCGCGCCCGGCTCGAGCCACGTGGCAACCGCTTCGAGCGAAGAAGGGGCCATGGCCGTGCATCCGCTCATGCCAGTGTCCTCGTCGATCCACGAGTGAATGAAGATGCAGCTACCCCCACCCGGCTCGCGTTGTCGGGTGTTGTGCTCGACGACGATCGTGATCGCATAGAGGTCGTCTTTTCGCCGCATGTGTTCGGCGCTCTTCCAGTCTTGATGCGCCTCGTGCTCGTTCACGATGCGGTTATAGTGTTTCGACGCCGGATCATCGACGCAGCGAAGTGCCGACGTGGCCGTCGTGTAGGGCAGCGACAGCCCCTCGATCGCCGATGCATATCCGTAGGCCTCGCCGATCGCGAAAACGCCGGCGGGGGAGCGTCCGTCGCCTTCTCGCTTCGACGGCCCTTCGTGGCCCGGTGGGCGACCACTGCCGTGGAGACCTCGCCCCCAACCGTATCCCTCGCGGCCGACGACGGCTGGAATGGGACGGCCGACTTCCATCCAAGGCCCCCCAGGGTTGCGCGCGTATCGGCGTATCTCGGCACGAAACGTGTCCCACTCGTCGGTCACGACGGTGAGCAGTTGGGTCTTGTCCGCATCGATCACCGACACCGGTTGGGCGTCAGGGGGTGAACGGTCGGCGGAGGTCGGTTCTGAACTGTCGGGCAGCGCTGGGTGCGATGGGCCGGGGCTGGGGTGATGGCAGGCAGCAAACAAGCACGCGGCCATCACCCCATAGTACCTCCAGCCCGTTGGCATCGTGGAAGAGTGTACGCGCTCTGGCGCACACTCACCACGAGCCGGCCCGGCCTACCAGCGATTGTCGCGGCGGTCGTTCCGCGGTCGTTCGTTGGCCTGGTCGACGCGAATCGTCCGGCCATCGAGGGTGGAGCCATTGAGTTCCTCGATCGCGCGCTGCGCGCTCTCTTCGTTCTCGTACGTCACGAAGCCGAAGCCGCGCGAGCGACCGCTCTCACGGTCGGTGATCACCTTGGCTTCGGCGACTGCACCGCACGCCTCGAACGCCTGTTGAAGCTGGCTGTTGTCCGTGTTCCAGCTCAGTCCGCCTACGAATAGTTTCTTGCTCATTGTTCGTCTCTCTCTTTTTGAATCACACGCCACCGGACGACGGGACGCTTCCCGCGGTCTGCGTTTCTGGTTGCTTGCCTCTGTCTTCTACGAACCCTCGGCCGTTGTTTCGATCACGGTGCGGGTCTGATAGGAACAGGCGGCAGCGTGCTGGCGACCCACGGTCGGGTCACCTCGCCCAGGAGGGGCGATGGGCGCGACGGTAGCAGGGGCGCTCGGGTTGTCCAGTGACGGCTGATCTTCGACCCCCGGTCGACCCGGGTAGACCCTTCTGGAGGTATGGAGGCTACTCGCCGATGCCCGAAGCCTCTGCGGCGGCGATGATGAGGGCGGCATCGGGCGGAAGGATGAACCCTGCTTCGACGGCGTCGTTCGTGGATTCGGTCACCGCATCGATGTACGCCTGTGCAGTGGGGTAGAGCGCCCCCAACTCGTTGCTGTTGAAGAGCCGGGTCGTTCCCCAGATGCGGCAAAAAGACTCCCCGGGCTGGCCCAGCCCTGAAAGCACAGCGACGGGAGCTTCGACGTAGGGAGTACGGATGCCGCCGATTGCGTTTCCGAGGTCATCGAGCTCGAAGCCGTCTTCCGTCTCGTTCACGGCCAAGCGGGGCGACGTCGGAAGGGGCGTGCCGTCGGTGATCCAGTCGACTAGCCCATGAAGGCCCGCCTTGAGCACCCAGTGCTGCGGACCCGAGTTGATCGGAAGCTCACAGACGAAGCCCGGCGCCGGATCGAAGACCTCGATGACGTCCGCGACCGAGGGATCGTCTCCGAGGTCGCTGTTGCTCACGAGCAGGGTGTAGGTGTCGTTGTGAGACGTCCCGGCGACTTCCCATTGCCGGAACATCTCCGAGTCGTCTTGGCGGTCCGGAAGGCCGCCAAGGGTGATGAGGTCGGTCTCTGTCTGAAAGAGCAAAGTCGGGACGCTGAGGTCGTCTCGCACCCGGACGATCTCGGGGGCTTGCACCTCGGTTTGCGGGCTTTGTGATAGCGGCGGGCTTCCTCCACCGCGGCTATGGATGATGTAGCCATCAAAGACATCGTAGACCGGCGCGAGTGCGTTGACGTAGGTGAGCAGTCGCCCGGCGGACTGGGATTCGCCCATCGCCACGACCCGCTCCGGAACGAGCCCGCCGAGCGGGTCGAGGTCGACGGGGCTCCGGAGTGCCTGGGCCACCTGCGCGAAGATCTCATACGAGAAGCTATCGCCGGGATGGGAGAGGCTTCCGTAGCGCTCTGGGTTGACCACCTTCAAGCCCAGGTTGATGCCGCTCTCCCTGCCTTCGACACCGACGAGTTGTGCCGACACGCCGACCCACGCGTGACCTTCACGGAACGCCTCCGTGTGAATCGCACTCCAATCGGGAGCTGCGTCGAGGCCGCCGCTCACATTCAACCATTCAACGAGTACCGTGCCGCTGAAGGCGTCGGGGTCGATCGGTCGGTAGACTAGGATGCGGGTCTTGTAGTCGGCGTTGTCCGCGACCCGGACCTCCCATCGGCCATCCTCGGCGAGTGTGCCTGCATTCAAGTACGAAACGGACGTGCCCGACACGAAGAACTCCGCTTCCTGAAAGCCCGCGTCAGAGAGATCGAGTTCGCGTGTACCGGCGACGAACGGCATTCCCGGTCGCGTGATTGGGCCTTCGAGGGAGACGTCGGCCGGCGGACCTACGGGTGGGCTTCCGCCTGCGCCCCCGACGCCGGCGTTCCCTCCGGTGCCATCGGACGAATCGCCGCATCCATGCATCGCCAAGACCGATGCGCAACACAGGAGAGTGCAACCGAGTCGCGCCTGCTTGCTAAGACTCATACCGTTCACCATCGTTTCCTCACGCGCTGCCAGCACCAAGGGGTTCCCGTGATCTTCTCCGGGCACGCCTCAGAGTCAACGCCTATCGCGCGAAACGCTTCTTGAGTTTCAAGAATGGGGTCTCGTAGTACCGGAAACTCACCTCCGCGACCAAGACGGTCCCGAGGAGCACCGCTGGGAAAAGCAGGAAGGTCGGCAGCGGCGCGCGTTCCCAAACGCGTTCGGTTGCCGCCACGACGAACATGTGAAGCAGGTACATGCCGTAGCTGAGGACGCCGATGCGGACGATGGGGCGCCACGACAGTACCCCTGCCATGGCGTGGTCCTCGCGCACGACGAGGCTTGCCAGGAGCGTCGTCATGATCAGGTGAATGGAGAACCGCGGCCAACCGGTGAGGTCGCGCGGAAGGAGCTCGACCGCGATGAGCAACACCACCAGCAGCACGACCGGCGACCACCGATGTCCAACGAAGCGGCGAACGACGTCGAAGCCGCGATCGTCGTGAAGGACGTGCGCGAGCAAAACGCCAAGCAAGATCGGTGTAAAGGGGCTTCGGCGAATCCTGGTGACCGTCTCGTCGCTGGCGCCCAAGCTTGCGATGATCTCGTCGAACACGCCGAGATGGATCAGCAGGCCAAAGCCGATCAGAAGAGGAAGCACGGGAACCGTTCTCCGGACGTACTTCTGAATCGGGGGCCAGAGCAGATAGAACTGCTCTTCGGTTGCGAGTGACCAGGTGACCTCGAGGAGGTTGTCGACCGGGAACCAGTTGGTCAGGTACAGCAGCAAGAAGGGCAGGGCATGGTCCATCGTCTGCGCAGCTTTGCCATCCGGGCTCAAGATGTAGACCGCGGCCGCGAAGCCGATCACCACCCCGTAGTAGAGCGGCATGATGCGGAGGGTGCGCCGGGCATAGAAGGCTTTGAGCGAGATGTCACCGTTGCGATCCCGTTCGCGCAGGAGGAGGGTCACGATGAGAAACCCGCTCAGCACGAAGAACATGTCGACACCGAGGAAGCCTCGTGTCGCGATGCGTCCGAGCCCGAGGTCTTGTCGCGAGTGATGCCAAACGACCGCCACGATGCTCATGCACCGAACCCCGTCTAGGGACCCGAACGTCCGTTGCGCTCGATACTCCGCATAGCCGGTCATCGCTCGAGGCGGTGTACCACGTGCGGTCGAGAGGGTTCGAGTTTGTCGCCCGCCATGACGAGGACAAAGGCCGAGGGCCGGGACGGCTCTTCGCCTCGTCCCGGCCCTCATCGTGGCCCGCCCGTCGACTGGTGTGTCCCGCTATCAGTTGCAGATCGTGATCGTCCAATCGTCGATCGCGGTGCAAGAATCGACGCGCCCGACCTCGTTGATGCGGTCAAGGAGCTCTCCGCACGTGAGGTTCGAATAGCAATCGAACGCGTCGACAAAAGTCTGACCACACGCGGCCGACTGGGCTTCGTATTCGGGGTACCCGCTCGCGCACACCTGGACGCAGTCTTCACGGAACTCCACGCCACACGCCTCCGCGCTGTCGCAGAAGGCTTCGCATGCGAGTAACGGCTCGCTGTTGGTCGGGGTGGGCGTGGGACTCGCGGCGGGCGCCGGTTCGCAGAACTGCACCGCACGCTCGAACGACGTGCACTCGTCGACGTGATTCGGAGAAAGGAGGCGCGATTCGATGTCTCGGCATGAGAGGTTCGACTGGCACACGAACACGTCTTCCATTGCCTGAGGGCACGTTCCGCCGAGCGCGTCTGCCTGGGCTAAAGCCTCTTCGCACTCACTCACGCAATCGAACTGAGCCTCGATCCCTGGGCACGCATCCCCGTTGGCGCAGCGCGCCTCGCAAAGGGGAGAGCCAAGCGAGTCGGCTTGGGCCGAGTCGCCACAGCCGCTTCCCAGCAGGGCAACGCCCAGCGCAAGAAGGGCCAACAACCGGTATGCGTCGCGCGTGTCGTAGTCGTGTCGGGTGTTCATCGTCGTCTCCTGTGTGATGGTCGTCATGGTTTCGGGGACGCTCACGGCGCGACTCACGCTTCTCCTCCGAAGCGTGCGGTCGACCGCATGACGGCAAGCCCGCTCGCTCGGCCCTCATCGGCCGGGATCCGCATTTCGACCCGTCCCGACTCCACCTCACGTCGCATGGGCCCGTGGGTGTGGTCGTGGGGCTCGAGCGCGAAGGCGAAGACCGCGATGCCGAGAACCAAGTGGAGGCTGCGTCGTGTGAGCATGCCCGTCACATACGCAGGCATCGGGCCAACCTGGAAAAGTGAATGATTTCGGGTTGGTGAGCGGATCCGGGGGTCGTGAGATGACGACGTAAGTCAGCGACTTCGAGCGGAATGACGAAGTTCGTCAGGAGATGGGGGGCTAAAAACGCCCGGAAAGGACAAGCTGCGCGCGCCCCCGCCCGGCATCCACCGTGGGTTCCACCCGCGGCTTCTTCCGAAGCAGGTAGACCAGGGGCATCGTGATGAGAGGCGCTGCGACTGATCCTGCCAACACAGCTGCGCTGGTTCGTTCAGCGCGCCGGATGCACAACGCCGCATCGTCGAAACCGATCGCGTCGCTCCGACAAGAGGTCGAGGGGCGTGGCTGAATCGTGACGCCGTATGCGATCGAGAACGCCGCCGCGCCGAGGCCGACGCCGCCCGAGAGCCAGGCCCACCACGGGGTCTTCGCGCGGTTCGGCAGAATCAATGGCATCGACGCCACCAAGAGGCCCCCGCCGGCGGCTGCGGTGCCGAGGATCACATCGTTGAGGGTGAGCCACCGGTTCTGGCTATCGGTGTCCTGAGACCCCTCGAAGACCGCGTTGACCCACGTCGTCCCGGCGTTCTTGCGCGGAATCAGGAGTGCTGTGCTCGTCACGAGGGATGCCGCCCCCAAGGAGAAGAGCGTCAACCCGGACACGAACTGCCCTTTCGGTCGCCGTCGCGGGATGGGCGCCGGTGGCTGCGCATCGGCCACGGACGGCTCGACCGGTCTGCCGCCACAAGGAATCGTCTCGGGCGTCGGTCCCCGAAAGTCCGTGCACTGCCGTTGTGCGAGCGCCCGCGCGGCCAGAGCGAGGTCACCTCGGCTTGGGCCCCGTGCGCCTGCGTTGATTCTGACGAGGGCCGCCGCTTGAGCGCCGGGCAAAGGCGGGACCGGCGGCTTGAACTCGCGGGCTGCCGAGTCGTCGGGGGTAGGCTCGCCCGTCTCCCCGTCCTGCGAGAGGTCGATCAGCTCCAGTTCGACCGTCTCGGGTGTCGGCTTCGACATGAGCAGAACGGAGCCCGACGGAAGAACCACGGCTAGCGCTTCTGCGTCGGTTAGGCCGTTTCGTATCGCCTCAGAGGCGTTCTCGTACCGAAGATGGACGATCGGCCGAGTCGCGAGGACACGATCAAGCCTCGACTCGATCAAGACGTTGGCGTCGTCGGTTCGGGTGAGTTGCGCACCATGCACACGGCCATGCCGTTCGGGATCGCACTCCGCTTGCACCCTGTACCCACCCGGCCACAACGCTTCAACAACGACGGGCGTCTCGCCGACTGCGACGCCGTTGAGCCGAGCGACACAACCTGAAGGCTCGCTGTCGATGGCGATCGACCGACCCCGTGTCTTCCTCTCTCGATCCGCCACGTCCAGCAACTCGAGGACCCAAGGGGGGTGCAGATCTCGAGTCGCCGTTTCGGTCGGCACGGCCCTCTGGCAGTCCCGCACGGCTTCCCGCGCTTGCGCTTCGCGATCGGTCTCGACCAAGACACGCACCCGGTACAGGCAAGTGTCGAGATGTCGCCGGGCACGCTTCGGATCCCGATTCAGCTCTTCGACCGAGCGCTTCGCAATCGCGTCCGCCGCGTTCAGTTTCTCGAGCGCCGCCGCGTAGTCGCCAAGCGCGATGGCTCTGACTGCCGCATCGGATGCCGTCGACCATCTTTCCGTATCCTCATCGGTGAGCACGACCGATGGCTTCGAGAGCTCGGCCTCGATCTCCTTCTGCTCCTTTCGAAGCGACCAAACCTCGACCCCCTGTTCGAGCAGTTCGGTGCGGAGCCGAGACGCGGTGCTTTCGATCCAGTCGTCGTCGGTCGTGGCGGTGGTCGGAACGATGAGCCACGGATCGTCGGTCTGAGCCGCGGCGTAGCTGGTGATCGAGGCCCACACGACGATCGCGAGCAAGAGGCGCATGGGGCGTACTATCCGGGGAGGTCCCGAGGAGATCAACGCCGTCGTGGCCTTTTTCGCACTTCGCCGGTGGTCTGGGCCGGAACCAGGCGGTACGATGGCGCCACCTCATGGCCGATAAGGAGACGATCGATCCCTGGCCCCGCCTCCGCGAGGTCGTCGCGTCGGCGGTCACCGGCCTTCAAGCGGGTCGCTTCATCGAGGAGACGCTCGAGACACTCTGCGTCCAGCTTGGCGCAGCCTCTGCGTGGAGCACGCTCGAGACCAAGGGCGGCGGTCCGATGCATCGGTCGAGAACCGCCAGTTTTCGAGGGGTTCCTCCGACCGTACTGGCGCTTCACGTCCACGATGTGCTCAACCGCGTCCAGACCAAACTCAAGCCGGTCGCGGGGCGCGTCCCCTACGCCACCGAGGGCTCGTTCATCGCCGTCCCGCTTTGGTCGGCGCCGTCGCCGTCGACCAAAGGTCGCTCGCTCATCGGGGCACTCTACCTCGAGTTCCTCGGCGCCCAGGGCACCCACACGCCGATGGTCGAGTTCGTCGATTGCGTCGCCGGGCTGCTCGGCGGCCTGATCGCGCAGCAAGCCCGGATCGAAGACACCGCCGAAGACCTGCGCGCCGAACGCGCGACGGATCACGAGGCTCAGCGTTTGGGGCTCGACGAGCTACTGGCGCCCGAGAGCATGGCGAGCATTCGGCGGGAACTGCTGGCTGCGATCGGAAGTCACTCGTCGATCATGATCCTCGGCGAATCGGGGACCGGGAAGACGCAGCTCGCCGCGGCTTTCGCCCGTGCCAGCCACCAAGAGCCGATCGTCCGCGCGACCCTTGGGATGGCCGACGACCTCAACACGATCACCTCGGAGCTCTTCGGTCACGAGCGGGGCGCGTTCTCCGGTGCCGTGTCGAAGCGAAAAGGGCTCGTCGAGTATGCCGATGGGGGCACACTCATCCTCGACGAGGTCCTGAACCTGCCCGGGCACGCCCAGCAACTCCTTCTCGACTTCACCCAGTTTGGGTCGTATCGGCCGCTCGGCTTTCAGGGGCGCGACCCCAAGACTGCCAAGGTACGCCTCATCTCGGTGACCAACGGAGATGTGCAGCGCGCCATCGGGGAGGAGCGCTTCCGCCATGACCTCTACTATCGTCTGGCGACCGTTCCGATCGTGCTTCCGCCGCTCCGCGAACGACGCTGGGACATCCCTAACATCGCGGTGAGTTACCTCAATCGTTCCTCACTCGATGCTCGCTGGGAGCTCGACGAGAGTGCGATGGAGTGGTTGTCGTCGTCGGGTCTCGAGTGGTCCGGGAACATTCGGGAGCTCGAGTCCGTGTTGGAACGTGCCCGCAATCGGGCTCGCGCAGACGATTCGCCGGATCCGATCATCGAAGCGCGGCATCTCGACCTCGGCGATCCGATCGTCGGTGGTTCGAAGCCGCCCTCGAAGCCAAGCGACGTTCCAGCGCCGCCCGGCCTCGAAGCGCGTCTTCGGGACTTCAACGCGCGACGTCAGGACCTCGATGCGCTCGAGAAGACGCTCATCGAAGACGCGCTGCAGACGTGCCGGGGCATCGTCGCGAAAACGGCTCGCCTCTTGGAGATGCCGCGCACGAGCCTGATCAGTCGAATGGCGGTCCACGGGATCGAACCCGAGGCGTTCAAACGCCGAAAGGGTACGTAGCCGCACTGTTCAATTTTCGGTTTTCGCCGTACGATGGGTCGGTTTTCGCCGCCACCGCATGAACGAACCGACTCGCAATAGCTCTTCGAGCCCCTTCGTCCCGAGGGACTTCGGCCCCTACCGCATCGTGCGCCCGCTCGGCCTAGGCGGGATGGCCGAAACCTTCGAAGCGATCCGGCGCGGCCCGAGCGGCTTCACGCAACGGGTCTGTCTGAAGCTCGTCCTTCCGTTCTTTCGCAACGACGAAGACTTCGTTCGACTGTTCGAGCGGGAGGCCAAGCTGGCCGCCAAGCTCCGCCACCGCAACATCGTCGGCGTTATCGACTTCGGCAACATCGACGGGGACTACTACATGGCCCTCGAGCTCGTCGATGGGATCGATCTCCAAGGGCTGCTCAACGGGCAACACGGGAAGCGCCTCTCCCACGAGTACGTCGCGCTGATCGGGCATGAGTTGGCGTTGGCGCTCGAGCACGCCCACAATCCACCGCGCGCCTCCGGGTTCGACGCGACGGGCCCTGGCGCGATCATTCATCGAGACATCTCCCCGTCGAACGTGCTGATCAGCCGCCAAGGGGAGGTTTTCCTCGCGGACTTCGGCGTCGCGAAGGCCGTGAGTGGCGCTTCGCAGAAGCAGAGCGCCGTGAAGGGAAAGATCCCCTACATGTCGCCCGAGCAGTTGGGTGCTCAGGCCTGCGACGGACGCGCGGATCTCTTCTCACTTGGCGTCGTCCTGTTTCAAGCCTTGAGTGGCGAGAAGCCATATGACGGCGGGAACGACCCGTCGACGATCATGAAGATCCTCAATGGGGACCATCCCTCGCTTCGGGGTCTCGCGCCTTCGGCACCCGAGGGCCTCTGCGATGTCATCGAGCGTCTGATCGAGCCCGACATCGAAGCACGCCCGCAAAGTGCCCTCGAGTTGCTCGAGTCTCTCGAGGAGTTCGTACCGGCTCCCCGCACTCAACGAGAGCTTGGCAAACAGGTGGCCAAGGTTCGCCCCGAGCGAAGCCTCGACGAGCTTCTCGGTGACGCCGCGACCGAGCCTGGGGGGGCGCAGGACCCCAAGAGCGAGAAGCGGACCAGCGGAATCGTCGGGGCGGGCGAGGGCGACAAGGCCTACCGCGAGTCACAGGCTGCCGCGGTCTCAGACGATGTGCTCCGACCGCCCGCGGCTCCGAAGGAGGCGCGCGTCAATCGGAGTTCGCGGATCGCGTTCATCCTAGGGGTCGTGTTGGCGGTTGCCGGGGCGGGGGCTGCGGGGGTGGCGTTTTGGTTCGGCGATCGCGCGGAAGACGCAGCGACCCCTGCGGTTCAGCCGCGGCAGCGCCTGGAGGTGCCCGTGCCGATTGGAAACCTCGTCGATGCGAAGGTCGACGAAGCGCAAGGGGCGAAGTCAGCGAGCGAGACCCCCGAGCGGGAGACAAAGCCGGTCACCGATGATTCGTCGCCAGCTGTGGTCGAGCCTCAACCGGAGGAGGAGTCCGAGAAGGTGGCGAAGGCCAACGAGGAGACTCCAAAGAAGGCTGTGCCCGTCCGCCCGGCGCGCCTCACCGTGTCGGTGTTCCCGTGGGGCTACGTCTGGATCGATGGCAAGCGGAAGGGTCGTGCGCCGATCAAGGACCTGACGCTCAAGCCCGGGAAGCACAAAATCAGCGCGGGCAAAGAGACGCCGACGGTCACGAAGTCGATCCGATTGCGGCCAGGGCAGCGAGAGCTGGTGCAGTTCGACCTATCCCAATGAGTGGGTGCATACGTAAGAATTCACCTTTTTGACCGTGAAGACTTAGCGACGCACGCGCAGCGAGACAACGCCCCCGAAACCGTGGCTTTCGACGTGGACGAAGAGCCTTCCCTTCTTTTCGTTGCCTGCGATCTGCAGTCCGTCATTGATCAGTCCCGAAACGCGTTCGACCAATTCGGCTGACACGAACACGGTGGGCTTCGGCTGCGACACCGGCTTCACGAAGAGATCTTGGTCGAGTTTGGACGCGCGAAGATCGTCGGCGATTCGCGTGACGAGTTGCGAGCTCGTGTCGATCAGCAACGGCGTGTCGGCTTTGGCGCTCGTTGCACCCCCGAAGAACGTTGCGAGCAACGCCACGATGAGGAGCATGCATGCGCGGGTGTTGTTGCGGGGCGTGTCGGCGAGCGGCGTCGTGTTGTTCATGACCGCTGACAAGAGCAGGCCGCATGCCAGACTTCGTCGTTTCTGTAAGCGCTCGTAATTTATATTGAATTTTCGGAAGGCCTCGTTGTTGGTTTCTAGGGCTGACGACGTTCGACATGCGTTTGACGAGTTTAGTCAGCTTGGGCCGCGCGTGTCGGCGACGCGCGCTGTGTGTGGTTCGGAGTGAATCGAACCGTCGCGCACGCATGTGTGCGGCCAGTTCGTCTCGCAAAACGTGGTCGCAACTTCGAGCACGCAAGTGATGCGCTCACTGCGTTTGTGCCGAGTGCCGTCACGCGGTTGTCGCGTCGGCACCGATCTTGCTGTGGATCAAATCACAAACCTCGGGTTAGGGTGGGCGCTCGCCCAATCCCCTCTTAGTCGATCGGTTCCCCGATCGGTTGGCCCGTGATCATTCACGCGTTGCAGGAGTTGAACTCATGAGTTCGATCAATCGAAGTGTCTTTGTCGCCGTACTCGCCCTGAGCGTTGCGGCATGTGGTGGTGTCACAACAGGAACCGGCGGAACCGGCGGCGGTGGACCTGGAGGCACCGGCGGAAGCGGGACCGGTGGAACCGGAGCTACGGGGACTGGTGGTACGGGTGCGACTGGGACGGGTGGCACGGGTGCGACTGCCACCGGCGGGACAGGGGGAAGCACGGACGCGCCGTTCGTCAGCCTGACTGCGACGCCGGTGAGTGTCGATACCGGTACCAAAGCGCTCCTCGAGTGGGAAGTGCGCAATGCCGACAGTTGCAGCCCGAGCTGGAATGTCGACGTGGCCGCCGAGAACGGTCAAGACGAGATTCCGATCAACGAAGAACAGACTTTCGTTCTCACGTGCTCAAAGGGCGATGAGAGAGCCGACGACTCGGTCACGGTCACCTTGATGTCGAGTCCAATCCTCGTCTCGATCGACATGAACTTCTACCTCGTCCAAGCCGGCGACGATTTCGACGTCGCGATCACCGTCACCAACCCAGGCTCGCAGACGATCGAGGACGCAGAGCTGGAGCTAGAGATTCCCGACAACATCGAGATTGATCCGGCTGACCTTCCACCCGGCGCATGCAGTGGCGGCAACTGCGACCCGGGCGAGACGATCACGGTGACGCTCGGTGACCTCCTCGGCGGCGCCGTACAGGTGATCTCTTTTACTCCCACACTCGACGCGGGTGCGAATGATGTAACTGTCGTGTTCGAGCCTGTCGTTTCCGCGCCTGGCGAGGAGTTTGACGCGACAGCCGAGGAGACCGTCAACGAGGGCGAGAGCGACCTCGGAATCTCCCTTCTGCAGACACCGGAGGTCCCCGAGGCCGGCGGCGACATCATGTACACCGTCACCTACGAGAACAACGGCGGTGGCTCGCTTGTCGACGTAGCGCCTACTCTGATATTGCCCGTTTTGGTCGACTCATCCGCCGCCGTGGTCTCCGATGGTGGAACTGTCGACGACGACGGCGTGGTGACCTGGCCCGCAGAGGATCTGGCTGCTGGTGCCATGCGGATCGTCGAGGTGACCGTACCGGCCGAAGAGCCCCTACCATCGGGGTTGCTCCTTCGCGCCGAAGCTAGTGCCACCATCGACGGCGCCGACGCCTTGGTCCGCGTCACGTCCGAGTCGCCAGTCTTCGAGCAGGGCGACGACTGCACAGTCGACGCGATGTGTCCGATGGACGAGATCTGCGAGCTCGGGATCTGCGTGGCGCCGATTCGGATGAACCTGGATGCTGATTATTCGCCAGTGGTTGTTGCTGACCTCCTCCGTGTGTCGGGCACGATCACGAACCAAAGCCAGACGCAGACCGCCAACGATGTGACCGCGAGCATTCGACTGCCAGCAGGCGTGTTCGGGATCAACGAGCGAAGGGCGTCTGACGGCGCGTCTTGTACTGCGGGGCTTGGGAGTGCTTGTGACGCGAACGAGACAGTCAGCTGGAACATTGGCAACCTCGCGCCAGGCGAGTCCCGAATCGTTTCGATCGAGCCATTCATCGAGTCTGGGGGTCCCGCGGCCATGACCTTCACCGGGATGGCGACTTCGACTAACGGGTTCGACTCGACAGGGGCCAGTACCACCGTGGACGTGGTGAGCACGCGCGCCCTGAACCTGCAGCTCGTCGAGCGCACAAATCCGATGTTGGCGGGGGGCTCGTTGTCATACTCGCTTCACTACTCGAACCCGAGTCCCTCGACCGAGGACGTTGTTCTCTCCTTTACGCTTCCAGAAGGTGCGAGCGTCACCGAGGCTGACGGCGGCACGGAGAGCGGCGGCACCATCACTTGGCCTGTACAGACACTCGCCTCTCTCGACAACGCGGTGCGGCACGTGACCATCGAGGCACCCGACACCGTGGTTGGAGACCAACTCCTTGGATCCGCCACCATCGAGGTCGCTGGAGACCCAGCGGTGCGAGCCGAAGCGAAGGTTCGCACGATCGTGGCGTCTCAGGGTCTTAGCGTCGTGGTCGACGCGAATCCAGACCCGATCGAGGTTGGCGATCTCGGTCGAGTTGCGGTTACTGTGACGAATCCCACCGGATCGATCATCCGCGACGTTGGGGTTGAGGCTCGGCTTCCGAACGGGATCTTCGGCGTCAACGCGGAGCGAGCAAGCGCAGGTGCGGATTGCGGGATTCAAGGCCTCAGCAGTTCGTGCGACGCCGGAGAGAACCTCGACTGGGCGATCGGTGACCTGGGACCGGGCGAGACTCGGGTCATCTCTTTTGAACCATTCATCACGAACGAGGTCGACGTCGGCTTCCTTCAGGTGTACGAGGTCGACGTTCGGTCCGATTCGGCTGATGTAGGAACAGTGGCCGAGCAGCCTTCGATTCAGTCGGCCGCGGTTGTGGCGATCTCCGAAGACGAGCGGCCCTTCGTTTTTCACGTAGCAGAAAGCGCGAACCCTGTCGCGCCGGGGCAGCCTCTGACCTACACGCTCAGCTACGCGACCGACCCAGACGGGTCCACCATCGATGCCGACGTGACTCTGAGCCTACCTTCGAACGTCCAAGTGCTTGACGAAGGTGGAGGCATCTTGAGTGGCGACACGATTACATGGCGGGAAACACTCCAGCCCGGTGAGAACAACAAGCGGCGCGTCACGATCATGCCAATGGGAAGGTCCAACGGTGACCAGATTCGCGCCGAGGCGACGATCTCGATCGACAGCACGAATGATGAATCCCGAGCGACCATCCAGACCGCCGTTGGGGCGCGACCACTCGACATCGCGGTCGAGGCTGGCCCCGATCCGTCCCCGGTATCTCGGATTCATACGGTGTCAGTCGTAGTCACGAACCCAAATCAGGAAGAGGCGAGGGATGTGGAGCTTGAGCTTCGCCTGCCGGTCGGCCTGTTCGGAGTCGCTGTACACCGGGCTTCAGAGGGGGGCCGCTGCGTATCGACCGGCTTCGGAAGTACTTGCGATGGAGGCCAGAACATTGAATGGAGCCTCGGCAACATCGGGCCCGGAGAGCGTCGCGTGACCTCGATCGAAGTGTTTCCTTGGCCTTCCGAGGGCGCCTTCGACCAACGGATGCTCTACTACGAAGCGGAGCTTCGCACCGACTCGGCCAGCGAGCCGGAGGCAGTCCAACAACCCGCCGTCATCGCAGCGGACACGGTTGCACTCTACGACGTCGACACGGACCGGATCGACGACCCTGGGTTGCGGCTTAGGATGGTTGGGGCGTCGAACCCACTGGAAGAAGGTGAGGCCCAGTTGTTCGCGCTTCACTACTCGAACGTGACGGCGTCCACCATCGACGCCAACCTCTCGATGACTTTCCCGTCGGACGCGACTGTGCTCGACAGCGACGGCGGGACTGCGTCTTCGGGGCGGATCGACTGGGATACTGAGGCACTTGGAGCTGAGGAAAGCAACGAGCGAAGAGTGGTGTTGTCTTTCCCAAGTGCGAGTGATGGCGACCAGGTCCGTGTCGACGCTGCCGTTACCGACGATGACAACGCGCAGGCAGAGGTTCGCGTCGCCGCGATTACGCCGGTCGGCCCGCGGTCCTTGCTGGTCTCCATGGAGACCAACCGCGATCCGTGGGTGTTTGGCGAGGGGATGTATGTGTCCATTGTGCTCTCCAACCCAACGTCCACCGAAGCTCGAGACGTACGAGTCGAGTCGAGGTTGCCCGACGGGCTGTTTGGTATCCGTGCCTCCACATCGTCCATCGGCGCCGTGTGCGAATCGGCCGGGCTGGGATCTACGTGTGCACGAGGGCAGGATCTGGTTTGGGAGATCCCCTCAATCGCGTCAGGAGAAAGTCGTGTGCTTTCGTTCGAACCCTTCCTGTTCGTGTCGTCCGAGACAACGGAAGGAGACCTCATCCCGTTCAAGACGGAGGTTCGTACCGATGCTTTCAATCCAAGCGATGTTGCCGAGCAACCCTCGATCCTCGCGGGGATTACGTCTGCCGAGTCTGCGCCTGATCCGCTCGAACTTCGGGTCGCGAGCAGCGTAACTCCGGCGGCCGAAGGCGAAGCGGTTACCTACACCCTGTACTTCTCGAATCGAAGCACGTCGACGACGGATGCCGATCTGGTCTTCCGATTCTCTGAGGATGCCACTATCGTGGACTCCGACGGAGGTGACGAGTCGGTCGGAATGATCGTCTGGGAAGACGAGACGCTCGCCGGTCAGGGGGGCTCCAGCAAAGAGGTGACGCTTCGCGTGGACTCCGCCGCCGCGGGCGAGCAGCTTCTCACCGAGGCTGTGCTGGTCGATCGATCGAACGAGCAGCGACAGGCGAGAACGGTCTTGCGTATCCCCGTGGTCAGTTCTCCGACTTTGCGAACCACCGTGACCAGCGCCGTCCAGTCGGCGGAGCGCGGCGAGCAGTTTCGTGTCACCTACAACGTCGCGAATACGAGCGCGAGCGCGGTCAATGATATCGTGCTCGAGGCTCGGCTACCGCTGTTTGTTACGGGCATAGCCGCCAACCGAGCGACCGCCGGAGCCACGTGTCAGATCGGGAACAGTGACTCCACACTCGGCAGTACGTGCGACGATTTCGAGAACGTCATCTTCGATGTCGGCACGCTTGCCGCAGGCGCATCCACCGGCGTAGACCTCTGGATCGAGCCCATCGTTGAAAGCGGACAAGCGACACCGCTCGGCTTCCTGATGTACTACGAGGCGGAGACTCAAGTAGCGGGGGTTCCTGTCGATCTTGGTTCTACGGTCGTCCGAATCGAACCGACGCCGTAGGCGCGACGACTGGTACGGATGGCCGCCTGGTTGGGATCTCTCCTGACCAGGCGGTCGGCGTCGGCCGCCGAGAAGCGCTGTGTCACTAGCGCTCTAGGGGATTATGGGGTCGCACAACTCGATGTTGTAGAGTGTCGCGCCGCTCGTGCTCGTTGCGCCGACCTCGAGTGTGAGGGCGCTGTCCCTTGGAAGCTCTCCGGTTAGCGTTGAGCAAGTCCGCTGGGTGCTGTCTGGGCATATGCAAGTCGTGCCTGGTGAGAGTTCGGTCGCGCCTAAGGGGGACAGTTCGAGGTCGGACTGGTCCCCAAACCAACTCAGCTCGACACCCTTCCCGTCGGCGCATGGAGTCGCGCTCCAAAGGTCTGAGAGGTCGTCCTCGTCCACGCTGAGTCTGCCGACTGCGATCGCGTTGCGAGAGTCGGAGGCGATGCTGGTAGTATCGCCGTCTCCGGCCTCGTCCAACTGTCTGAACATGTCGCTGCAGCCGCCCGTCCCAGTTGGGCCCCCGCTTCCCCCTGTTCCCGGGTTCCCGACGCCGCCCGTAGCACCCGTCCCGTCCGGGGCCGCAGGGAACTCGACACATGCCGCCAATGCGGCGGCGCAGGTTAGGGCGAGCACTCTAAGAATCATGGTGCCCATAGTATCTCATTGGTCGACGGCGCTCGAACGCTCTTTCCGTAGCGGGGGACCCGTCGTGCGCCAACGGTGAAGCGGCACCCCGCCCACATCGGCGCACCAAGACGTCTCCACATCTGACGTAGTTCGTCGTTTCCGTCGGATCTGCCGACGTGAGTCGTCACATGAGGAGGCGCAGACGCGCAAGTGCCCGGATTCACGACCGCAG
>JBCCEK010000064.1:0-20247 GCA_039030295.1 Myxococcota bacterium | reverse complement strand
CGGTCGATAGGCGTAGGACAGGTCCAACAACACCTGAAGTGGAAACGTCAGGTTGAAGTCCTTGTGGTAGTCGTAGGGTCCCCAGTCGTTGAACTTAAGAAAGTAGTTAATATTGAAAGAGCCGAGTGAGTACCACCCGTATGTGCCGAAGCGTGACACGGTCCGGGCGTCATCGCCATTGGCCTGGCCCTGGCCCGCGTACACCCAGTTCACCAGTCGCATATTGTAGGTGAAGTTGGTGATTGTACGCACACTCACGTCCCAGAGGTTTCGAGCCGGCGCCGCCGCGGGGAAGCCGAACACGAACTGCGGGCCGACCGCGTCGTCGTCCGGGACACCAATTGCGACCGCTGCGTCCTGGCTTGTGGGCAGGATCTTGTATACGAAGTCCAGCACGACGGAGATCTTCGCATCTTCGCGCGCGGCGTTGTCCCAGGCGTAGAGTGGCGTGGCGGGCGTCGGGTCCCAACCGAGCAGGAACTCGAAACCATACGTCTCTCGGTTCGAACGGACCCAGAACGGATCCACGAGCTGGTTACGTGCCTGAACCCCGGGAAAGAACGTGCCCGTTTCCGGATCGAAGAAGTCCGGGATGAACGGGAGCGGGCCTTCGAGGGGTCGCTGCGCCAGGAAGTTCGGGGCGAGCACGACATTGCCTGCGTAGTATCCGATCCCCGACGACACCGCCCAGTGGTTGCCCTGACCGCTCTCTTTGAGCGACCAGCCCGTGATGGTCATGGTGTTGTCGACACCGCCATCGCTGACGAGCCCGCGCATGCCGCCCTGGATGTACCAGAAGAACGGGGCGTTGTTGTACGTGAACTTGAGTTTGCCGCCGAGGGTGTCCGCGAACCGAATCGTCCCGTCGGAGATCTCATAGCCCGAGCCGAGGTACCCGGGCCCATCGACTCGTCGCGCGATCTCGTACGCTTCCCCGATGAAGTTCGAGCGGCCCGTGATCGCGCCGGCTTCGAGCGTGATGCGCTTGGCGGCGTACCCGAAATACAACGTGCTCTTTCGGCTTCGAGGCTGCGGAATCACCGAGCTTGCGAACGTGTCAGGAACCCGCTGCGCGAAGTCTTCTTGGTGAATGGCACCGAACTTGAAGTCGCCGAACTGTCGGTAGTACTTGCCGAGGATCGTCGGGTTTGCACCCCACCAGAGCTCGGGCCCGAACGCGACGGTCAGGCCTTTGATCTTGTCTTTGCCCTGGAAGGTCACCCCGGTCGGTGCGTTCGCGTTGTACGTGTCGATGACGTTCTGCTGGTGCATCTCCGGGTAGAGGCCGAAGAAGTCGCCCTCGTAGCCCCAGTGGTAGTGCCCCTCGCCACGAAAGAAGCTCTCCATCAAGAAGTACTTGTTGTCCCAGTCGAACGCGGCCTCGTAGATCTGGAAGCGCTCGCTCAAGACCTGGACCTCACCATCGATATCTTCGACCCCGATGGGCTGGCCTCGTTCCTCGTAGAAGATCTCGTTGATCGGGTTGAGGGCGACGTTACCAAGGCCGTTGACGACAACCTTGGCTCTCAGGCCCTTTGCGGGCTTGACCTCCATGCCGAGGTAGATCGATTCGGTATCGCCGAAGCGGGTTTCGTTGCGCTCTTCCTGGTCGAGTTGTCGACCACCGGTCGTGAACGTTTCAAAATCAACGCGGACGATGGGCTTGAACCTCTCGAGCTGGGCAAGTTTGCTTTGGGTGTTGGCCGAGGAGCGAGGGCCTGCCCTCGAGAAGTGCTCCCGAATCATCGCAAGGTCCGTCTCGGGCGCGTAGGGATCGAGCCGGTACGCGTCCTGCAGGACGTAGTACGCGGCGCGTGGGTACACGGTGTAGATGCCTCGCGAGTTGGAGCGGCCTTTGGCAGCAATGCCGAACCACTCCTCGTTCATGTTGTTCTGGCCTTCCTGGTAGTCGAACTGGTAGGCCTCGTTGCTCCACGACGCCGTCGTGTCGTGGATATCAAGATTGACGTCCTGGTTGTACTTCCACCAACCGTCGCTCCACTGGAAGGTCATCCCGCCGATGGCGTTCTGGACCCGGCCCTTGCCGTAGCTCTGCTCGTAGATCTCCTGCCAAAGGGCTTGCAGGATCACGGCCTGAGCGATCGGGTCTTCGATCCCCCGCTTCGCGTCATATGCATCGGAGCCGAACTCGCCGTACATGACCGGAACCTGGAGTTCCGCCTCGATACGCTCGAAGAGGTTTCCGGACGACGGGCCGCGATAGACGTTCGTGCCGAAGATGTCGATGTTGGGGCACTGTTCCTTGATCACTTCGAGGAACCCGACATCGCCGTTGACGATCGCCACCGGGTGGTTGTCGTCCGCCGCATGAATCTCTTCAGTGATCTCTCCGAACAGGGAGTACAGGAAGACAGCCCGAGCATCCCCCTGTTCGGTCTCGGGAAGATCCTCGATCTCGTTCGACTTCCAATAGAGACCGTAGTTGTTCTCGTTGCCGAGCAACCACATGAGGAGCCCCGGCGTGTCTTTGTACTCCTCAACGAGCTCTCTCATCTCTTGCTTCACGGCCTCGCGAAAACGCGGCTCAGAGTAGTCGACTGGGCTCACCCAAACGCCATCGATGTTGAACCCGTAACGCCCGATGGAGTGGTTTAGCGCGGTGTAGATGCCGTACTTCTCGTAGATGTAGGTGATCCACCGCGCGGGCACGCCAACGTACTGACGAACCACGTTGACACCCATCTCCTTCATCAGCCGCATCTCGCCGTCGAGGGCGTCGCGGATGACATCGTCGGGCTTTGTCCAAAGCGAGTAGTTGTAGTTCTCGCCGATCGGCATGTAGCCCCAGTTCATGCCGAATACCATGGTCGGCGTATCGTCGACCATCAGGAGGTAGCCGTTCTCGTCTTTGTAGACTTTGACGACGTTCGGGCCGTCCGTACGAATCGGCGCGGCTTTACTCCCTGACGGTGGAGCCGGCGGACGCTCGTACGCCGCTGGTGGCTTCGTCGAACTCTCCGGCGCGATCGGATTCGGCGCCTCGGGCGGCGGTGCCGGATTCAGGGGTCGATCCACGGTTTCTGCTTCTGCACCTGGTTCAGCCGGAACGTCGGGACCTGGGATGGGCCCAGTCGGTGCACCGGACGGTTCAGGCGACCGCGTCGGTTCTCCGTACTGTTGCGCCGACGCCGAGACGGACCAGAACACCACGAGCAGTGCAACCAAGATCCTCATGCTGACCGCTCCTCGCCAAGTCGGTTCGTTTGGACGATACGACTACCCATCTGACTGACTCCTTTGCAACACAACGAGACACCCAAGGAGGACCACCCGTCGACTGACGGATCGTTGGAGTCGAGTTCGGTTGTGATCACCGACCCACAACCCATCTTTGCGACGCCGCAACACCCGACACCCAACCCGTTGGCCACAACACCGGGCGACTGTACCAACGCGATGTAATTTTTGTAACGACTCTCGGCTTCGCGCGCGCGTTTCGTTTCGGACTCCGGTTGATCGAAAGCGCGAGGCCCGAACGATGCGAGAGCGGTCACGAAGACCTCGGGGTTGAGGTCTTGGGAAATCACTGGGCTCTCACTACGAACTCGCGTTCTCATCGCCGTTCCATTCGTTTGTTGCCGCAACAAACCAAGTCTCCGAAAATATGTCAAGCACGGATCCAACGCCGAACGCGAACAATGTCGACGTGTTGTTTGACGCAGCGCCCCAAATTTGCTCGGCGTTCCCCCCGATGGGTGTGTGGCGCGGAGCAAAGCCGCGGGGGGCCGCGACCCCTCCCCCATGCTTGACATTGGCGGGGCGAACACGTAGTTCGTTCGAGACATGAACGAAGTCGCACGCTCCAGGCACACCACCCATGGCGTTTTGGGTGCGTCCGCAATTCGTGCGCAGCATAGCCGATTGCTCCTCAATTTGCTTTGGCGAGAACGAGAGATTTCGCGCGCGGAACTTGCGCGCCGATCGAGCCTGAGTCGCTCCACGGTGTCGGCCATCGTGAACGACCTGTTGAGCACAGGCCTCGTTGAAGAGGCACGCGCAGGTGTTTCGAACGGGGGTCGCCGGCCGATCATTCTCGAGTTTCAAGATCGGTCGAGCTTCATCGTTGGGATCGAGCTCGGAGCGACGCACATCTCGTGCGTCCTCACGGATCTCCGTTGCAAGATCAGGGCTTCGTGGTCCGCCCCCGCGCCCGTGCGAGACGCGCCCGAAGTTGCGCTCGAGAAAATGACCATGGGTGTGCGCTCGGTGCTCGAGGCCGACGGCGTGCAGCTCGCGCAAGTTCTCGGCATCGGCGTGGCCGTGCCAAGCCCCGTCGACAACGACCGCCCGGGCGAGCTGCTTCCTTTCGTCGCTCCCAAGTGGGAGGGCTACAACATCGCCGCGCATCTCGAGGATGCCTTTGGCCGGCCCGTCTTCCTCGACAACGACGCGAATCTCGGTGCTCTCGCAGAGCTTTGGTGGGGCGCAGGGACCTCCGATGAGGACATGGCGTTCGTCAAGGTGGCGACTGGAATCGGCGCGGGCCTGATCATCAACGGACGCATTTTTCGGGGCAGCGGCGGCATCGCTGGCGAGATCGGCCACACCTCCATCGACGCCCAGGGCCCACAATGCGTGTGTGGCCTCCAGGGTTGCCTCACGACTTTCGTCGGTACGCCGGCGCTCCTCGAACGGGCGGAATCAGAGTTGCGGGCGGCGGGCAGCAACCGCCCGCCGCCCGCCAACATCGACGAGCTGGTCGACGCCGCGCTCGACGGCGACCCGACCTCGGTCGAGCTGATGCGCTACGCGGGTGAGAAGCTCGGCGTCGGAATCGCGAACATGCTCAACCTGATCAACCCGCGGACGGTCGTCCTCGGGGGAGGACTTTCGCGCGCAGGGGGCCTCGTGCTCGACGCAGTCCGCGAGACCATCGTCAACCTGTCCCTACCCACGTCGATTTCTGGCACCGAGATCCGCACCACAGGCCTCAACGAATGGGGCATCGCCCTCGGCGCAGCGACGCTTGCATTGGAAGCCGCTTTGCAGGCACCATCGCTCTTCCCTGCACAAGCAGAAGCCATAGGAGCCTGACGATGAAGCTACGTAGTTTGTTCGCTCTTCCGATACGCACCTCAGCGCTTCAGCCCCAAGAAGCCTCGAGCTCCCACCGTGAGTAGCCCCAGCCACTTCGACACGGCTCCGGAAGACCGGATCTCGTTTCCACACAAGATCATCTACGGCGTCGGCGGGCTCGTGAACAACCTTCTTGGCGCGGCCAGCGGCGGGATGATGATCTTCCTGACGCTCGGTCTCGGGATGCGAGTCGAACTCGTCGGCGTGCTGGGTTTCATCCCGAGGATCGTCGACGCGTTTACCGACCCGCTCATGGGTTACATCTCCGACCACACCAAATCGAAGTGGGGAAGACGCCGCCCGTATATCTTCGTTGGCGCCATCGCGACCGGGATCATCTTCGCGCTACTTTGGCAGCTCCCGGCGGGGCGCTCGGAGGGCTTCTACTTCTGGTACTTCCTCATCGGGTCGCTGATCTTCTTCTTCGCCTATACCGTTTTCGCGACGCCGTGGGTCGCCTTGGGGTACGAGCTGACGCCCGACTACCACGAACGAACGCGCCTGATGGGGGTGCAGAACATCTTCAGCCAGATCGCCTTCATCGTCTCGCCTTGGTTTCTGGCAGCCGCCGAGAACAAGAACCTCTTTGAGGACACGATGTCGGGGGCGGCGGGGCTCGCCCTCGCGATCGGCGGGGTGACGATCGTCGTTGGAGTCCTGCCCGCGATCTTCTTGAGGGAGCCCTACAGTGCGAACCGATTGACGGGAGAGGCGTTCCAAAAGCCACCGGTCGAGGAGAAGGAAGACAAGCCGCGCAGCCAACTGGTCACCAACATGGTCCGCTTTTTCAAGGGCTTCGCTGCGACCTTCCGCTTCCGACCGTTCGTCAAACTGTGCGTGGCCACCTTCCTGGTGTTCAACGGGTTCATGCTGATCGCGTCGTTCCAACCCTTCGTGATCATCTACTACCTGTTCGGCGGGGATCGAGAAGCCGCGTCGACCATCGTCGGCTGGTCCGGAACGGCCGGAGGCGTTTCGGCGTTTTTCATCATCGCATTCGTGACGTGGCTCGCGACCAGGATCGGCAAGCGGCGCGCGTTCTTCGTATCCACCGGAATCTCGATCTTGGGCTACGGCATGAAGTGGTTCTGCTACGACCCAGAGAACCCTTGGCTCATCGTGCTTCCGGCCCCGCTGATGGCGTTCGGCCTCGGCGGGCTCTTCACGTTGATGGGATCGATGGTCGCCGACGTGGTGGATCTCGATGAGCGAGAAACGGGCGAACGTCGAGAAGGCATGTTCGGCTCGATCTATTGGTGGGTCGTGAAGCTCGGTATGGCAGCTGCCCTCCTCGGGGGGGGCTATCTCTTGGGCGCGACGGGCTTCGACGAGAGCATCACGCAGCAGACCGACAGGACGCTGTTGCTGATGCGGGTGTTTGACGTCGTCGTGCCCATGATCGCGTCGGGCGTCGCCATCTGGATCGTGGCCTCGTACGAAATCACGGAGCAGAAGGCCCACGAGGTACGCGCCGAACTCGAACAGCGGCGCGGCGCGATGCAGGTCGCCCAGTAGCAAACACGACGACAACCATGAAACCAACGGAAGGACCTGCTGTGATCGCCATGGCCGCTGCCGGATGCGTCTCGAGCTCGGAACGAGCCCCTAGCGCCCCACCCCCGTCGCCCGACCCGGGTGTTCAATCGCCGTCCGCGCTCGTGGCGGGCGAGACGATGGCCGTCGCGTACTCGGGGTTTCGCGAGGGACAGTACCCCGACCGAGGCCATGGCGCGGTCAACCCCAGCGCGGAAGAGATCCTCGAAGACTTGCGCATTCTCGTCGACCACGATTTCAACCTGATCCGCCTGTACGACGCCGGGGACAATAGCCGACTCACCCTCGAGCTCATCCGCCAACACCAACTCCCGATCAAAGTCCTGTTGGGGATATGGCTGGAGGCCGAGTTCAGCAATCACGAGGGCTGCGAATGGATCACCGAGCCCATCCCCGAAGAAGCATTGCTCGAGAACGCCGAGCACAACGCCGCGGAGATCGCTCGCGGGATCGAGCTTGCGACCAAGTTCGACGACATGATCGTCGCCGTCAACGTTGCGAACGAGGCCTTGGTGAGTTGGAACGACCACATGGTGCCGGTTGAGCGCGTCATCGCGTACGTGAGGCAGGTGAAAGCCGCGATCGCCCAGCCAGTCACGGTCGCCGAGAACTATGTTTGGTGGATCGAAGACGGCGCGGAGTTGGCGGCCGAGGTCGACTTCGTCGGTGTGCACACGTACCCCGAATGGGAAGGCAAAGGGATCGACGACGCCCTCGCCTACACGATTGAGAATGTCGAAGGCGTCCGCCAGGCACACCCAGGCAAGCCGATCGCGATTCTCGAAGCCGGCTGGGCCACCATCGCCGAGGAGTTCGGCGACCGGGCCAACGAGCCGGGCCAGGCTCGCTACTACCGTGAAATGCAGGGGTGGGCGCGGGCCACCAACACCACCGTGTTCTTCTTCGAGGCCTTTGACGAGCCCTGGAAAGGGCGACCGGGCGCGCCGCTTGGAGCGGAGAAGCACTGGGGCCTGTTCAACGTCGATCGGTCACCGAAGCAGCTTCTCCGAGAGTCGCCGTCCGTGAACCGCGAAGGGTCGTAGACGCCGCGCGCGCCTCGCAGTTCAGTTGACGAGGACCACCGACCCAAACAAGCCCGCGTCGATCCAGCCGCGGTCCTTGTTCTCCCCGGGCGCAGACTCGGAGCCGATGAAGTTCTCGCGGAGCTCACTACCGTCGTTGTCGCACCAGGCCAGCATCAGGCCGATGACCTTCCCCGCCGTCAAGGCGACCGGGGCGTTCTTGTCGGAACCATCCACGTACCCATCGTCGTAGATGTCGATCGCCACCTCCCACACGATCGTGTTGCCGTTCGCGCGCCATTGGCTTTGCGTGTGGTCCGAGTAGTCGTGCGGGGCCTTGTCTGTACCGATGTCGATCGCGCGGTTGTCGAGCGACATGTGATACGCGAAAGCGTTGTGGTTGTATTGATGGTTCCCGCCCGAGTTGTCTTCATCGACGAAGATCTCGAGGCAGTCGTCATCCCAGTACTGAACGAGCGGGTCGCGATGGCTATCGAACAGAATGTCGTCGACGACCTCGACGAGGAGGTAGATCTTGTCGGCGGTCCAAGCGACCTTGAAGCGGCCGCGGAAGTCATCCGGAGAATGGGCAGGGCCGAGCCAACGCTGGTCGATCGGGTGCCATTTGGCGCGTTGCCACACGCGCTCGTCGGCGACACCATCCACTTGAGGTGCGCGCCGAGCCTTGGGCGCCCTGTACTTGGTACGGCCTGGATCGTGCGTGGCACTATCCGCGGAGGCAGGTCGTGGCGAGGCGAATGGCGCGACCGCGGCGAAGAGTGACATCAGGACCGCGGTCGCGACCCCTACCCCGACGCTCCGGCCGAACGAGACCCAGCCCTCCCCGTCAGACATACTTCAGATTGCCTTGGGCATCCCAGAGGCCCCAGTACGCGCCCACATCGCCTTCGGCGCCGACCTTCCACGACTCGTCGAACGACGAGAAATAGAAGATCTCGATGCCGTCTTCGTAGGCCCACTGATACGTCCGAATGAAGTACTCGAGCGCGCTGTCGTAGGAAGGCACGGCAGCCCCAAACGGGGTCCCTTGGCTCGGCCACCCGGTTTCGCTGATGATGACCTTCTTTCCGTTCGCGACGTTCTGCGCACGGCGGTACATCTCTTTCATGTACAGGAGGGCGTACTCCGCAGGGCAGCTCTCCCAGAAGGGGTAGCAATTGACCAGCAGCGTGTCGCAGGCGGCCGCCACCCGGGGATAGTTCTCGAAGAGGAAGTACGCATCTACGGTTCCGACAGGAATACCGGGCACCGCTTCTTTTGCGCGTTCGATGTAGCCAACGAGTTGATCCTCGGACAAGTCCTCCCGGAGCATGACCTCGTTGCCGACAGCGAGGATGTCTGCATGGCCCGCCCGCGCGATGTCGACGCCGTTCTGGAACTCGGTTTCGTTGATGTCCAGGTGCTCCGACAACCCGATACCGACCATCGTCTTCAGGCCATTGTCGTGTGCGATGCGTGGAATCGCCTCGTTGCCTTCGATGCAAGAGAAGGTCCGGATCCAGTGCGTGTAGGGCTTGATGATGTCGAGCCGTGATTGGATCTGCCCTTCGGTGATGTCAGCGCCAGGCGACTGGCCGTCGACGTAGGGGCTGAATGAGATCCCGTGGATCTTTTCCTCGAGGATCTGGCGCAGAAGCGCGATCTTGTCGGCTCGCGACATCCTGGAGAAATCGGTGCCGAGCAGCCCGGGGAAGCCCGGCACTTTGTAGCCCGACCGACGCATCGATACCCCAGCGCTCGACCGAGAGACTACAGGGAACTGACTTTCAGTCGGCTTCGACATAGGACCTCCACTTCGGTCGTCATCCTGTGGGTTGGACGCTCTCCTCTATGCGCGCGCCCGTCAGTCGACTCGCTGGTACACCCGCACCCAATCGACGAGCATCGTCTGCGGAAAGACTTCGTTGCCGTTCGGGGCCTGGTTGTTGCTGCCGAGCGTGCCGCCCATGGCCACGTTGAGGAGCAAGAAGAACTCTCGCTGAAACTCAGCCATGGTTTCGGGGTTGATCGAACGGATGTAGTACTCCACGCCATCGATCGAGCCGACGACCTTGGTTTCGTCCCATTCGGCCGCGAAGATGTGGAAGTCGTCGCCGAGGGATTCCTCGAGCGTCAGCGACTTACCGAGGAAGGTCCAGCCCCCGTCGAACTCGCAAGGGGCGGGAGCCAGGTTGGAGTCGTCGCACCAGTGCATGGTGAAGTGCGTCATCCGGTCGCCGTCGCTCGAGAACGCGTTGAAGGCTTCCATGAAGTCGATCTCGCCCGACACCGGCCAACCGATTTCGGGGAAGTTCGCGCCGAGCGCCCAGAAGGCAGGCCAGGCGCCCTTTCCGACTGGGGGCTTGATCCTTGCCTCGACTTTGCCGTAGCGGAACTCGAACTTGTCTTGAGTCGTGATTCGCCCCGAAGTGACCGTGCCGTCCCGAATGCCACAAGGCTCCACCGGGCAGAGCGCCTGAATCACGAGATTGCCGTCCTCGAGACGCACGTTGTCGGTGGAGCTGGTGTAGAGCTGCCACTCGTTGTTGCCCCAGCCGCTGTCGTCGACGCCGTACCCCGTCTCGAAGTTCCACGTGGCCGCGGAGGGCTGTTCGCCAGAATCAAACTCGTCTTCGAAGATCAGCTCGTAGGTGACTTCCTCGCGCGGCGCGCAAGCGTCGGCTTGGCGAATGCCGTCGACGTAGAAGGTCCAGCTGGTGGGGTTCGAGTCGGCTTTGCCGACGATGCCGAGGTCAAAGATGAAGGTCATCCCCGTCGCGTCTGGGACGTCGGTCTGGCCCGCGAAATCGAAGCAAACCTCTTCCCATGCGCTGCTGTCGGTTTGAACGTTCTCTAGCTCGATGTCGGAGCCTTCCAGCTTGAAGAGAAGGTTGACCGGACGCGACGACCACACCTTGGCGACGAAGGCGGTCCCACGACTCCAATCGACCGTCTCGGCGAGGGTCAACGAACTCCCGCCGAAGTTGTCGTCTTCGAACTTCTGCAGCTGGAGGACCTTGGCTGTGGTGTTGATGCCACTCGGGTCTGGGTTGTCGATGATCGCCGATGCCCCGCCCGCGAAGTTCTCGAGCGCGAAGGGCCCGCACCCATCTTCGAAGCCGATCTCTGCGTCGCAGTCGACAACAGGTGTACCGCCCGTACCGCCGCCGCCTGTACCGCCGGTCGCGCCCGAGCCACCCGTGCCCGAACTGTCGGTGCCGGAGCACGCGGTGAGTGAGGTGAGCGAGGTCACCGTAACGAGGAGGAAGAGGTGTTGGAATAGTCTACGCTGCATGGGACCCGATTGTAGGGCGAATAGCAGAATCAGCCACCCACGCGCGCGCCCTTCGCGCGCGAGCGCTGTACTAGACAACCGAAGGTCGAACCTCTTGCATCCCCATGGCGTAGATACCTCCTACGGGATGACGACTGACGCGTTGTCGAAGAACGCGTTCGCAACGCACGTGGCAGCTGCGCCGCACGACGATTTCAGCTGAAGGGTCACACCGCCACTTACATCGTCGCCAGTCGTCGTCTCCAAGGTGTACGTCGTCCAGGCATCGGACGCCGGGAAGATCGCCCCACCGCCGACGAACTCGGCCTTGGACACGCCACCGCCGCTGAGCTCCGAGAAGAACTCGACGAACACGACGCCGCCGTCGGCGGTCGTCCCCTTGATGTCGACCGACACCGTGACAGGGCTGTTCGGCTGAACGGTCCCGATGCCGATGTTGGCGTTCTTGATGACCGCGTCTCCGATGCCGCCTTCGACGATGAGATTGCTTGACCAAGCGCCTCCGTTGGACTCCGCCATGGTCGAGTCACACACCCCGTTGGTTCCGGAGCAGAACAGCGTCCAGCCGTTGGCCGGGTCGTCGTCGATGTTGAGCGCACCGGTTTCGAAGTCTCCGTTGACGGTCAGCTCTCCGCCACCCCCGTTCGGCTCGCAGGTTCCTTCGTTACAGGTGCCATTGCCGCCATCGCAGGCGTTGGTGTTGTTCGAGGTTCCACAGGTCCCCGTGTTGCAGACCGCATCGATGCACTCGTTGCCGGTGTCTGGGCAGTCGGCGTCAACGGCACATTCTGCCTCAGGAACGCACTGACCGCCCTCGCAGATCCCGGCTTCGCCATCGCCTTCGATGATGACAGACGCGTTGTCAAAGAACGCGTTCGCCACGCACGTCTCGGCAGCGCCACACGAAGACTTCAGCTGCAAGGTCACACCTCCGCTGACGTCGTCGCCCGTGGTCGTCTCCAGGGTGTAGGTGGTCCAGACATCTGGCGACGGGAAGAGCGCGCCCCCGCCGACGAACTCGGCCTTCGAGACGCCACCTCCAGCGAGTTCTGAGAAGAACTCTACGAACACGACGCCACCGTCTGCGGTGTTGCCCTTGATGGCGACCGTCACGGTGACGGGGCTGTTCGGCTGCACCTTCCCAATCCCGATGTTGGCGTTCTTGATGACCGCGTCGCCGATGCCGCCCTCGACGACCAGGTTGCCAGACCAGAGACCGGTTTCGGCTTCAGCCATCGTGGCCTCGCACGAACCGTTGGTCCCCTCGCAGAACAGCGTCCAGCCGTTCGCCGGGTCGTCCGCGATGTCGAGCGCGCCGGTTTCAAAGCCGCCGTTGACCACCAACTCTTCGAGGCCGCCACCGCCGCCGCAGGCTCCGCCCTCGTTGGCCGGCTCGGCGACGCACTCGCCGGTGAAGGGGTTGCAAGCGTTGATGTTGCACTCGATCGGGTCACACGTGACGTCCTCGCACTTGTCGATGCACATCCCTTCGGAACAGTTGCCGGTATCGTCGTTGCACGACCCGCCATCGTTGATCGGAATGTCGTCGCACTCGCCGTTCTCGGGATTGCACACGCCCTCGGTGCAGTCGGTGTCGGGACAGATGATGCCGAGGCACGGGTCGACGCTTCCGCCCGTGCCACCAGCACCGCCTGCGCCACCAGCACCGCCTGCGCCACCAGCACCGCCTGCGCCACCAGCACCGCCTGCGCCACCAGCACCGCCTGCGCCGCCATCACCACCGGCACCACCGGCACCGCCATCACCGCCGGCACCCCCGGATCCACCGACCGCGCCGGCACCACCTGTGCCACCGGTTCCGCCGCCACCGACGCATCGAACTGCGACGGTCCACTTGTCTTCGCAGTAAGTCCAGTCGTCATCGCTGACGGTCACGGTGATCTCGAAGTCACCCTCCTCGGTGCAGAAGAACTTCGCAGTGGCGTTGTCGGCGTCCGGAATGTCACCGCCGTCTGCCATCCACCAAAACCGTAGGTCGTCACCTTCGTGGTCCGTCCCACTCGCGAAGAGGTCGATGCTGTTCCCAACCGACGTCTGAAGCGGCGACACGATGACCTTCGAAAGCTGCGCGCAGATGTTGAACTTGCCGTTCACGCGCACCCCACCGAGAGTCGTCGGGCGCTTGCAGTTGAGGAACACCATGACGTCAGTGGCCACGCCCGCCACGACCGCGAACTCGGCATCGCCGCGACAGGTCACCTGGCCGGTCTCGTCCATCGCCTCGAGCGTGATCACGTACCCGCTCCCCTCGGGAATCCCAAACACCTCGACCGAAGCCGTGGACCCCGGCGCGCTCGTGTTGATGGTCCCGCTCATGGGCTCCATGTCGCCACCGGTAATCGACCAGTCGACCGAGTTGATGACGATGCCGTCGGCCAGCTCCAGGCTCAAGTCGAGCGAGCCCGTGGAACTCGAGGGTGAGTCGCCGGTGCAGCCGGTGAAGGCAAGTGCAAGCGCGAGACACCCCGCACTCAAGAACGAAAAACGGGAACCAATCATAATGAACTACTCCTGCACTGAGCCGTCATATCCGGGCACGCGACCACAGCGCTTCACGACGCGGGGAGTGGCGACGGTAACATCGAGTAGAGATGCAATTCAACACTGATCGCGACCACTTGCGCGAGCTGGACGACACTTGTGCGAGGTCTCACAAACCAGTTCGCGGGCCAGTCGCGAGGCCACGACGCCGAACTTTGTTCGGTCTCGGGATCGCGAGCCGATGACTTTGTTTGAGGACCGCTGCGCAGTCGCCCTACCGGGCGAACCCGTGGCCAGGATCGCGCCAGCGTGCCGGACGGTATCGGACCTTTGTTCGAGTCAGTGCGGTGGTGGCCATGACTTTGTTCGGTCGCTAGAACCGAATCCGAAAAGCACGCTTGGCGAACTCCGGCCATGTCCCGACGATAGGACGAGGAGACCGGCCGAAACGCTCGGTCGACTCGAGAAACGGACGCCTGACCACGACGTCGCGTCGCGATCCACGCACGGGGCCGCCTCGGGCTCGAGCGACGCCGGGCTTGGCTACTGGTCTCTGGCGGTGAAGCCGCCCGGGTAGCCGTAGGAGTCGAACGCGTCGTAACCGTAGACGTAGAGGCCCAACGGGTTCGGCGCCGACAGCGTATGGGTGCCGACCGAGATCGGGACCTGAGCCGCGGAGAAGCTCGTGCCCGGTAGCGCGGTGAACACCGACGGCGACAGCGGTGTCCCATCGAGCCTCACCACGTTCGCCGTGACGTCGGCCGTGAGGGCGACGACATTGGCGAAGTTGGTCGGGAAGCCCGAAGCCGGGGTCGCGAACGTGTACGACTTGATGAACTGAGACGCCGACGGAATCAGCATCATGAAGGGGTCCGACGTGGAGTTGTCGAACTGGCTGCCGTTGGAGAACTGGGTCACCAGGATGGGTGCATTCGCCGAGATTCGGTAGCTACCGATCAGGTTTCGTTCCGCGAACTCGCCCGCGTTCAAGCTGATCGACTCGGGCGAAGCGCCCTCCAGCTGAACCTGGGTGCCATTCTGGTCGGCGAGGATACGGAAGGTGTCTCCCTGGGTGCGCGTGGCCAACGGAACGGTCACGACCTCGGTACCCCAGGTGGATACGGGCAGGATCTGCTCCACGACATGGTCGCAGAAGCCAGTGGCCTGGGTGGGGATGTTCGCACAGCGATTGCCGCCATGGACCGCGATGGGCCGATCTGCTTGGACCAACGAGCCCGTCAGGTCGCCGGCAGACTGGAGTTGATACGCGTCGAACGGGTTGAGCACGACGTCAAAGGGCACCCCGGCGGGCCGGCTACCCGCAGCCGCCGATGGGGTGATCGTCACTGTGGTCGTCGTCGTCGTATCGCCCTCGAACTCGGGAATGGCGGCGATCGTGAGCTGCGAAGGCCCGTTGACTCCACCAGGCCAGGTGACCACGCGGTAGCGCTCGCCCAAAGCCACGGTGGGGAGCGCTGCAAACGCATCCGTACCCCGTAGGACGCGGTTGAAACCATACACGGTGATGGGCTGGATGGAGGACACCCGGACGGCCGCCTCCTCTTCGATGCCGTCGGTCGCGTTGATCTCTGTGCCTGCGGGCAACGTCACCATGGTCACGTTTCCTGGCGTGACGGCGAACGATTCGCTGAACCCGATCGACGGAATGGTGACCAAGCCGACCGTGGACTGTGGCCCGGACAAGAACAAGGACGTCTGCGGGGGCAGGTAGTTGGACCCGAAGACGATGACGAAGTCGGTGCCGAAGAGATCGCTGACCCGACATACACCTGCCGTGCAGACTCCGTCTCCTCCGTCGCACGGTGTCCCGTCGGACGCGAGCGCGACCTCACAGAGGCCGGTGCCGTTGCACGTCGCCGTCCTGCACTCGTTGCTCTCGCCGCAGTCTTGGTCGACGTTGCACTCGACATCGGGCGCGCAGGTGTTGTTGACGCAGATCTCGCCGGGGTTGCAATCTTGATCGAAGTTACATTCGACGTCGGGCACGCAGGCGTTGCGAACGCAGACCTCGCCGAAATCGCAGTCTGCATCGGTGTCGCACTCGACATCCGGGATGCAGAAGCTGTTCACGCAGATCTCGCCAGCTTCGCAGTCCTCAGCAACGCTGCACTCCGCGTCGGGCACGCAGGTCGCGTTGACGCAGACCTCACCGGCTTCGCAATCCAGATTGAAGCGGCACTCGACGTCGGGGACACAGACCGTGTCGACGCAGATCTCGTCGGGACCGCAATCCGCGTCAAAACGGCACTCGAGGTCAGGGACGCAGGTCGCGTTGACGCAGATCTCTCCAGAATCACAGTCGGCGTTGAAACGGCATTCGACGTCAGCCACGCAGTGACCGTCGATACAGACCTCGTCGTCGTCGCAGTCGGCGTCGCTCGAGCAGTCGGGGCCTCCGCCACCGCCCTCACCGCACGTGACGCGGACCGTCCAGCCTGACACGCAGTAGTCGAAGTTGTCGTCCGACACCTGGATGGTGATGTCGTAGTTGCCGAGCTCTTCGCACGTGTAGAAGGTCTCTGGCGCGCTCGGGTCGTCGATCGAACCGCCCGTCGCTTCCCAAAGGTACGTGATGGCGTCGCCTTCGGCGTCCTTGGCCTCGGCCAGGAGGTCGATGTTGCTGCCCACCGACGTCTCGAGCGGTGACACGACCACGAGCGTCAGGCCTGCACACACGTTGAACTCTCCGTTGACCCGCACGCCTCCCAACACCACCGGGGGCTCGCAATTCAACAGTACCGTCACGTCAGTCGTGAGCCCTGCTTCGACAGAGAACTCTGCCGACCCGCCGCACGTGGTCTCACCGAGCGCGGACGTCGCAGACATCGTGATCAAGTAACCGTCACCGGGTTCGAGTCCAAAGACTTCAACGGACGGAGTCGAGTCGGGCGCGCTGGTGTCGATGGTGCCATCCATTGGCACCATGCCTTCGCGCGTGATCTCCCAAGTGACTTGGTTGATCTGAATCTCACCTCGTAGGTGAATGTCGACACTGAGTGCGCCGCTCGATGGAGCGGCGTTTGGTGCACTGTCGTTCGTGCAACTAGCGATGCAAAGCGCAACGCTGAGGCACAGAATCAACAAGGGTGTGAGACGAAGGCTCGGCACGAGCTCCTCCTTGGAAACGGGGGCGTCGAACCTAACACTTTTTGTGTGGTTTTTGCGACCACGAAGTGCGCAAACTGACGAGTTTCGGTTGTCCGAAAACGACCAACGTAAGCGGCCTCACAAGTCGGAGGTTCACCGCCGCTGTGGGAGCATGTAGACGTCGCGTTAGTGACGTCGGCGGCGTCGCGAAACGAACCGACACCCGATGCCGAGGAGGATCAGCAAGACGGCATTCGCGCTGGTTCGTCCGGCGGTCGTCGGCCCAACCCGGCAGTCGCTTGCGGGCGGGTTGAAGGCGTCGGGATCCATGTCCTCGCCATCGAGGTTCTCATCGCGGTCACGGTTGATACCCATGCGCTCGCCTGACCCAGGAGGTACGCACGTGAACGTGAGCTCCTGCCCCGGCACGGCGGCCTCGGTTTCCAAGTCCAGGCGTGACCAAAAGGCCTCTCCGGTCACGTCGGGGTCGAAGTTGTTGCTCCCGACGTACAACCAACCGCGCTGAATCCCACCTACCACGCCCTTCACGATGAGCTCGCATTCGGTGGTGTTGACGTTACCGGGCAAGACGAAGGCCGCGTCGGCACGATTGATCAGCAGGGTGATCCGGGCGTCGACAGCCGCGCCGCTGGTGCTGGTGAGCGTGACCTGTTGGCCGACGATCGGCGCCATGTCGGTGTCGAAGGCCATGATCAGCGCTTCGAGCGCCAGCACCTCGCCCGCGTTGAGGGGGTTGGGCGCGGCCGAAGTAAAGGCGCTGGCGGACAGGAAGGAGGCCACCGTGTCGATGCTGCCGTCGTGGAGGTAGCCAGTACCCCGCACCTGAGGCCCCATGTTGGCCCCGCCCGCGGTCGGATTCGGGATGGGGCCCGTGGGCGCGAGGCCAAACATGCCGACCTTCTGATAGGCGTTTCGAAGGTGCGGGACCTTGAACTCCATGGTCAGGCCCTCGGTCGTCGAGCCACCCCCGTTTCCGAACTTGCCGGCCGCACGGTCGAGCTCGTGGCAATCATTGCAGCTCCCGAGACCGTCGGTGAAGGGCTTGTCGTACGCGGTCAGACCCGCCTGCTGCTGGCCGTCCAGGGAGTTGTCGAGATTGCGAGTCGGGTTTGGCGGCAAGGTAATCTGCAGGGCGAAGTCGGTGAACTTCTGCATGTCTGCCGCGTTGAGCGGCCCGGTGGGGTTGAGTGGCCCTTCGTCGAGACCGAGCAGCCCCTCGAAGGCGACGTCGAACTCATTGAAGGCGCGGTTCGCGCATGCGGGGTCGGCCGGGGTCGCCAAACACTCAGGGCCAGTGCGATCGCCGCGCCAGTGTTGCGGACCCCCAAACTTGAGCCCGCGAAGCGTTTGCGTCGTCATCGGCCCCTTGTTGGCGTCGAACGGGCCGAGCGCCGGCCCGAAGATGCCGACCGGTTGTGGGTTGTTGTTCGCCACGTTCGGGAGATCGGGATCGCCAAGATCCCACGTGAGGTCGTCCATGTCGCCGAAGACGTGACAGCTCGAGCACGACGCTTCGCCGTTGCTCGACGTCAGCACCGCGTCGTACAGGAACTTCCGGCCGTTCAAGATGCTCACGGTCTCGGGCGTAAAGAAGAACCGCGTGTCGGGGAGCACCGTGTTGGTAGTCGTGTCGATCATGTAGACGCGCGTCCGTGTCGCCACGTAGAGCCTGTCGTTCGCCTCATCCAACACGAGCCCGGCCGGCTGCGCGCCGACCGCAATGAGGTTGTTCCCGTCTTGGACGAACGTGTCGTTCTCGAGCTCGGCGGTGTCGTAGAAAGCCACGTTGTTCGAGCCGAAGCCCGCCACGTAGAGAGTGCTTCCATCCGCGGTCACTGCCATCTGCAGCGGCGTTGCCAGGCTTTGGAAGCGCGTGCCGGCCGGCATCGGGTGCGCCCCGTACGGGATGTGCTTGTTGAGCGCGCGCGGGATGACGTTGAACTCGGTGCGCGCAGTCCCGCCGTTGTCGGCCGAGGCGTCGAGCACCGTGATCTGCGAGCGGTGAATGTTGCCTCGGACCGTCGCAGGATCCCCGGACGGCTTCGGGCCAAGCTCGGCCGGATCCGCCCATTCGCCAAGCCCCTCGAAACGAACGCGGTTGTTGGCGTCGGTGTTGGAGACGTATACGTCGCCGTTGACCGGGTTGACCACCATGTTGAACAAGATCGTGCCGACGCCCGGAACACCGAGCACGGCCCCATCTTCGAGCGCCACCGGAGTCCCGGCGTTGGCATCGATTTCGAAGACGTCCCAGTCCGGGAGGTCGAACCGAATCGCGGGGTTCCAGTTGTTGTCGCTCTCGTCGCGCCACTGCCCGGAGCCGGCGTCGAACCCGACGATCAGGCTTGTGTCGGCGCTCTCCTGACCGAAGATGTTCTCCCACGGCAAAGGCATCCGGGCGGGGTACTGGGTGCCTTGGACGGTGCACGGGAGGCTGGCGTTCTTGTCGCACACGAGGAACTCGGTCACCGGGGCCGTCTGGTTCCCGGAACGGAACACCGCGGCGTACACGCGTGACCCATCGGGAGATGCCGCGAGGGCGCGCGGCCGGTCCCCGAAGAGCGTGATGATCGTTTCCTCGTCGCCGCCGAGCCCCGATCCCAGGTTGGTGGCGTCGAAGACCCAGACGTCGGCGCGACCGATCCCTTCGGTCCCGTACTCGCCATCGGGATAGGGGCTGTTCTGCCCGCGGTGGGCCGTGGTGATGAACGCGCGATTGCCGCCCGGCCCCGCGAAGACGATGTCCCGCGGCTCGTCGCCGACCAGCAGCGTGCGCACCACGCGCGGAGGGTTCGCGCCGACATCCACCACGCTGACGCTGTCAGACAGGTGGTTGACGACCCAAACCTCGTTGTTGTTCCGCGCCGCAACCGCGACCGGCTCGAGACCTACCGAGACGGAAGCCGTGGGCGTGGCCGAGAACGCCCCGGTGAGATCGTAGATCTCCAGATGGCCATCGGGGGTGTTGACCGCGAACAGCCGGCTTCCGTCGGGTGAGAGCGCGATGGGCCTGACGGGACCGGACTCGAAGAGCGTGTAGTCCGGCTGCGCGTCGGCAGACGAGGTTAGGAATCCGGCCACCACAAGGAAGGCGGCGACGAGGCCGAAGCCGCTCGAGACAAGGGGCGAAGATCGCATTTTACTCCTCCCACCACGCTCGCAGGACACGCCGCGAGCGTCGGAAATGGGAATACGGGGACCCGCCGATATTGCTATCGATCCGGCCCAGATGCCAGGCTTTTCCGGGAAGGCCGCCCTAGACAGCGCGCGGCGTCGGGGCTTTGGGGACGACCCCCTGCCCCATCCCCCAACACATTGGACATCTCCCCGACTTGGCGTATATCGGCCGCCTCGCTCCCAAACGGGGCACGAGGAGGGAACAAAGGGCACAATCGGTTCTATCGGCGCGCGACGAGCCTTGCCAGGCCGCCGGGAGTGGATAGACATCGGAACGATCCCAGACACTTGGGCTGTTAGCTCAGTTGGTAGAGCAGCGGACTTTTAATCCGACGGTCCAGGGTTCGAGCCCCTGACGGCCCACCGAACAACCAAAGCACTCCAAATCAGTTTTGTCCCCATCGTCTAGTGGCCTAGGACCCCGGCCTTTCACGCCGGTAACCGGAGTTCAAACCTCCGTGGGGACGCCAT